>CAVFLV010000014.1:0-83155 GCA_963623485.1 bacterium | reverse complement strand
TTTTTTCAAAAAACTACGTTGTCATTATAACATATTTTTTGGAGATTGGCTAGAGATAATGGTTTAAAATGCGTGGGGTTGTATTTTAGGGGGAAGTGTGATATAATTAGGGGAGATATTAATTTTTAAGGAGAAAAAATGCTAGCGATTCGCATGCAACGTAAAGGCCGGGCGCATTATCCGACGTACCGGATAGTCGTCCAAGAATCCCAGCGTCATCCCTTGTCGGGGCGCGTTGTGGCTGAGGTCGGCAACTATAACCCTGAAACCAAGGCTTTGACTTTGGACAAGGAAAAAGTGGAAAAATACCTCTCGAACGGGGCACAACCGTCCTCGCGAGTGGCGTTTATCTTGAAGAAAAATGGCGTGAAGTTGCCAAAATGGTACAAGGAAGTCGCGCCGAAAAAGGCCGTAGCGAAACACGCAGACAAATTGCGTAAAAATCAGCCAAAGGAAGAGGTTCCAGAGGAAACTGCTGAGGCTCCGGCAGAAGCTTAAGCTCCGAGTTGGCGAAACAGAGGTCCGATGATTGAAGTTTTGGGGCGGGAAATAACGATTCAATGATTGGATTTTTGGAGGCGAACTACCGAAATTGATAAAAATTATGGTAATTTGGCAAAAAATGGTCTATAAAAGGCCGTTTTTTGTGATATAATTTAAGAATAAATAATTTAATCGGAGGCAATATGGCTACCATTGACCAGCAATTTGTAGAATACATCGTTAAAACCTTAGTCAACAATCCAGATAAGGTAGTAGTGGAGAGGAGCATTGATGAGAAGGGGGTGCTATTGTCGCTTACGGTCGACCCGGAGGATGTGGGGCGGATTATCGGTAAGCGCGGGATGACGGCACAGGCGATGCGGGTGCTACTCAGGGCGCTCGGCTCGAAGCAAAACGCGCGTTATAACTTGAAAATCGTGAATGACGAAGAAACGTCGCCTCGAGAAGCACGACCGGCGGCGGAACGAGGGGCGCATCGCGCGGAAGAGACTTCCGCGGCGGAAGCGAATGAAGAGAGCGCGTCCGAAATTGCCGAAAATACAGAGGTAGATTCAGCGGAAGACGAGACTTCGGAGCTTGCGGAAAAAACTCGCGCGGAGCTTGCGGATCTAGACGATTTGGATATTTAAAAAAAGTCTTGACTTTTGGGCGGGTGGGCGTATAATTAAACATAAGCTAACTAACTGCGAGTCGGCTTAAAGAGATATAAGTTGAGAGCTTATCTATGTCTAAAAATCCCCCTACGTTGATGGGGGATTTTTGGGTCAAAAAAATGGTTGGGGTCGTTTACGCCCAAAGTCCTTATGCTGATGGGATTTTTTGGGCTGAATTTGGCGGTGGCGTTTAAGTTGGGAGAAAGTTGGTTTTTCAGGGATTTTTGGGTTGATTTTTTTGACGTGGCGTGGTAAAATGGGGAGAAGAAGTAGTGTGCCTTATTTTTGTGTAATCCTGAAAGTAGCGAGGTCAGGGGAGAAGTAGGGCAGTAATCTTCCGGCGCTGAGATGTGAGGCGAGTTTTGCGATGGGTCCTAGTAAAACGGACTGAGAGCAAGCAGCGGAGCATCAAAAAGATTATTAACACTAATAAAAAAGAGGTAGAATGGCTACAAAACCAAAGGCAGGTGAGAGAGTATTTTTCACCGAGGGTGACCAAGCTTTGCCAATTCCGGATCTGACGGCACACCAAAAAGATTCGTGGGCGGACTTTGTCGACAACGGCCTGAGAGAGGTTTTTGCGGAGTTAAACCCGATTGACGACTATACGGGTCAAAAACTCTCTCTTAGGTTTAAAGATTATTATTTTAAGGAGCCAAAGGAGAGCGAACAAGACGCAAAATACAATCTTGCGACTTATGAAGCGCCTTTGCATGTCTTGGTCGAGCTAGAAAACAAGGCGACCGGCGAGAAAAAGGAACAGGATATTTACTTCGGTGATTATCCGTGGATGACCGATCGGGCGACCTTTATTATTAACGGGACCGAGCGGGTTATTGTTTCTCAGTTAATTCGTTCAGCTGGCGTGTTCTTTAGCGCAGAGACGGTGGGGACTCGGCGTTATTATGGCGCGAAAATTATCCCGGGGCGAGGTGCGTGGCTTGAGTTCGAGACAGTACCAAGCGGGGCGATGTATGTGAAAATCGATCGCCGACGCAAGATTCCGGTGACGACGTTCCTCAGAGCGCTCGGAATGAGCCAAACGGCGATTAAAGAGCATTTTGCGCACGTAGATACCGGCGAAAAGCATTTTATTGATGCGACTTTCGAAAAAGATACCACTTCGACGCAGGGCGAGGCTTTGCTTGAGGTGTATCGCCGAATTCGTCCGGGAGACCTCGCGACGGTAGAGAACGCGAAATCGATGATTGAGCGGATGTTCTTTGACCCGCGACGGTATGATTATTCGAACGTGGGGCGGTTTAAGATTAACCGTCGGCTCGAAATTGATGTGCCAAATGATGCGAAGCATCGCACTTTGCAAATGGACGACGTGCTACGGATTATTTCGGAGATTATTCGTTTGAATAACACGCAAGAAGCGCCGGACGATATCGATTCGCTAAGTAATCGACGAGTGAAGTTGGTCGGTGAACTGGTGCAACGGCAATTCCGCTTGGGGATGCTTCGTCTTCAACGTAATATTCTTGACCGAATGTCAATGGCAAATGTTGAAGAAGTGACTCCGTCGCAACTGTTAAACTCGCGACCAGTCGTCGCAGCGGTGAAAGAATTCTTTGCTACCTCGCAACTTTCGCAGTTGATGGACGAAGTGAACCCGTTTTCGGAATTGGCGCACAAACGTCGGTTGTCGTCGATGGGACCGGGGGGCTTGACACGGGAACGCGCGGGCTTTGATGTGCGTGATGCTCACCCGACGCACTACGGTCGGATTTGTACGGTAGAAACGCCAGAAGGTGGCAACGTGGGGCTAGTGCTAAACTTTGCGACTTATGCGCGAATTAATGAATACGGGTTTATTGAAGCGCCGTATCGCGTAGTGAAAGACGGCAAAGTGACCGATGAAATCGTTTATATGGATGCGGACACGGAAAATGACAAGGTGATTGCGGACGCGTCGGTAAAACTAGACAAAGACGGCAAGTTTGTCGAAGATTGGGTGTCGGCACGGGTGCATGGCACGCCAGCGCAGGTAGAAGCTTCGCGGGTGACGCACGTGGATGCAGCGCACAAGGAAATTTTGGGCGTGTCGGCGTCGTTAATTCCGTTTGTAGAGAAAAACCGGGTTGACCGGTCGCTGATGGCCTGCGCAATGCAGAAACAGGCGGTGCCACTTTTGAAACAAGATAATCCGGTGGTGGGGACGGGGATTGAACGCGAAGTGGCGCTCAACACCTCGCAACTGATCACGGCGTCTGGTAGAGGCGTGGTGAAAAAAGCGGACGGCGATTCGGTGATTGTGACTTATGAAAAGGGCGGAGACCGTGAATATAAGTTGCATCATTTTGAAAAAACCAATGATGACCGTTGTTATAACCAACATTGTGTAGTGGCGCGAGGTCAAAAAGTCGAAAAAGGCGACACTTTGATTGAAGGTGCGTCGATTAACGACGGCGAGCTGGCGCTGGGACGAGATTTGTTGGTGGCGTTTATGCCGTGGCGGGGTTATAACATGGATGACGCGATTGTGATTTCGAATCGGTTGGTCGAGGATGATACTTTAACGTCGATTAACATTAAAGATTTCGACGTGGAAGTACGCGAAACTAAACTCGGGCCGGAACAAGTAACGCGGGATATCCCGAACGTGTCAGAACATTCGCTGAGGCACCTTGGTGAAGACGGCATCGTGACGATTGGCTCGGAAGTTCATAACGGAGATATCTTAGTTGGTAAGATTACGCCAAAAGGTGAACAAGAATTGTCGTCGGAAGAGCGGCTGCTAAGAGCAATTTTTGGTGAAAAAGCAAAAGATGTACGTGATACGTCGGTACGTATGAATGGTTCGTCGGTCGGCAAGGTCGTGGACGTGAGAGTTTATACTCGCGAACAAGGCCACGAGCTGAAAGCTGGCGTGATTATGCAGATTAAAATCTTTGTTGCGGAAATGCGCAAGATTAGCGTGGGTGATAAGCTAGCGGGGCGCCACGGTAACAAGGGTGTGGTGTCGCGAATTCTGCCGGTAGAGGACATGCCGTTTATGGAAGACGGGACGCCGATTGATGTGGTGTTGTCGCCAATGGGTGTGCCAAGCCGTATGAACCTTGGGCAGCTCTTTGAAACACACCTTGGTATGGCGGCACGAGCGCTAGGTTACAAAGTAGCAACACCGTCGTTTAACGGGGTGCCGGACGAAAAAATCAATGAAGAACTCGAAAAAGCTGGGTTTAACAAAGATGGCCGGGTACAACTATTTGATGGTTTGACTGGTGAGCCGTTTAATGAACGGACTTCGGTCGGGGTGATGCATATGTTGAAACTGCACCACATGGTCGAAGACAAGATTCACGCGCGGTCGACTGGCCCGTACACGATGGTGACTCAACAGCCACTTGGTGGTAAGGCACAAAATGGTGGTCAGCGGTTTGGGGAAATGGAAGTTTGGGCGCTCGAGGCTTATGGCGCGGCGACCACACTTCAGGAAATGTTGACGATTAAGTCAGATGACGTTTATGGACGGGCGAAGGCTTATGAGTCGATTATTAAGCACGAACCGATTGAAGGACCGAAGTTGCCAGAAGGCTTTAACGTGTTAGTGAAAGAGTTGCAAGGCTTAGGGCTGAAGGTAGACCTTTTGGACCACGGTGAAGCAGCGGATGCGGGGGATGTAATTGAAAAAACTTCAAAAGAAATCGAAAAGTCGAAAGATGACCAATCGATTTACGATCAACATAAGAAAACGACCGAGCCGGAAATCCTCGATCTCGACGACGAAGAAGCCGAGGCGATGATGGAAGAGGAGGGCGTTGAAATAAAGGAGATTGACGATGAGGACGGCATGGTTGATCTCGGAGAGGAGTTCTAAATGGCGTGGATGGACAACTTCATTAGCGCTTCGGATTTCGATTCAATTAGACTCACGGTGGCGAGCCGGGACGATATCTTGAATTGGAGCTATGGCGAAGTAACCAAGCCAGAGACGATTAATTATCGAACTCAAAAACCAGAACGGGACGGGTTGTTCTGTGAACGGATTTTTGGGCCGACCAAAGATATTAATCCGCATGATTCGAAGATTAAAGGTGTGCGTTCGCGAGAAGCGGCGGTGGACAAAGAGGGGAATTTGGTCACGAAGTCGATTACTCGGCGGGAACGCATGGGGCATATTGCGCTAGCGGCGCCAGTAGCACACACTTGGTTTATGCGCGGAATTCCGTCGGCGTTGGGAATTTTGCTTGATATTACCGTGAAAAATATTGAGCGAGTAGTGTATTTTGCGACATATTTGATTACGGACGCAAAAACTGAGCAAATCCAAAAAACTTTGGAAGAACTCGAAGCTCAAACCAACGCGGCGCGAGAAGCGATTAAAATTCGGTTCGATAAGGAAGCGAAAGCAGACGGCGCGGATGTGAAAGCGCTGGCTGAGCAACGCAATAAAGAAATCGAGGAACTAGAATCGGATTTTGTAGCGCGCAAGGCGATGCTTGAATCGTTCAAGAAGGGCGGAGTGATTACGGAAGTCGATTATCGCAAGTTGCCGGAAGAATATGAAGATTTGATTACGGTAGAGATGGGAGCGACGGCGGTTAAGCGACTACTCGATGAAATCGATTTGGATAAGTTGATTGAACAGTTGCACGAAGAAGCGGCGGAAGCTAAAGGTCAGAAAGAAAAGAAAATCCAAAA
This sequence comes from bacterium, assembly GCA_963623485.1. Taxonomy (GTDB): domain Bacteria; phylum Patescibacteriota; class Saccharimonadia; order Saccharimonadales; family Saccharimonadaceae; genus Nanosyncoccus. The sequence goes on along the minus strand of CAVFLV010000014.1, from coordinate 77,348 downwards.
ACGATTGAAGACGCTCGAGGGGATGCAAGCGGCGGGGATTAAGCCGGCAGATTTAGTGCTGACGGTAATTCCGGTCATTCCACCGGATTTGCGCCCAATGATTGCGTTGCCTGGCGGACGATTTGCAACTTCGGATTTGAATGATTTGTATCGCCGGGTAATTAACCGTAATAATCGATTGAAAAAGTTATTAGAGCTGAATGCGCCAGAAGTGATTTGTCGCAATGAAATGCGGATGCTGCAAGAGGCGGTGGACGCGTTGATTGATAACTCGGCATCGCACGGTTCGCGAGGGGCAAATTCGACCAACGGACGACGTAAGTTGAAATCTCTGTCAGACTTGCTCAAGGGTAAACAAGGGCGGTTCCGCCAGAACTTGCTGGGTAAGCGCGTGGATTATTCTGGGCGGTCGGTGATTGTGGTCGGTCCGGAACTTAAACTTCACGAATGTGGTTTGCCGAAGCAAATGGCACTAGAACTGTTTAAGCCGTTCGTGATTTCGTGGTTGATTGGCAATGAATATGCGAATAATATTCGGGCGGCTTCGCGACTGATCGAAGCGAAGGAAACGATTGTTTGGGATGCGTTGGACGAAGTGATTAAAGGTAAATATGTGCTCCTTAACCGCGCTCCGTCGCTGCACCGATTGAGCGTGCAAGCGTTCCAACCACGTTTGATTGATGGTAAGGCGATTAAGTTGCATCCGCTCGTAGCATCAGGCTTTAACGCGGACTACGATGGCGACCAGATGGCAGTACATTTGCCACTTTCGGACGCGGCGCAAGCAGAAGCGCGCGAATTGATGTCGGCGGGCAAGAACTTGCTGAAGCCGGCGGACGGTTCGCCAGTGCTAGCGATCTATCAGGACGTAGTGCTTGGCGCTTACTACTTAACTTATGATAAGCCGGGGACGAACACCGATACGCCAAAGGCCTTTTCGTCGATTTACGAGGCAGAAATGGCTTACGACCAAGGCGTAATTGCTCTGCAGACCCCGATTCGCGTGTTTGCGAATAAAGAAATTCGCAATACGACTTTGGGGCGGGTGATTTTCAACGAAATCTTGCCAAAAGATTATCCATTTGATAACTCGGTGCAAACCAAAAAGCACTTATCGAAGGTGATGGCGGAGATTTTTGAGAAATATGGCGCTGAAGTGATGGTGAAAACTGCGGATGATTTGAAAGATTTGGCGTTTGAATACGAAACGATTGCTTCGATTTCGACGGCGAAGGATGATTATCCGACTTATGATGAAATCGACGACTTTATCGCAGAAGGCGATGCGAAGACGGCGATGATTCAGGAGCAGTTTAACGATGGTCTCGTAACCGAGGAAGAGCGTTATAAACTGACGATTGCGAACTGGCGTGATATTGACAAAAAGATTTCGGAATTCTTGTCTTCGAAGTTGTCGGAGATGGATACTGATATCGCGGTAATGGTGAACTCGGGCGCGCGTGGTAATATTTCAAATATTAAGCTCGCGTCGGCAGAAATCGGTATTATGGTGGATATTAATAACAACGAAATCGAGTTGCCGGTGAAATCTTCATATAAAAAAGGTTTGAACACGCTAGAATCGTTTATCGCAACGCGAGGCGCACGTCAGGGGCAGGTGTCGACGGCATTGCGTACTGCGGACTCGGGGTATTTGACTCGACGTCTGGTTGATGTGTCGCAAGATGTGTTTACGATTGACTCGGAAGCGGAAGACCCAGGATTTGTGGTGTATCGCAACGAAACCGAGCTGTCGGGAATCTCGTTTGCAGCGCGATTGGCCGGTCGGTATACGGCGGAAGCGGTGCCGGGCTATCTCGAGGCAGATGAATTGATCACGAAAGAGTTAGCGGACCAAATTGACGCTGATGAAAAGATTGAGTCCGTAAAGATTCAGTCGGTGCTGTCGACCACGGCGGTGGAAGGCATTCCGCGCAAGAGTTATGGTGTCGATATGTCGACCCGTGAACTCGTGGCAGCGAATGAGCCGGTCGGGGTGATTGCGGCGCAGTCGCTCGGTGAGCCAGGCACGCAGCTGACGCTCGATACTAAGCACGGTTCTGGTGTGGCAGGTTCGGGTGCTATCGCACGAGGTCTACCTCGGGTGGAGGAGCTTCTCGAAGCTCGGACGCCGAAGGGGCAAGCTTACATTACTCCGATTGACGGCGTGGTGGAAGTGAAAGAAGATGGCAACCACTATGTCATTCAGATTACGCCACAAGCTGGCAAAATCACTAAAATTGCCACTATCGGACACGAACTTACCGTGAAAGACGGCGAAAGCGTGCGGGCGGGCGCGACTTTGGCGAAGAAAGCTGATGACAAGTCGATGATTAAGGCGCCTTGTGATGGCGTGGTGGAGCTGGTCAAGGACGGAGTAATCCTCGTGGCGGCGGCGGGCGCGTCGGTGAAAGTCGAGGTGCCGGGCGAAGCCGAGGTGGTAGTAAAATCTGGCGACGTCGTGACGGCGGGCGATCGCTTGACGGCAGGTTCTATGAACTTACAAGATTTGCTCAAGTATAAGGGCGTAGAAGTGACGCAACGCTACATTATGAACGACGTGTTGAACGTGTATGCGGCGCAAGGTCATGAGATTTCACCAAAGCACTTGGAAATCTTGGTGCGACAAATGTTCTCGCGCGTGCAAATTGACGAGGCTGGTGATTCGGAGTTTGTGTCTGGTGATATCACTTCGAAAGCTTCGGTGCTAGAACGCAATAAAGAACTGGTTGCGGAAGGCAAAGAGCCAGCAACGTTTACTAACTTGCTACTCGGGATTACGAAAGTATCCATCTTCTCGGATTCGTTCTTGTCGGCGGCGTCGTTCCAAGACACGACTCGTGTGTTGATTAACGCGGCGATTAACGGCCGAGTGGACCGCTTGAAAGGTTTGAAGGAAAATGTGATTATTGGTCGCAAGATTCCGGTGGGGACTGGGGTCAGACCATTAGAAACAACCAGCGAGCCAACTGCGGAAGAACTCGAGGAAATCTAGAAAAAAGCCCCTTAGGGGGCTTTTTTTGTGCGGTAAAGTGTGGTATGATAGTTATTAGGAAAGAGGTTATATGCATTTTAAGACGATTTTTAAATCTCTCAAAAATAAAGATATGTTGAAGCGCGTGATGGCGATTTTTGGGATTTTGGTGGCGTATCGGTTGCTGGCGCAAATTCCGGTGCCGATGGGTGACGCGGCGACTTTTAAAGAAGCGGTGTCGAATTTGATGGACAAGTCGGATTTTTCGAGTTTTCTGAACTTGATTTCGGGCGGCGGGCTGGCGTCGTTTAGTATTATTTTGGTGGGTTTGTCGCCATATATTACGAGCTCGATTGTGGTGCAACTGTTAACTAAGGCGGTGCCGAAGTGGGAAGAACTGTCTAACGACGGTGGCGCAGGGCGTAAGAAGATTAACCAATGGACGCGGATCCTGGCGGTGCCACTGGCGATTATTCAGTCGATTGCATATATCTTTATTTTGTATCAGTCGACTTTGTCGGCAAATATCGCGACGGATTTTACGCCGACCTTTATGGACTGGGCGCTTTCGGTGACGGCAATGACGGCGGGGTCGATGATTTTGATGTGGTTCGGCGAACTGATGACCGAGCAGGGCATCGGCAACGGGATTTCGATGATGATTTTTGCGTCGATTGTGTCGCAGTTGCCGACTACGATGACGGCGTTGGGGACGGAGCTGTTTGATACCAGTAACGGGAGTTTGAATTTGTTTGGCTGGCTAGAGCTGTCAGTGGATCCGACGGTGTTTTGGATTATACTGGGATTTGGGCTGGCGATGCTAGCGGTAATTTATTTCTTGGTGAAACTAAACGAAGGGCAACGTATTATTACGATTAATTATGCTAAGCGGGTGCACGGAAATTCGTCGTATGGCGGAATTAAGTCGATTTTGCCGATTAAAATTATTGCGGCGGGGGTGATTCCGGTGATTTTTGCGACGGCGTTTTTGTCGTTGCCGGCACTAGTTGGGCAGGTGATGACTTCGATTGACTCATCGAATGAAGTGGGCGAGATATTGGTGGCGACTTTCTCGGCGCCGTCGGCAAGCAATTTCTCGACTTTGTATCCGAATGGGATTACGGGGCAATGGTTTGTGTATCCGGCATTGTATTTCTTGTTGGTGTTTATGTTTACTTATTTTTACACTTCGATTATCTTTAATACTAAAGAAATTGCGGATAATTTACAAAAACAGGGCGGATTTATCGAGGGCGTGCGCCCGGGGATAACGACGGCGAATTATCTAAGTGGCGTGGTCAATCGGCTGAATTTGTTTGGGGCGCTTGCGCTCGGGGTGGTGGCGATGTTGCCGTTTATTACGGATTATATCTTTATCGTGCTGACTGGGTCGCCGATTGGGTTGTCGATTTCGGGAACGGGGCTTTTAATCGTGGTGACGGTGGCGCTCGAGAACTTACGGTCGCTAGATTCGAGAGCGCTGATGGTAACTTATGACGACTTTGGAGACGAACTTGAAAATTAAGGGTGGCTGGCGACGGGTGGCAAAGTGGGCGATTTGGTCGGTAATAACCATTGTGTTTTTGGGATTTCTAATTCGCGTTGCGACTTTTGAGGCGTGGTATTACGGCGAGAAAGAGGGGAGCGAAAGAGCGGCGGTAGCGACCGAAGAAAGCACCTTGGATGAAACCGTCCCGACAGAGGAAGAAATTATAGAATACACCGTAGCGGCGGATCGACCGCGCTATTTGTCGATTGAAAAACTCGGCATTACAAATGCGCGGGTGCTAGCGATGGGAATTAATTCTAAGGGCGAAATGGCTACGCCGAATAATATTTTCGATGTGGGCTGGTATGAAGGTTCGGGCAAGCCGGGGCAAGGCGGAACGATGATTATTGACGGGCATAATGGTGGGCCGAATGTCTACGGTGTGTTTAAGCGGTTGCCGGAGTTAGTGGAAGGGGACATTATCAAAATTGAGCGCGGAGACGGGACGATTTTTAATTACAAGGTAGTCGAGAATGTTACGGTGGCGCTAGCAGAATCGGACGATTATATGATTAAAGCCGCTAAGTCGCCAGAGAAAAATCGTGAGTCGGTGACGCTGATTACTTGTACGGGGGAATGGTCATCGGTGCAACAAACCTATTTGTCGCGTCAGTTTACTCGTGCAGTGCTCGTAGAAGACTAAAATTACTATTTTTGGGCAGGTCTCAAAAGTCCAAAAAGTAAAGACCTAAAGGTCGTTGACTTTTTGGGCTTTTTCGGGATATTCGCCCAAAAATAGTAATTTCAGTCTTTACAAGAATGCTTGAACATGATACAATGAAAGGGTAATTTATGGCTAGTCAAAAGGAAGTGATTAAACTCACGGGCGAGGTCGTTGAGGCGTTGCCTAATACCCAATTTCGGGTTGAACTCGAGAATGGTCATATTATTGTTGCCCATATGAGCGGACGGATGCGTAAAAATTACATTCGTTTGGTTCCGGGCGACAGAGTCGAGGTTGAGTTAACCCCTTACGATCTTACAAAGGGCAGAATCAGTTTTCGGCTAAAATAATATTAACTGTTGTAATTTTTACAACAGTTTTAACCCATTTGCAAAAGGTTAAAACTGGCGGAAAATTGCAACGATAACAAGGAAAGGATGTTTTAACACGATGAAAGTACGTGCAAGTGTTAAAAAAATCTCACCTGATGATATTATTGTGCGACGCAAAGGCGTGCTGCGTATCATCAATAAGAAAAAACCTAAGAATAAGCAAAGGCAGGGTTAAATATGGCTAGAATTGCTAGCGTTGTCATCCCGTCCGAAAAACAAGTCTGGATTGCGCTGACTTATGTTTATGGGATTGGGCGAACAACTAGTAAAAAAATCCTTGCGGAGGCTAAAATCGAGCCTACCACTCGGGTGAAAGATCTCACCGAGGCTGACGAACAGAAAATCAACGACATTATTTCTCAAAAATATCATGTTGAGGGTGATCTCCGACGCCTAGTGAGCAACAATATCAAACGAATTAAGGACATTAATTCATATAAGGGAATGCGACACAAGGCGAAATTGCCAGTCAACGGCCAGCGTACTCGAACGAATGCACGTACTCGTAAGGGTAGGGCGATCGCGGTCGGTGGAACACAACCTAAAGCGGCGAGCAAGACTTAAGGAGTAATATGGCAGAAGAAGTGAAAAATACAGCGGTCGAAGCGGCGGAAGCAGTGGAAACTGGTGCGACTAAGGCAAAAAAGTCCAAGAAAACTAAGCGTATCGTAAACGCGGGCGCAGTACATATTCAAGCGACTTTTAACAACACGATTATTACCGTGTCGGATAAAACCGGCGGGGTGTTGTCGGCTTCGAGCGCGGGCGCAAATGGTTTCCGTGGTTCGAAAAAAGGCACCGCTTTTGCGGCAGGTGTCGCAGCGGAAAAAGCTCTCGAAGTAGCTAAGAAAAATCACGCTCTTAATTCTGTTGACGTGTATGTCAAGGGGATTGGACTGGGGCGCGATGCGGCGATTCGGGCGATTTCGAGCGTAGGCATTAAAATTGATAGCATTACAGATGTAACTCCGATTGCGCACGGTGGTGTGCGACCGAAGGGAGAAAGGAAACCATAATGGCACGGGATAATTCTCCAATTGCAAAACAGAGCCGTCGGGAAGGCGTGGCGTTAGCGCCAAAAGCCCACAAAGTGATGGCAAAAAAATCCGGCATTCCGGGCGAGCATGGCAACATGCGCCAACGGGGTGGCAGTTTGTACTTGACGCAACTGCGTGAAAAGCAAAAAGTGCGCCGAATGTACGGACTTTTGGAAAAACAGTTTGCAAAACTGATGAAAGAAGCGCAGGGTGCAGAAGGTTTGACTGGCGAAAAGTTGTTGGAATACTTGGAACGACGAGCAGATAACGTAGTATATCGCGCGGGATTTGCATTGACCAGGCGCCAAGCACGCCAACTGGTTTCGCACGGACATTTCACCTTGAATGGACGCAAAATTGATGTGCCGTCCATCCGGTTGAAACCTGGCGACGTATTAGAAGTTAGAGCGCACTCTGGAAAAACTGAATATTTCAAGAATCTTCCGAATGTAATCGGGGCAGCGAACCCAGTGACGTTGTCGTGGATGAAGGTCGATGCGAAGAAAATGAAAATTGAAATTACGGGCTTGCCAAAACGTGAAGAGGCAGAACCGGGCATTAACGAACAATTAATTGTTGAGTATTACTCACGTTAAGGAGAAAAGGGTATGACTACAAAAAATATTCACGAAGCAAAGCTCGACAGCGTTAAGGAACTGAGCGAGACTAGCGCAGAGTTTGTGATTAAGCCACTTTATTATGGCTATGGCAATACTTTGGGCAACTCTCTACGTCGGGTGCTCCTTTCGAGCGTGAAGGGTGCAGCGATTACGGCCTTTTCGGTTGAGGGCGTAACTCATGAATTCACCACAATTCCTGGGGTACGGGAAGATATGATGGATATCATGTTGAACCTCAAAAACATTCGCTTTAAAATGCACACGGATGCGCCAGTTGAACTTTCTCTCGAGATGAAGGGCGACAAGCAATCCGAAAAAGACGGTGACAAGCGGGTGATTGCTGGTGATATTAAATTGCCGGCAGAAGTCGAAATTGCGAATCCAAACCAAGTGATTTGTCATATTGACGACCCGAAAACTGTACTAAAGATGCATTTTGTGGTAGAAAGTGGGCGAGGCTACTTAACGATTGACCAAGCGAGCGAAGACCGCGTTCATTCGGATATGATTGCGATTGACGCAGTATTTACACCGGTTTTGCGCGTGCGCTACAAAGTAGAGAACACGCGGGTCGGGCAAGATACTAACTTGCAACAACTGACTCTAACTATCGACACCGATGGAACCATCACGCCAAAAGATGCTTTCGAAGAAGCGGCGGCGATTTTGGTCAATCAATATACGGCGCTGGCCGGTGGGACGAAGGTCGAATCGGCGCCAACCCCTGGGGCGAATGAAGCGGAAGATGATTCTGGCTTGATGTTGCCAATTGAGGAATTGGATTTGTCGGCACGTACCGCCAATGCACTTCTCAATAACGACATTCGCACAATTCGCGACCTCGTAACCTTATCAGAGACCGATTTGAAGGATTTGAAAGGTTTTGGTCAGAAAGCCCTGGATGAAGTAAAAGAAAAGTTAACGGAGTTAAATATTTAAAATGCATCGTCATGGATACAGAGGTCGAAAATTCGGCCGCGAAACAGATCAGAGGCGGGCACTCCGACAAGGGTTGATGTGCTCACTCATTGAATATCAAATGATAACTACAACTTTGGCTCGGTGCAAAGAAATTCGACGCGAAACTGAGAAGATGATTACGCTGGCGAAAAAAGGTGGCTTACATAACCGCCGGCTGGCGATCGCTCGGCTTGGCAGCGTAGAAATTGCAGGGCTGTTGTTCGACGTAATTGCTCCGCAAGTTAAACACGACAGTGGATATTTACGAATCGAACACGCGGGTTTCCGCCGAGGCGACAACGCGGAGATGGGAACGATTAGTTTTGTTGATGACATCGATTTGACGGTTGAAAAACCAGCAAAAGAAGTCAAAACTGACAAAAAAGTTGCCAAAAAGGTCGTTGAAAAAGCTACCGAAAAAGCTCCTGCGTCCGCGCAAAAAGTTGAGAAGGAGGACAAGTAATGAAAACTTATTCTCAAAAAGCAAGCGAAATTAATCGCGAATGGTGGATTGTCGACGCTTCGAGCATGCCTCTTGGTAAGCTCGCGGTAGTGATTGCCGACAAGTTGATGGGGAAGTCGAAAGTGACCTACACCCCACATATCGACAACGGTGATTACGTGGTCGTGATTAATGCCAAGCAAATCACGGTGACCGGCGACAAGATGGTTCAGAAAAAATACTATCGACATAGCGGTTTCCCGGGTGGTTTGAAAGAGTTAAAGCTCGAGGAAATGATTGAAAAATATCCGGAGTGCGCGATTGAAGCAGCGGTCAAGGGTATGCTTCCGAAAAATAAATTGGCGGCGGAACGCCTGAAGCGGCTACGCGTGTTTGACGGCGCGGAGCACACGCACATGGCGCAATGCCCAAAGGAGATTAAATAATGGTTGCGACGAAGAAATACACCTATGGCCTTGGTCGACGCAAGAGCGCGACGGCGACGGCGCGACTTTACAGCGGTAAGGGCGAGCTAACCATCAACGGTAAGCCGGCGTTAGATTATCTGTCGGGAAACAAAACTTATCTCGCGGAAATCACCGATCCGCTAGCTCTAGCTGAAAAGCAAAAAGAGTATGATATTACTGTCGTGGTAAAAGGCGGCGGTTTAGCTGGACAAGTCGATGCGATTAAACTCGCGATTTCGAAGGCTCTAACCGTGGAAGCGCCGGATCTTCGCCCTGTGCTCAAGAAGGCAGGCATGATGAAGCGCGATCCTCGCGAAAAGGAACGCAAAAAATACGGTTTGCGCTCAGCACGACGACGCGAGCAGTTCTCGAAGCGTTAAATTCTCGCTTTTCTCAGAAAATAAACCCCTATGGGGTTTATTTTTTTGGTTCTCCCACAGCCGGTTCGAAAAGTGGAAAGGTTTTTGCGGTTCTCCCACAGCAGAAACGGAAAGTAGGAAGGTTTTTATGGTTGTTCCACGGCCGGCGCGACGAAAGTTAGAGAAAATGTTAAAGTTTTGCTTTTCTCAGCGATAAAATTTCGCCAAGTTCAAAAATCCAACTCCCGTCGGACTTCGAACTGGGACTATCCAGTTCTCAGTCCGGGGAGTTGGATTTTTTCTCTGGGAAATTTTACATGCTTCGAAAAGCGAAAACTTTAGCATTCAGATAACAGATGTCTGTTTGCGAGCAAAAGCGGTTGTCCCACAGCCAAAATGAAGAAAATCCTATCGGTTGTTCCACGGCCGGAACGGAAATTTTGTCATCAAAAAAGCTCTGTTAGAGCTAAAAAGTGGTGGAGCGTAGGAGATTCAAACTCCTGACCTCTGCAATGCGAATGCAGCGCTCTATCAGCTGAGCTAACGCCCCACTACTTATATTATAGCACACTTTTGCCGTTTAGCATAGGCAAAAATTGGCGCGAACTGAAATGCCAGGAAAATCCTGCCTTTGCCCGAGGGTGGCGGAAATGAACGAGAAGATTTGGCATGGTTTAGAATGCCGATTTTTAACTTTAAATGCCTGGCACGGGGAATTTCAGCGCAGTTTCGCGAACCCCAGCGCGGATATTGCTGAGTTCCGAGGCGAAATTTGCGAGATTTTCGTCGGTTTCGGCTTTTTTACAGATGTCGGCAACCTGTTTCATCCAGCCGGCCAGAAGTTTCATTTCTGCCGCGCCAAGACCACGGGTGGTAATCGCCGGAGTGCCGAGGCGTACGCCCGAGGGGCGAAAAGCGCCACCCTTGTCCGAAGGTAGGGCGTTGGCATTTAGATTTAAGCCGACCATATCGAGGGCTTTTTCGTAAGTTTTGCCGTCGATGCCGAAACTGTCTTTAATATTGATCAAAATCAGGTGATTTTCGGTGCCGTCTCCCTGTAAAATAAACCCATGGTTTTTAAGTTCCGTCGCTAAAATCTTGGCATTTTCGACGATTTTGACAGCGTAATCTTTAAATTCTGGTTTCAAGGCTTCGCCGAAGGCGACGGCTTTGGCCGCGATGACGTGCTCTAGGGGCCCGCCCTGAGTGCCAGGGAAAACTGCGCGATCGATTAAAATCGGGATGTTTTCAAGCGTTTTTTCGGGTTTTCTTAAGGGGGTGTCGACATTACCCTTGGATAAAATCAGTCCGCCGCGTGGTCCGCGCAGAGTTTTGTGCGTAGTTGTGGTCATGACGTGAAAACCGAAGTCCAAGGGGTTCGGATGCGCTCCGCCGGCGATAAGGCCTGCGACGTGCGCCATATCGGCCATGAACAAGGTTTGGGGTAACTGCGCCTGCAAGGCGGCAATACGTGCGAAATCGGGGATTTTCATGAACGCGGAGTAGCCGACAAGCACGATTTTGGGCTGTTCGGCTAGGGCTTTTTTCTCTAATTCGTCGTAGTCGATATCGCCGTCAGCGGTGACGCCGTAGCTGATAAAGTTGTAAATCTTGGCCGAGCGGGTAACAGGGGAGCCGTGGGTTAGATGCCCGCCGGCAGGCAGAGACATGGCGAGGATTTTGTCCCCTGGGTCACACCAAGCGAAATAGACCGCTTCGTTGGCGTTGGCGCCAGAGTGAGGCTGAACATTGGCGTGATCTGCATGGAACAGACGACAGGCGCGGTTGATACAGAGGCGCTCGATACGGTCGACATTGTCCTGACCCCCGTAATAGCGGAAATTGGGCAGGATTTCATCGGCGATTTTTTCTTCCGCCAAGCTGTCCTCGACACCGGTGCCGTCAAAACAGGGGTAGCCCTCGGAATATTTATTGGTCAAGACTGACCCCATAGCCTCAAGAACCGCGCCCGAGACGTAATTTTCGCTCGGAATGAGCTCTAGCCCCTCGCTTTGGCGAGTTTTTTCGTTTTCTATCAAATTGAATACTAAATCTTTCATTTTTACTCCTTATTTTACCCTTTGATATCGTATCGGTAGATAGAAAACGCTAAATCATTTTCGATGCCTTTCTTGATTAAAGTTTTGGTATAATTTTCGGGATTAAAATCAGGAAAAAAGGTATCGGCATCAGGGGCGGAAGCCTCGACTTCGGTTAAATAGAGGGTTTTTGCGAAGGGCAGCAATTTTTTGTAAATCATACCGCCGCCGATGACGAAAATTTCTGGGTCGGAGTCGGCATTTTCAGAGATAAAAGCCGATAAATCTGAAATTGTGCGGTCGGCGCCGGAGACAGTCTCGCTCGAAACCACGATATTTTCGCGTTCCGGTAATTTTCCGGGCAAACTTTCCCAAGTTTTTCGCCCCATCAAAATCGGGTGCCCAGAGGTGGTTTCGCGGAAAAAGCGCATATCGTCTTTGATATGGAAAATCAGCTGACCCCTATGGCCGATTTCGCGATTTTTGCCGATACAAGCGATTAAACTAAACATTTTACTCTGTTACGGGCATTTTGATGACGCCAAGATGCTCGTAACCCTCCAATTTTATGTCTTTTAGCTCACGGGAATTATCAAAATCGGCAAATTCGGTAATTTCGGGATTTAGTTTGAGAACAGGGGCGGGCGGGAGCGTGCCGGTTTTCACCGCCTTGTCATAACGCTCGATTTGCTCTTTTATCCCTGGAATTTGGTTTTCGTAGATATGCGCGTCGTTCGTGATAAAAGTGAATTGCCCCGGCTGAGCGCCGACAACTTGGGCGATAAGATGGCACAATACGGCATATTGAACAATATTAAAGGGGAGACCTAGCGGAACATCGGTGGAGCGGGAAGTGACGAGGACGTTAAGGCGCCCGTCGATCAAGTTCCACTGCGAATTCCAGACGCAAGACGGCAGAGCGGCGGTTTCGAGCCACTCGTTTTGCCAGAGAGAAAGCACCATTCGGCGGTTGCCCGGGTTGCTACGCAATGTTTCGATAAGATTGTCAATTAGATGATATTTATTTACGATCCAGCCATAGGCCGTGCCGATAGTGTGCGCAAAATCTTCGGGCAGCAGGTCGGGGTGGCGCGAAGCGAAGATCGCGTTTAAATTCCGCCCCTGATATTCACCGGTGGCGGAAACTTCCCATTCGTCCCAGATATGAACTCCGCGCTCGGTCAGCCAGCGAACATCGTTCGAGGCGGCTTGATAAATCCAAAGGAGCTCTAAAACTGCGGATTTGAAGCCGACTTTTTTCGAAACTAAAATCGGAAATTCTTCAGAGAGGTCGAATTTGAGGATTTCGTGCGGAAGGCGGAGAGTCTTAGCGCCGGAACTGCGCTGAGAGGTGTGGTCGGGGATGGCAAAAGCCGAGCCGGCCGAACGGTGGTCCTGCCCCGCGTAATTGGTGATTTTCTCGCCCGAAGACAAAATTCGGCGACATAAATCAATGTATTGGTCATCAAAACGGCTCACAAAACCTCCTTTTTCTTAATTTTAGCACTGGTTGGGTCTTTTTACAAGACGGGGGTTGAGTTGTTATTATTCTGCGATAATATGCATCAGCGTGCCGGTTGACTTTTTTGGCAAAGTGTGCTATAATAGAAGGATAAATTGGTCATAGAGGAGTTAACATGGCGAAGCGCCTTTTTTTAATGCTATTTTCGGCGATTTTAGGGATTACTTTTGTACCTGAAACTTTGGCACAAGCGGATACTTTCATGGTGTCGGCGGTGGATTTTCAAGGAGTGGAGACGTGTACGAACGGGCTGAAATCTGGTGATGATAGGGTGTGCGTGGTTTTGAATGGGGAGGGCGAGAACTCTTCCGAGGCGCCTGCGGCTGGAACTGGTGTATCGACTGGGGCGGCTAGTCAGCCCGCGACCACGACCGCAACGACTCCGGCGCAGGTGAATTATACGATTACGAAAATTGTGAATTCGCAGGACGAATACGTGGCGCTCGCGAGCAATTTGAGTTATAGTGATATTTATCGGTACCAAAAATTGGTTTATGGGCATAACTCGGCGAGGTTGCTCGGGAATTTGAGCGCGCGATATGTGGGTGAGACAATCACTATAACAGAGGCAGGCGTGGCTAAAACTTACCGCGTGGCAGACGTTCAATTATACGAAAAGACGGCGGACGGGCGACTGAACGGCACGCCAATGTTGATGAATAAAATTGCACGGACGGCGCTCGGGCATGACGTGGCGCTGATGACCTGCGCGGGAACGCCGGACGGCAAGGGCGGGGCGTCGCACCGGCTGGTGGTGTTTGCGGACGCGGTGTAAGTCTGTTATAATAAAAAAATGGAAAAACACAGGCTTTTGCGCAAAATTGGGCTGATTTTGGGCGGCGCATTGGTAGTGTTGTTGGCGGTTTTGGGGATTTTTTGGTATCAAAAAACAGCGGTGGAAGCTGGAAAAACGCCAAAAATTGCGAAAATTGAGATTGAGCTTTTGAATATCACGGCGGACGAGCTGAAAATGGCGGACAAAACGGAAAAATTTAGTAATAATGTGGGGATTTTGACGGATGAGCAAGGCAAAATCACCGTGGCGCAAAATCTGGAGATTAAACTGCGCGGGAATTCGACGTTTTTGCAAGAGAAAAAGCCATTTCAGCTGAAATTTGCGAAAAAAATAGATGTTTTTGGGCTGGGCGAGGCTAAAAAGTGGGTGTTAAGGAGTAATTCGCTGGATATGAGTTATTTAAGGGACGACACGGCGATGACGATTGCGGAGATGCTCGGCGAAAAATATACAAACAGGGGTAAGTTTGTGGAGCTGTATCTGGACGGCGACTACGAGGGGCTGTATTATTTGATGGATAAAATCGAAATCGGCAAGGAGCGAGTGGATTTAAGAGATGAACTTGGGGTGCTGGTGGAGCTGGATAGTTTGCATCAGGCTGAAGGGGGGTGTTATTTTAGTTATTTGGGAAGTTGCATGAAGTTAGTGGAGGCGGTAGTGGAGGACGAGGAAACAGAGGTGGCGGCGATGGAAGCGTTTATGGCGAATTTTGACCTTTTGGAACAGGCGGCGGAGGCGGGTGATTTTGCGAGCGTAGCGAAAGTGGCGGACGTGGAGTCGTTGGCGCAATATTTTTTGATTTCGGAGTTTACGAACAACCCAGATGCGTTTGCGTCGAGTTTTTATTTCTATAAGGACGGCGCGGAGGATAAAATTCATGCCGGGCCGGCGTGGGATTTTGATTTTGCGCTGGGGAATTTGGATTGGTGGTGGACGGACGGTTTGGTGAATTTTCATAGTCCAGAGGTGGACCAAGCGCAGCGAGAGAGGGCTTGGTCGGAAAACGGGAGTCATATTTCGAAACTACTATATCTGTTAGTGGATATTCCGGAGTTTAGGGCAGAGGTCGAGCGGGTGTGGCGGGAGCGGATGTCGGGGCGCTGGGCAGAGCTGGTATATTCGATTGGCGAGACGGCGAACTTAATTCGTGAGGCGGCGATAAAAGACGGCGAAAAGTGGGGCAGGCGTGATTTTGACGAAGAAGTGGAGTATCTGTTAAATTGGGTCGGGGCGCGGTATCGCTTTATGGAGAAAACTTATGGCAAGGGGTGGGTTTTGCCGGTGAGGGTGGTGTAGAAAAAAACTCGCCGAGAGGCGGTTTTTGAAAAATGGTGGAGTGTGCGAGGCTCGAACTCGCCACCTCAGCTATGCCATAGCTGCGCTCTACCGGATGAGCTAACACCCCAAACTTTGTCATATGTGCGAATATAATGACACTGGGTGAGGGCGGGCAGAAAGGGAGCCTTCCCTCGTATTTTATTCTAACACAAAATGTGCTAAAATAGAAGTATGAAAACGATTTTGACGGGAATTAGAGTAAATTCGGTGCCGACGCTTGGGAATTACCTCGGGGCGCTGCTGCCGATGGTGCGCCTAGCGAATAAATATTCGGAGACGGGCGAATTTCAGGTGAATATTTTTGTGCCGGATTTGCATTCGATTATTTCTGAGGTAGATGGCAATTTACAAGAAAACACCCTAAGGTCGCTGAAATATTACCTTGCGGCGGGGCTAAAAATTAACGAAAATGTGCATATTTATCGTCAAAGCCACGTGCCGGCACATTCGGAGCTGTGTTGGATTTTGAATTGTGTAGCGACGATGGGCGAAACTTCGCGGATGACGCAATATAAGGAAAAATCTGAGGGTAGAGAGTCGTGTAATGTAGCGATTTTTGACTATCCGATTTTGATGGCGGCGGATATTTTGCTGTATTCGGCGGATTATGTGCCGATTGGCGAGGACCAATTCCAACATATTGAGCTGACGCGCAACCTGGCGATGCGTTTTAATCACAAATTTGGCGAAATTTTTACCGTGCCGGTCAAAACTGCCGAGCAGGTGAAGTTTATGGGGACGGATGACGGGGTGCGGATTCGGGATTTGCTAAACCCAGAGAAGAAAATGAGTAAATCCAACAAGGCGGAGAATTCGAAAATTATGCTCGACGACACGCCAGAAAAGGCCGCGAAAAAGATTATGTCGGCGACGACGGATTCACTCGGTAAGGTGAAGTTTGATATGTGGAGCCAGCCGGGGATTTCGAATTTACTGACGATTGAGTCACTGACCACGGGGGTGCTTTTGCAGGAAGTAATCACGGCTTGGGCGGGAGAAACTCGCTATGGGGAGTTAAAAAAGCAGGTGGCGGGAAGCGTATCGGCGATGCTGACCGATTTTCAGGCGAAGCTTGCGAAAGTTTCGGATGCGGAAGTATTGGATTTGCTTTCTAGAGGCGAAAAATATGCTAATGATATCGCGAAAGCGAAATTATTAGAGGTTCAGAAAGCGGTTGGACTGAGATGATCCGAACGGGAAAAAAGTTTAGCAAGCCAGAGATGTCGCGTGTAGTGAACGGCGACCGGATTTTGACGGAGGCGCCCGAAAAAGAGGAAAAAATACGTTTGGACCACTTGATGGTGGGGATTTTTAAGAGTTATAACCGTTCGACCCTGCAGAAATTTATCGAGGATGGGTTTGTGAAAGTGGACGGCGAAGTGGTCAAAAAACCGAACCAAAAGTTCCCGGAAGGGGTAAAAATCGAATTAAATGTGCCGGAAAAGCTGAAAAATGCCGATTTGGTGCCAAAAACGCTGTATGAAGACGAAAATGTGCTGGTAGTCGAGAAACCGGCGGGGCTGTTGTCCGAGGCAAAGGGCGAATATTGCCCAGAGCGGACGTTGGCGGATTTTGGGCTGATTTGTCATCGGCTGGACCGCGATACAAGCGGGGTGATGATTCTGGCGAAAAACGAGGAAACGCAAAAATTTCTCAAAAAACAGTTCCAAGACCGCAAAGTGCATAAAACTTATGTGGCGGTGGTGAGCGGGCATTTGAAACTGCCGGCGGCGCGGATTGATTTGCCAATGATGCGCGACAAAAATCGCCCGACGACGTTTCGGGTCGACCCGAACGGCAAGGAGGCCGAGACTTTCTACCAAGTTTTGCGCGAAAACGAGGGATTTTCGCTAGTGGAGCTGAAGCCGACGTCGGGGCGAACGCACCAACTGCGGGTACATATGAAATATCTGGGACATCCGATTGTGGGCGACCCGGTGTACGAGGGCGCGCCAGGGAAACGGTTGTATTTGCACGCCAAGGAACTTGAGATTACGCTGCCTGGGGGCGAGAGGCGCGTGTTTCGGTCGGAAATCCCGCGGGAATTTGACGATGTGGTTTAGGATTTTGATGGGGTGCGGAGTGCGGTTTATGGAAGCGGTAGGGGTATGCAATGTGGTTTGATGATACAAAACAAATCCCGGAAATTGCAAAAAAGAGCGGAACGACGATTTTTGTGGTGCCGGACGAGGAAAAAGTGGAAATTCCGCAGGCAATCGTCCTAAAACCAGAGGAAAAAACCACAATTACGATTGAACAGGTGCGCGAAACGCTAGGGATTTTGGGTCGAAAACAGTTTACCGACCAGTTTATCGTTTTTCGGCCGGCGGAAAAACTGGGTCTAGAGGCGGCGAACGCGCTGCTAAAAAACCTCGAGGAACCGGGCGAAAAAGTGCATTTCGTGCTGATTACTGCTAGTCCGTCGCAACTTCTCTCGACAATTTTGTCGCGGGCGCGAATTTATTTTTTGAAACCGAAAACTGGTTTTAGTCTAGAAATTCAGGCCGACGAACAACAAAAACAGCTCGCCAAGCGTTTAATTGCGGCGAAACCAGCGGACCTTGCGGAGATTGGCGAGAGTTTTAAAAAGAAAAAAACAACGCAATTACAGAGGGAAGAAGCGCTAAAGACTCTGGCGCTTGCGATTGAAATGTTGTATAAGTCGTATTTTATCACCGGCAAGCCGATATTTATCGAGAAATTGCCGAAATTTTTGACGGCATACGAGAATATCACACAAAATGGTCATATAAAATTGCATATTGTGGCGGATTTATGCTAAAATAAGAGTATGGTTGCGGTCTTTATAATACTGATTTTTGTGATTTATTTGGCGTTTTTCTTTCCGCTGGAACCGCGTCAGAAAAAAGTCGAGGAAAAGTCGCCAAAATACACGGCGCAGATGAAAAAATTATGGCAAATTGCGCAGGTTTCGATGAAGGAGCGCAAGCCGTTTCGGGCGGAAAAGGCATTGCTCACGATTTTGAAGTTTGACGAAAAAAATGCAGCGGCGTATAACCGGTTGGGGATTTTGTATGCCAAGGAACAGAAGTTTGACGAGGCGGTGGAATGTTTTGAAATTGCGCAGTCGCTCGATAATAATCCGGCGTCGATTCATAACGTGGGGCTGATTTATCTCGAAACGGGGGCGTACGAAAAGGCGGAAATGGCGTTTTTGCAGGCGATTAAGCTCGAGGGCGACGTGCCGGCGCGATATATTGCCCTGGCCAAGGCCGAGGAACAGCTCGGAAGCAACAAAAAAGCCATCGAGGCGCTCGAAAATGCCTACGAATTAGACCCGAAAGTCTCGACTCTGCGCCAGATTTTGGCGATTTACGAGAATGCGGGCGACACCGAGGCAGCGACGGCGACGGCGGCGCGAATTGAGGCGAGAATCGTAAAAGAAACCGAGGCTAAGCATCAGCGGGCTAGAGAGCAGGCGAGGGCGCGGGCGCAAGCAAAAGTCAAGGCTCGGGCAGCCACACGAACACCAGCAGAGCACAAGTCCACCACTCCAAAAGTCGTCAAATCCCATGCTGGCAGGAAGCGAATTTAGGTCAAATCCGCCTCTGGAATCATCAGCTATTGCGTCGAGGAGAGGGATTCGTTAAAATAGTTGATTGCACTATGGGAAACATATAATATATTGACATTTTGGACAAAATGTGATACAATGGAAGTATTAGCCTGCGCTTAGGGCTAAAATCTTTTTGCCAGACCATGTATGTGGCTGGTAGCACATTAGAAAGGAGGTATTCGTATGAATACCAAAAATGGAGAGCAGAAGGTTTATCGGATAGTCCTTGGGCCTAGCAAGGACTTGTTGTTTGACGCGTGTAAATACGCGTATAGTGACAATTGTGATATCCGGGTCGACTTCAACGTCGCAGCTGGATATACATATCCGCAAGACCGACTGTGTAGCGGATACATACCACTGCCGGTTGATGATGTCAGGATAACCGGCCTCGAATATGAGGACGGCTCTGGAAATAAATTCAACCTGCATGGTTATTGCCGCGCAGACCTAAACGCTTTCGACAATAGCTCGTCGAAAGTATTTCACCTGTACAGGTTTAGGGCGTTTTACGACACTAAGCGCCGTACGGGCGAAATCATGTTATTCCCTGGGGAATAACCAATCCATTTTTCATCTTGCCCGAACGAAAAGTTCGGGCATTTTAATTGGATTATTTATTTTCGCGAAAATAGCTCAACCAAATTCAGAGGAACTATTGACTTTTTGGACTGTTCGTGTTATAATGGAAAAAGATGTTAAAAACATAGTAGTTTAATTTTGTTGTGCCCAAGGGGGGCGCGGAAAGGGGTAACCATGAAAGATTTTAGAAGATTATTTGTAGTAGACGGAGACGTAGCAGATTGGAGTGATGCTACAATAACACGCTTCGTCGTAGACTACGACGAATTTGACGATAGACTTACCGTCAAAAAGAAAGGCGGTCGGGATATGACTATGTACGAGTTATACGCGGCGCTCGGTCGATTCCTGATCGAATATGAGAAAGAAACCGGCGAGAAGATGTCAGTTGTTGAGAGGCGACATTATTATCGTCTCTGCTACCATGATGGCGTCTCAGGATGCCGTGATTACTACATCGAAGAAGATGTAGAGGACGGCTTCCCGAATAGAAGATTTATTCTACATGAATCAATGTTCGGCAGAAACGGAGGATTCGGCGGACGACTGGGCGATGTCCTTGACTTGCTTAGGGCTCTCGAAGTTCTCAGGGTAGAGGATGGATATTACGTCTATCCCGAAGAGGAAATCGAGGGGCCGGAAATGAAGGTTATCAAGCCTCGTTACATGTCGCGCGAGATCGGCTGGTGTTCTCCTATGGATACGCCAGAGCTCGTTCCGCTCGTGACGGTCCGCGAAAAACCAGCAATGGGAATGGATGAACCTGAGGATTTCGACGATTCGAAAGATTTCGATGAATCTGACGGCTCAGAAGGCTTGGAAAGCTCAAGCGAGTTCTTCGATTTAGACCTCGAGGACGACGCCGACGAATATGCCGACGATGACGCCGATGAAATCGGTGAATGGGACACAGCGGAATAACTTAAGGCTCGCTTGAAAAGTGGGCCTTTTTTATTGGTCATAAATACTTAATGCTCTTTTTGTTTTAGTAGCTGTCAACAAAAAGCAAAAAGCCCCGACTGGTTTGTCGAGGACTTCTTGCTCTTAAAATAAGAGCGATTATTTTAAGAAAGGAATTAACGTGGCATAAAAGGCGGAATATCGACATAAAACTCATTGTATCCCGCAGCGTGCATTTTTTCTACCACCTCTTTCAGGGTCTTGCGGCCAAGATTTCTAATCTTAAACCAATCATCTTTCGGTAGCTCGATAATATCGGATACGGTGTTGATTCCGGCGCGCTTTAAGCAGCAAAACGCACGAACACTCAGATTCAAATCGTCGATAAAAGGATCGTCTAACGCTTCTGTCTTGAGGCATTTGCAATCATACTTGAACGGCGACTTTTTCATGTGTTCTAACTCCCGCGTGATCTCGTTTGCTCTCTTGAATGCCGGATTCTCGTAAAGTTCCTCAAGCTCAGCATGCAGAGTTTCAGCGGTTTCTTCCAAATTGCTTGGGGCATCGAAAATTGCTGGAAGCGTAGTTATGTGGTGTCTTAACTTCTTCAGAGCTTTCGCCTCGTGTTGGCGAACTCGCTCTCTCGTAATGCCAAAATACTTGCCCACGGTTTCAAGGTCCTTGAGTGTGCCGGTACGATCCAGACCGAACCTAAGACAAAATATTTCATATTCTCTTTCGGTCAGTCTATTCCGTAGTGAGTCCTTTACTTCCTCTATAACTTCGCTAGATAAGCTTTCGAACTCTTCGTACTGCTCGTTAGAAAGCTGTCCAATGCTGGTGTAAAAACAATCTTTCCACTCCAAATAGACGATACTATAGAGCGCGTTGACGGAAAAAGTCATGCGAAAATGGCTCACAGGGCGGATAAAACCAGCATCCGTAAGCGCGGAAATTAATTCCGTTTTCCACTTAGGCATTGAACTTTTTCGAGCGTCCAGAGAATGTATATAGGCATCTATTCTGCCTTCTATGATGATCTCTTCGAGAGAATCAAAGTTATTGTTCAAATAAGCTTTGGTTCTAGCTGAGAGATTAAGCTCGTCAAGAGATTTTAGGGTTTCTGCTTTTCTTACCATAATTTCTACCTCCGTAGTAGTGTCGTGTATGCTATTTCTTTCGTCGTTCGTATTTTTCAAGTGTTCGTCCTCCATGATCTATGTTCACTGTGTCTATATATAAAATTTTAGGTAAAACCTAAAACGAGATAGGGAATAATGGGCAGAAGCCCGTGAATAGAAAAATCTCCTTTCTTAAAATTTTCAATGTACTCACCTCCTTGGTGCTAAGCTTGAGCAAATTGCTCAATAACTACATTATAGCACAAGTGCTTTAATTTGTCAAGATTTTGCTTGAATTTTTGCGGATTTATTGTCTGCTATTTATTACACAAAAAAGCCCCGACTGGTTTGCCGGGGACATTTTGCAAGGTGCGACACCTTTAGAGATGGTTATTATTCAATGGAGTAACAAGTCATATAGAAGAAACCGTCTTTCTCTGTTTCTTCGGCGCTAACCCAGTTATCACCATTGAGAGTGTACATGCCCATGCTTCCACCGAGATGTTCCTCCTTGAACGCCGGAAGAGTCTCCGTGATGCCTGCTGCGTCAAGGATGCCTAAGACGTTCGGAATCTCTTCTCGATTGAGGACGAATCCGTTCTTAACCACAAGACCGTAATGCTCACCAACGTTGACAGAGACATACTCTTTGCAATGCTGGTCCCACTCGGTGCCTGGCACGAAGAATCCGAATTCTATAGAGAACCATCCGGCCTGTGCGAAACTCTCCAGAAATCGACCGAGTCGATTATCGAGGTTTCGTACGTTGGCTTGCGCCGCAGGGCATCCAGAACTCGCCGAATCGGCGCCATCGAGCAACTCCGTCGCCGTTTTAGGCCAAAAGCCTTTTTTGCGGACATTTTTGCCGATACGCCTTAGGATTGGATCGCGGTTGCCACACTGTGTCAAAGCGTTTGCAAAAACGACTGAGAAGTGCGAACCGAGCGCGAAACACCCAGCATCTGTGGCTTCCTGAATGGCGCATGTGACAAGATCGATATCACCACGCTTGATGAGCTCAGCGAGCGCAAGCACCGCCATGGGTTCATCGTTGTCCCTCAGGGCTTTACTGAAGAGCTCGTTGACATCTTTCGTATTGCAGTTGATAGATAACCATTCTTTTAGTGTAAAATTTCTGTATAAACTCACGGTTTATATCTCCTACGTTTTAGGCCCGCCGGCTCTATATTTGAGGGGCGACAATAGATTGTGGCAACCTCATTGATATTATTGTAGCATAAATGGCGCAAAAAGTCAATAGGATTAACCCTTGCTAAAAACGCTCCTGGGTGGATGCCCTTTGGTGTGTCTAGTTTACTTGATGGAACGAATCCGTATAAAAATAACCGCCCCAGGCAGGGGCGGTTTCGGCTATGGCAAAAAAAAGACTCTTGTCTTGCCTAGAGCTTCATCTCTCACCATAATCATCACCCCCTTTCATATGATTTAAGTATCTTGTGAGCCATGGATCGAGGCATATTTAGCGTATAAATCGCTAGCCTGCTCATCGACGGTGACTTTGTCTGTCTCTCTGGTGCTGAACCAGACGAGGCTGTCTGTGCCATATTTTTTGGCAAAGTTAGCTCGGCTGAGTTCAAAATTAATCAGGTTGCCATTAAAATCTACTTGCATATCTTCCCCTCCTATATGAGATTTTTTGGAACGTGCTATTTTGCCCACAGAAATATGCTTTCATTGTAGCACATTTTCTCTGAATAGTCAAGATTATGTAAAAACTATTGACATTGATTAAAAGAACTCCTGTGCCCCCGACGATGTCGGTGGATTTTTATGTGAACTATGATATGACAAAAAGCTCATGAACTTTTGGCTCATGAGCTTGAGGTGGGACGTATCCTGGAGCCGCGAACCGGGTTTGAACCGGTGACCTCATCCTTACCATGGATGCGCTCTACCAACTGAGCTATCGCGGCGTGTTCTTTTCCTATTATATCACATATTTTTGTAGAAAAGATAAAAAAATAAACAGTTTTGTAGTTTTGCTTGCCGCCAAAAAATGAGGGCTTGGCCTTTTGCTCTTCGACAAAAGGTCGCCCTCAGTATTTTTATTGTAGCATGCTCATTTTTTTAAAGTCAAGTAATTCCTGTTCTCTAGTGATAATCTTGAGACGGCGCACACGACGCGAGGCTTTAAATAATTTTTCTAAAGAAAGGCTTGCTTGGATTGTGGGGATTTGAGTGCGCCTTAGGTCTATTACGATGTTCTCGGATTATTTCGCCGCGCGTTTAGAAGCATGTTCTACGGTGACGCGGCTTTTGCCTTGTGGGCTTTTCATCTCCCAGGACTTGCCATCCATTGTAAAATCGGGAGTTTTAGTCTTTGGAATATTCGAAGGTGGGATTAGCTCAATATTACGCCCAAGGTTAGTGAAAAATACTATCGTTTCATTCTCGTGTTTTTCTAAACTTACCCCGTTTGGTATGATTTTTCCAATTTTCATGGCTTTTATTGTAGCATATCTGGTAAAAATAAAAAAGACCCCTGAAGGAGTTGTAGTTTTTTAAAATGTGGTGCTGGAGGTAGGACTCGCATTGAGCGAAGCGAAATCCGACGTCCTGATTTTTGATGTGCGTCCGATAGGACGTGGTGCTGGAGGTAGGACTCGAACCTACGAAGCGCGAAGCGCGAGAGATTTACAGTCTCTTGTCATTGCCACTAGACGACTCCAGCAACTAGGTTTATTATATCAAAAATTATGTTTGCTGCCAAGGATTTTGTTAAAATTTAGGGTTTTTCACAATGGTCGTGGTCGGGATTGGACTCGAAGGGATGGTGGTGATGGGCGGAAAGATGCGGAAAAATGAATTCGGCGCCGATTTTGATAATTACAACAGCAATCGCAAGGGTAAGGTAAGCCTCGAGGTCGATATTGAAAATCAGATAAATTAGTGCCGAAGCCAGCACAGCGACCGAAATCCAGGCGTCGTTCATCGTCTCGGCGCCAGAGGCAGTGAGAACGCTGGAATTGAGTTTCTGCCCGGTGCGTTTTAGATATATCGCGAGGGCATATTTCATAATTAGCCCGACCACCAAAATCGCGAGCGTGAGCGGAGGGTAATCGACCGGCTCGGGGGTAAAAATCTTCTCGACAGCCTCGATGACAAGATGCGCGCCAACGGCAACAATAATTAAAGCTACAAAAATGGTGGCGATGCGCTCGATTTTGGCGCGATGAGGGCTGAATTTAGTAGAGTTGGCGAGTTTTTCGCTAATGATGATGATAAAACCAGAGGCGGAGTCGATCAGGCTGTGCGCCGCGTCAGAGATAATCGCGAGAGAGTTCGACAAAATTCCAGCAAAGAAGTTAAATATCGCGAGCAAAAAATTTACGGCAATAAACAATGCACCAGAATAGACCACCGTGCGGCTACGAACGGCCGGAACGGTTTTTGAAGGCCCGGTCGGATTAGATTTTTGGGATACAAACTGGCGTTTTGATGATTTTTTCGTCATGTTACCCTCATTTTAGCACAATTTCGGTGTATTTCGGTTGGAATTTGCCATAGATTATAATATAATGAAAGCAAGGAGGAAATATGAAATTAGAAGGTTCAAAAACCTATGAAAATTTGAAAAAGGCGTTTGCTGGGGAGAGCGAAGCGCGTAATAAATACTCATATTTTGCGTCAAAGGCGAAAAAAGAGGGGTTTGAGCAGATTGCAGCGCTGTTTGAGGAGACGGCAAACAACGAAAAAGAGCACGCCAAAATGTGGTTTAAGGAACTTTGTGGCGGAGAAATCGCCGGGACGGCGGAAAACTTAAAGTCGGCAGCGGCGGGCGAAAATTACGAATATACCGATATGTACAAGGGTTTTGCCGAGACTGCGCGCGAAGAAGGCTTTAATGAGCTTGCGGAAAAGTTTGAAGGGGTGGCAGCGATTGAAAAGTCGCACGAAGAGCGGTTTTTGAAGTTGCTAGAGAACGTCGAGACGAAAAAGGTTTTTTCGCGCGACGGTGAGGCGATTTGGGT
Source organism: bacterium (assembly GCA_963623485.1). Lineage (GTDB taxonomy): Bacteria > Patescibacteriota > Saccharimonadia > Saccharimonadales > Saccharimonadaceae > Nanosyncoccus. The sequence continues at coordinate 52,017 of CAVFLV010000014.1, read as the reverse complement.
GTGCCGAAATTGTGGGCATATTGTGGTCGGCAAGGATGCGCCGGAAATTTGTCCGGTGTGCGCGCATCCGCAGGCGTATTTCGAAATTAAGGCTAGCAATTATTAAAATTGTGGTATAATAAAAGTGGTTGCCGACTTAGCTCAGCTGGCAGAGCAACGGTTTTGTAAACCGTAGGTCGTCGGTTCGATCCCGACAGTCGGCTCCATTTTTATTTCATAAAAATGGAGACCGGAACTTCGTAAACGGCTCCAAAAATTTTTACTGCGTAAAAAATGGAGACCGGAACTTCGTAAACGGCTCCATTTTTTGTAGTATCGTCTTTTGTGGTATAATGAGGTTATGGATAGTATAGTTTTAGGTGTGATGGGGGTGGTGATTATTGGGCTTCTCTTAGTGGCGATTTTTAAGAAGCCGGGGACGGAAAATAATGCCGAAAAGGCAGAATTAAAGCAATTGGAGGAGAAATTAATCCGGATTGACGGGGAAATTTCGAAGATTAGTCCGGCAATTGACCGAAATTTTCGGGAAAATCGGAAGGAAATTGCGGAAAGCCTGGAGCGGATGCAAAATAGTAGTGCCAAAAGTATCGAACGGATGCAGAGTAGCAACGCCAAAAGCATCGAGGAGCTCCGCGCTGGCAACGAGAAAAAACTCGAGGAAATGCGCGAAACGGTGGACGAAAAACTGCGGGCATCGGTCGAAAAACGGTTTAATGAGAGTTTTAAGGCGATTTCGAACCAGTTGACGCAGGTTTATCAGGGGCTTGGCGAGATGAAAACTTTGGCGACAGGGGTGGGAGACTTGAAAAAAGTGATGGAGGGGGTGAAGACGCGGGGGATTTATGGTGAGGTGCAACTCGGCGCGATTATTGAAGATAGCCTAAACAAGTCGCAATACGAGGAAAATGTGATTACGAAACAGGGGTCGAGCGATCGGGTGGAATTTGCGGTGAAAATGCCAGGGAAGGAGACGGACGTTTATCTGCCGATTGACTCGAAGTTTCCGGTTGAGAATTATTCACGCTTGATTGCGGCGTATGATAACGGTGACAAGGCGGAAATTGCGCTTTATCAGAAGGCGCTCGGCGCGGACGTAAAGGAGCAGGCAAAAAAGATTTCGACGAAATATATCGATCCGCCGAAAACTACGGATTTTGGGATTATGTTTGTGCCGACGGAAAGTTTGTATGCGGAAATTATTCGGATTCCAGGGCTGTCGGATGAAATTCGGCAGAAATTTAACATTACCATCGCCTCGCCGTCGACTTTGCCGGTGATGCTCTCGGGGCTTTTAATGGGCTTTCGCACGGTGGCGATCGAAAAACGCTCGGCGGAAGTCTGGCAAACTCTCGGGGCGATTAAAACGCAGTTTGGGAAATTTGGCGACTTGCTGGACGGGGTACAGAAAAAGCTCCAAGAATCCGCAAATAAGATAGAGAGTGCCAAAACCACTTCGCGCCAGATAGAGCGAAAACTAAAAGACGTGGAGGAGCTACCGGAAGGCGAGTCGGTTAAGCTGATCGGCGAGGTTTGACGGCCCGCCCCACGGGCGGGGGCGCGGCTTAAGTCAGCACAAAAGCCAAAAGGTAAACTAAAAACAAGTGTGGTATAATAAAGTTAAGTAAAGTGGAGGACTATGGAAGATTTTGGGAATATGTTCACGGTGATGCCGATGAATCAGAAGTTTTACCTAACGCCGGGGGAGGAATACGAGGGTTCGATTACGGTAGTTAATCCGGCGGACGCGAAAACGGATTTTTCGTATAAGGTGTCGGTGACGCCGTATAGTGTGATTGGTGAGGAATATGCGGCGGACCTTGCGACGCGGTCGAATATGTCGGCGATTGTGGACTGGATTACGATCGAGAACCCGACAGGGACGCTGGCGCCGAACTCTTCGGCAAAGGTGAACTTTAAAATTACTGTGCCGGAGGACGCGGCCGGTGGTGGGCAATATGCGACGATTACGGTGGGGTCGAATAGCGTGCCGACCACGGACGGGAGCGTGGCGATCGAAAACGTGTTTGAGATGGCGAGCATTATTTACGCCTCGGTGGACGGCGAGATTAATCACGTTGGGACAATCGCTGAAAACACCGTGCCGGCATTTTCAGCGACGGCGCCGGTCAAGGTAACGGCGAGACTCTCGAACGAGGGTAATGTGCACGAAGAGGCGACGATTACGATCAAAGCAACGAATATGTTTACCGGCGAGACGATTTTGCCGACCGAGGATAACGCGGGGCGCTACACCGAGGTCGTGATGCCGAATTCAGAGCGGTATATTTCGCGCGAGGTGGACAATTTGCCGCTGTTTGGGATGGTACATATCGAGCAAACCGTGTATTACCTGGGGCTGTCGTCGGTCGAGGCGGTAAATGTATTAATTTGCCCGATTTGGTTTTTGATTTTAATATTTGCGACTTTTGGGGCAATAGTGGCTGGAATCATTGGTGTTATCGCGAAGCACAAGAAAAAGAAATCCAAGTTAGTACTTTAGGAAATCTAGAAAAACGAGTTTTTCTAGTGATCGAAGCGGAGGGACACTCATTTTTGCTACGCAAAAATGAGACGCCGGGCGTCGCCTCTAAAAAGAAAACAAGTTTTCTTTTTGCTCGGCTCCTACGGCGTCCGAACCCTACGGGTTCTCGTCCCTCCTGTTCTAATCATAAAAATTCCAGAGCAAATGCTCTGGAATTTTTATGGCTGGAGCGGAGGGACTCGAACCCCCGAATGGCGGGACCAGAACCCGCTGCCTTACCACTTGGCGACGCTCCAATGGTTTATATTTTATCATATTTTGCGGAAAAATGCTATAATTAGTTTATGGCAAAAAAGAAAACTTTTACGATCTCTGAGCTGGAAAATATGACAGCGGAAGAGGTGATTGAAAAAATTAAATACGAAAATTATTCTCTGCTGACGACGCTAGGGTCGGAAGATTTGCGTAAAGAAATGGTACCAGTGGGGAAGGCCTGCAATACGGCGATTAACTATTTTTTCCGCACGACCGGGCCGAAATATGATGTCGAGAAACATAATCAGGCTGCGCGGCGCAAACTGGTGAAAGTTTTGTCAAAAATTACGCCGGGGAGTTATCGCGGAATGCCAAAAGACACGAAAAACGGGCTGGTGATCGGCTACAATCATCCGAGCCTAGGCGAAATCGCGCGAATCTTGACAATGAAAATTGATATTATGGGCGAAAAACCGATGTATTTTCCGGTGAATTTGCCGTGGTACGAGGCGCTCGCGCCGAATTTTGACCGCATTCGCCGGCTCGGGATTATCATTACCCCGACGATTACGCCGTCGACATGGCAAAAAATGGGGCTTAACGAAGGCACAAAAAAATACGAAGTGGCAAACCGGCTGAAGCGTGAATTTCGCGATATTTATACGAATTTGTCGCACGAAGCCGTGAAAAAAGGTGGTGTGATTTTTGTGGCGCCGTCGGCAACTCGCCAGGCGACCGTGTTTAAGTCCGAGGAAGCCTATAAAGGCACGGAGGAAATTATTCCGACCATGGCGCTACTCGCGATAAAATTGCTTTCCGACCCAGAAGTGAACTGTGATTTTCTGCCGATGGCAGTGCTGCCGCCGGAAGATTATAAATCGGGGCTGAATTTCTATAAAAAATATCGGTTAATTCCGGGCAAAATTATGACCGCAAAATATATTCGTGAAAAATATTTCAAAACTAAAAATCCGAAACGGCTCGAGGGGTTTGACCGTGAATTTCATCAACGGATTGCGGATGAGCTGCCGAAAAAGTTTTGGTACTAAAGTCGCTAGCTTGATTTAAATACCAATTTTGACGACTAGCGGTTTTTTGCAAAACGATTATATTTCGGCTAATTTTATGATATAATCATAAGCATGAACGACGATGGGCAGTATGCTTTTCATCCACTAGAAAATATTGAAGACGTGGATATTTTTTACGAGGCGGTCGAGCGCGGACGGCTAACCAAGGCGGTGTCGAAGGAGCGACCGTATACTTATTGGACGATTGAGCTTTATGACCAAGAAAACGGGATTCGTGGCGGGGGCGGACTCGGGATTTTGGCCGCCGATACGCGCCGAGTGGCGGAAAAAATGGGGGTGCCGCTGGCGCTAATTACGCCGTTTTATCCCTACGAGGTCGAGCAAAAGTTAGTCGACGGGCGAATAATAGACGAGCATAAACCGGTGGATTACAAAAAGTTCGGATTTCGATTTATCGACAAAGTGCATATTAAATGTTGCGGAATGCTGTGCGGTTTAGATGTAATCGAAAAAGCGTTCAAAAACACGCGGATTATTTCGATCACCGAGCCGAATTTTGGCGAATTATATTCGGGCATGAGCGGTTCGGACCACCGACTTTACCAAGAAGTGTCGCTCGGTTTTGGTGGTTATGCGGCGCTAAAATTACTTGGGCTAAAGCCGGCGATTATGCAGTTAAACGAAGTGGCGACCTTTTTTGCGGCGCTTGCGCGGCTGGACGAACTGGTGCGTAATGGCATGGATTTTTACGAGGCGGTGGTTTACACCAGGAAGCATACTTTATACACGAACCATACTTTAGTCCAGGCGGCCGAGGCGGATTTTTCGTTTGAACAATTCGAGCGGTTTGTGTTTCCGAATCTAAAATCGCTGGCAGTGAAAAAATGGCTGGCGGATAAGTTTGAAAATGGGCGGATTAAACTCTCGAGCGTGACGATTGAAATCGCCGAACTAAGAAGCGGAGTGTCGAAATTGCACGCGCGGGTAGCGAATTATCACGACGTGGCGGGAAATAAAGTGAAATTTAAGGCGATTACGAACGGAATTGACCTGGACAAGTGGGTGCTGCCGGAAATTCGAGATTTTTATGAAAAAAGTGAGATTATTGACCCTGTGGGGCGACCGACTGAAAACTTTATTGAAAAAATTGACACAATCACAGCATCGGAAATTCGAGATTTTAAGAAAAAGGGGCGTGAAGTGCTCAACCAAGCCTTGGAAAACCGCCCGGATCAAAACGGAAAAATCCTGCATCTTGAAGATAACGACTTTATTTTCGGTTTTCGACGGAGGTTTGTTGATTATAAGCGGCCAGAAATGCCGTTTCGCGACCCAAAGAAATTGCGCAAAGTTTTGGAACCGGCAGGAGCGCATTATATTTTGGCTGGACGAGTACATGCGGGCGATGAAAATATGTCGGAAAAACTAAAAAACTTGCTCGAAGCGGTGGCGGGGGACGATTATCTGCGCGAGCATGTGCATTATATTGCGGATTATGACGAAAAATTGGCTTTTGGATTGTCTTGTGGTTGTAACGCGGCGATTAATATTCCGATTGTCGGGCTAGAGGCGTGCGGGACGTCGTGGATGAAAGACATTGCGAATTTAAATTTGCTGATTTCGACACATGACGGCGGGGTGGCGGACGGCTCGAGCAAGGCGTATCTTAATGTCTCGGGTTTAAACGAAGACGAAGAGCTGGATGCGCTATATCAACGGATGAGTGAAGCGGCGGCAATTTGGGAAAATGATTTTGATTTGGAGTTTGAGATTAAAACCGAACTGGCGGAGTTTTTGCCGACAATTTCCGGCGCGCGAATGATGCAGGATTATCTTGACTATTTGTTCCCGGTGTAGTATACTATTGACAAGTCTGGTATCAGACTTTTTTGATACTAAAAAAGGAGTAAGATGGCAAAAGTCACTAAGATTAAAGCGTCGGATAGCCCTAAAAAAGAGGCTGAGTCGGACGCGCCGACGATTACTCGTAAAAAAGTTGTCGTGAAAGACAAAAAAACCGAAAAAGCCAAGCGTGCAGAGAAAAAAATAGCTAAAAAACAGCTGGCGAGTGATGAGAAAAAACAAAAATCAGGGAAAAAGCCGTTTGTTTTGTTCCGACCGTTCGTGTATCTCTGGCGATATGTGCGAGATTCGTGGTTAGAACTACGGCAGGTGCGCTGGCCCAATCGCAAAGCGACCTGGAAAATGGTGCTAGCTATCGTGATTTATTCAGCATTTTTCATGATTTTGATCACTTTGCTGGATTTATTATTCACGTGGCTGTTTAGTTTAATATTAGGAAATAATTAGAAAGGAGTTTTATGGCAGTAAACAGATACGACGGGGCGCGAGCGTGGTACGCGATTTCGACCTATAGCGGATACGAGGACAAGGTGGCGGATTCGATTAACCAACGTGTGGGTTCGATTGAAATGTCGGGGAAAATCTTTGAGGCGATTGTGCCGAAGGAAAAACAAATCGAAATCCGAAACGGCAAGCGCAAAATTGTGGACCGAAAAATTTTGCAAAATTACGTACTGGTGGATATGAAATTATCGGATGAGACGTGGTATATTATCCGCAACACCCCAGGGGTGACGGGATTTGTTGGGACGGGAACCCAGCCGACGCCGGTCTCGGAAAAAGAAATCACCAAAATCAAGAAGCGAATGGGCGTGGAAGACCCGAAGTTCTCGGTGAAATACGAAGTCGGCGAAGTGGTATCGATCACGGACGGACCGTTCAAGGGCTTTGACGGGGCGATTTCAGAAATCGACGCGGCGAAGGGTAAGATTAAGGTGATGGTGTCGATGTTTGGGCGCGAAACACCGGTCGAACTTGACGCTCTGCAAGTCAAGCAAATTTAAACTATTTACTGCGTTTAGGATTTATGATATAATTGGGGGAGTTACGCACTAGAAAGGTATTTTTATGGCAAAGAAAGTTATCGGGAATTTGAAACTCCGAATTCCAGGCGGTAAAGCTACGGCTGGACCTCCAGTTGGCTCGACGTTGGGTCAGTGGGGGCTAAATATGATGGATTTTATCAATCCATTTAACGAAGCAACCAAAGAATTTATGGGGAAGAACGTGATTGTGCACCTCAGGGTGTTCGATGATCGGACTTTTGACTGGAAATGTCTCGGGCAACCAGTGGATGACTTAATCCGCGAAGCGATTAAAATCCAAAAAGGTTCGGGTAAGCCAAACACCGAGAAAGTCGGGACGATTACGAAGGCTCAGCTACAAGAAATCGCCGAGAAGAAGATGGACCAGCTTAACGCGGTCGATATCGAAGGCGCGATTAAAATTGTGGCCGGCACGGCGCGCTCGATGGGCGTAGAAGTGACTGAATAGTCGCTAAGGCAAAAAAGGACGACAGAGAACTGGCGTTCTTTTTTTGGTTGCTAGTAGTTTCGGGGGGGGCATTTGGGGCTATTTTGTGGATGTTTCTTGATACCCCTAGGGGGGCATTTGGGGGATATTTTGTGGGTATTTTTTGGGTGGGCTTCAGGTCAAAAAAGCATAAAAGCATTGACATTTTAAAGTTTTTGTGCTATAATGAGGGCATAGGAATTATCCTATACACGACGAAAGGGGGACAAAAAAGATGAGACAAGCGTATGAACTCATCGATTCAGTTATGTCGCTGTGGGCAAAAACCCATAATGACTACCAGCAACTTCCGGTAGAGTACGAGTGTCTATTAATAGAAAAACGCTCACTCGGACTCCGACCAGTGCACGCCATACGGCAAAGCATGTTGGAGGAATGGCCCACTATTCCTCTGTTGGATATGACGTCCGAAGAGGAAGTGGAAGACTACCTCGTCGATTTAACTGGCGAGGAGCTGGAGGAATTAATAATAGATATAACTACGTTTAGACATAGTTATATCTACAAAACAATGAAGGCACGAATTACTGATTTTAAATATGAAATTCGTCGCTTTTATTGCCCAAAGACAACGCTGTCGGTCAATCCGGACTGTCGCCACAGTAGCTACTGTGGTCCTGTCAGATACGGAATGTATGATGATTAGCGTTGGCACCTTACTTTTAGCGGGACTAATGACGGTCCCGCCTTTTCTTTTCTTGAGATTTGTGATATAATAGAAGGAGTTATTAATTAACGTGGGAGATGTTATCGTTTGGACCACGAAAGGAGAATTATGGCCGAAGATGAGGCTAAAAAACTAGAAACTACCGAGGCGGTCGCAGAGAACACGACGGAAGTCGTGGCTGATGCGAAGGTTGAGGCTGCTGCTGAAACAAACGCTGAGGCTGAAACTTTTGCGAAATCTGGCAAAAAATCTAAAAAACATATCGAAGAGGTGAAAGCCGAGGAAGAACGCCAGGCTCGCAAAGAAGAGCGCAAGGCCGAAGAGGCGGCGGTCAAGCCAAAGGGGGCTACGCCGGTGACTCGTCCGCGCATTGAACGCCGAGGCAAAAAATATCAAGAAGCGGCTAAGCTCGTAGAGAAAAACAAAGTTTATACTCTTAGCGAGGCGCTTGAGTTGGCGCTCAAGACCAGCCCGGTGAAGTTCGACGCGTCGGTTGAAATCCACGCTAAGCTCGGGGTGGATCCACGCCAAGCCGACCAAAACATCCGCACGACTTTGGTGCTGCCAAATGGAAACGGTAAAACCGTGCGCGTGGCCGTGTTTGCGCCGCTCGATGTTTGCAAGGCTGCGAAAGCTGCCGGAGCGGATATCGCCGAGGATGAAGAATTTTTGAAACAGCTCGAAAAAGGCACGATTAACTTTGACGTTTTGATTGCGACTCCGCAATATATGCCAAAACTTGGTAAATTTGCGCGGTTGCTCGGGCCAAAAGGTTTGATGCCAAACCCGAAAGCTGGGACGGTGACCATGGATGTCGAGAAGGCCGTGAAAGAAGCCAAGGCAGGGAAGGTTGAATATCGAGTCGATAAGCAAGCAATTGTACATATCGGCGTAGGCAAAACCTCGTTTGGCGTCGAGAAATTGACCGAAAACGCCAACGCGTTCTTTGACTCGTTGAAGGCGCAAAAGCCAAACACCTTGAAAGGTTCGTACGTCAAGTCGGTGTTCATTACTACTACGATGGGGCCGTCGATTCAAATCGAAAATCTTTATAACTAGTCGCTGACCCAAACTAAGGTTTTGATAGACCAAACAAACGTCCGCTCTGGCAGATTTTAGAAAAAGCTGGGGCGGAGGTTTTTGTGTTATAATAGGGTTATGGATATTATTCAAAGTTTTGACGTGCCGGAGCTTATTATTACGCTGGGGATAGGTCTCGCGGTTGTGTTGTTTGGCTACCGGCTGAAAAAAATTGCCTTTTTTGTGATTTGGTTTTTACTGGGGTATCATGGGATGCAATATTTGATGCCGACCTTAAATCAAATGTGGCCGGAAATCATGGCGACGGAATTGTATCAATTTTTAATTCCGGTTGCGGGCGGGTTGTTACTGGCTTTGCTTGGATTTTCGATTGAAAAATTGTGTGTGGGTGGAATTTGCTTTGCGCTGACGATTTTGGTCGCGGTGCAGGCGTTTGGGACCGAGATGTCGACCATTGCTATTGCGGCAATAGTTGGGGTGGTAATTGCTGGGGCGGCGGTAATGCTGATGAAGCCGGCGACCATTCTCGTTACGGCTGGCGCGGGCGGGTACGCGATGACGGTTGCGATTTTGGGGCTGGCGACCGAACTGGCTTTTCAGACCTATTATTGGCCACTACTAATCGGCATTACCGCGGTCGGGGCAATTTTTCAATTTTTGACCACTAAACACGAGTCTTGATTTTTTAGACAATCTGTGATATAATGGAAAGAGTTACCAAAGACAGTGGCGGAGCTTATTCTTAATTATGCCACCGAGGAAATTCTTAGATATTTGGTGACGCTATTTAACAACTAGCTAACCCAATATTAACTAAAACCAAAGGAACTTTTTATGGCAATTTCAAAGGATAAAAAGAACACGTTGGTTGCTGAATTAACTGAACTGCTCGACGATTCCAAAATGGTCGTGTATGCCAAATACGAAGGCTTGACCGTGGCGGAATTGCAAGAGCTGCGAAAGTTGGCGCGAGAGGCGAATATTAAAATCAAGGTCGTCAAGAACCGCTTGGTGAAGGTGGCGATGAAAGAAATCGCAACTTTCAAAAACACCGAAACTGGCGATTTAGCCGGACAATTGCTATATGCAATGGGTACGGACGAGGACTTTGATGCAGCGAAAGTTTTGGCGAAGTTTGCAAAAACGCACACTAAAATGGAGCTGATTGGTGGCTTTAACGGCGAAGGCGAAAATCTTTCGGGCGAAGAAGTCAACACTCTCGGTAATTTGCCGACCAAGAACGAACTTATCGCTCAGGTCGTCGATACGCTACTTTCTGGCGTCAATGGCATTGTTTCTGGTTTGGAAAAACATGCCGAAAGCAACCAATAATTAAATTAAGGAGAAAATATGGCAACTGATATTAAAAAGTTAGCCGAAGAGTTGGTCAATATGACCGTGCTCGAGGTAAACGAATTGAAAACCTTGCTCAAAGATGAGTATGGAATTGAGCCAGCTGTGGCGGTAGCTGCAGTAGCGGCAGGGGGTGAAGCTGGGGGAGATGAAGGCAAGAGCGAATATGATGTCGTCTTGAAAGACGCTGGTGCGCAGAAGATTGCAGTGATCAAAGCTGTGAAGGAAGCGACTGGACTGGGTCTTGGCGAAGCCAAAGCAATTGTCGACGGTGCGCCGGCAACAGTGAAAGAGAAAGTCGCAAAAGACGAAGCCGAAGCGATGAAGAAAGCGCTCGAAGAAGCTGGTGCGACGGTCGAACTCGCGTAAGACACAATGATAGGTTAGCTAGTTTAAACCAAACCCTTTCGGGCGAGTCTAAGATTTTCCTCAGGCTCGGCACGAAAGGGTTTTTGGTTGCACGGTTTTTTGTTTTTGGGGTTTTAGTAGTGATAACCTTGGCTTTAAAAAGTTTTTGAAGTTTTTGGTGTATAATAAGTCTATGGATGATTTTGATTATTTGGGAGCGGGGGAAGTTTATTTGGACTCGGCGTGCCAGAGTTTGCGGCCGCGGGCGGTGATTGAAGCGGTGAATAATTATTATACGACGCACAACTCTTGCGGGGAGCGGGTGAAGTATAAGTGGGGAATCGAGACGGACGAAAAAGTCGAGGCGGCACGCGATGAAATGTTAAAATATCTGAAACTGCCGAAGAAAAAATATAACACTTCGTTTACTTTAAACACGACTTATGGGATTAACCTAGTACTGGCGCAAATTAAGTGCGGGGAATTTAAGAAAATCATGACTAGCGAGATTGAGCATAATTCGCCGTTTCTTGCGTCAATTGCGTTTCAAAGAAAGCATCAGCTCCCACGAGAAGTGATGGAGCGGAATACAGACGGGACGATTCCGCTAGAAAAATACGATTTTGAAAAAGCGGTGGTGGTAGTAAATAGCGCGTCGAATTTTGATGGGCGAAAACTGTTGAACGCGAAGGAATTGGTACGAAAAGTGCATCAGGCGGGCGGGATCGTGATTATTGATGCGGCGCAGACGCTAGCTCATTCGGTGGAAGTGGTGCGAGGAGTGGAGGCGGACGCGATTGCGACTTCGGCGCACAAAATGTATGGACCGTCGCTCGGGGTGCTGGTGTGGCGAGACGATTTATTGGCACATCTCGAACCGCAGTGGCTGGGTGGGGGGATGGTGGACGATGTATTTGCCGATGATTTTCAGTTGTCGGCAGATAACAAAGAGCATCGTTATACACGATTTGAGGCTGGGCTGCAGGCGTGGGGCGAGATTGTGGGGTTCGAGGCGGGCTTAAAGTGGCTCGAGAAAGTGCCGAAATCGGCTTGGCGAGAATTTGAAAAGAATTATACGGAATTGTTTAACTTTTTGAATAGTTCCGACAAGGTGCATTTAGTGAATGTCGAGCCGAATCCGACAATGTCGTTTTATGTTGAGGGGGTGGATTCGCATCTGCTCGGCACGGCATTGTCGCGAGAAAATATTATGGCGCGGACGGGGTATTTTTGTGCACATTATTATTTGGACCACGTTTTGGGATTGCCGCCACTAGTACGTTTTTCGCTAGGGCTACATAATCGGTCGGAAGATATCGAAAAAGTCGAAAAAACGTTAAGCAAATTGTTAAAATAGTTGTTTTTTGCACCGCTTGTGGTAAAATATTTATATTATGGTGTGTATTGCGGCGTTTATTATTTTGGCGATTATTGGGGTGTTTGTGGCGGCGATTTCGATTTTTCGACCCAGGGTCGGCAAGGCGTATTTAAAACTGCTTAAAAAGTCGGCTGGGTGTCTCGGCAAAAAAGTGCGGTTGCAAAAATGTGAAACCGGATTTAAAGATGACGTAAAAAATACATTATTGTCGCGGGTGGTAATTCAGCATCCGAAATGGCTAAAACCGTTGTCGGTAGCGATCGAAGTGCTGGCAGTGGTGATAGTGGTGGTGTTTGTGTGGGCGGTCGTGACGGCGATTAAATCTTTACTCGCGCTGGCGGTGCTGGGGACTTGCAACGTAACCAAGGCGGAATCTTGTGCGTTGGGAGCGGAGGTGTGTTCGATTGATGAGAGCGAGCCAGACGGGTTTTTCGAGGGGATTGGGCGTTGGTTTACAGAATGGGGAGAGATTTTCGAGGCGATTCCGGATAAATTCCGTGAATACCGAGGTGAGGATTATGATTTTAGTTATATTGTTGGAGAGGATAGTGACGATACTAGTGATAGCGATGGGGGTAGCAATGAGGACGGTAATAATGGCAGCGGCGGTAGTGAAAAAACTGACGACGATGCTGATGGGCCGATAGCGGTGGAGATTTTGGACCCAGGGTGTATTGTTTGCGCAAAATCTTACAAAGCGCAAAAAACTGCCGGATTTGCTAAAAATTATACTTTAAGGATTGTACCGTTTGCGATTCAGGGGGCGGACGACACGTATAAGTTTAAGAATTCGGAGATTTTGGTGCGCTATATTTTGGCGGCGGAGGAATATCGCCAGGGGCTAGGTATTATCATTTTGGAACATGTGTTTTACGACAAAAACGAAGACGGGATTGCTTACCAGGATTTGATGAACGAAGATTTTTCGCGCGAGGAGGCGGTCCAGGCGGTGAATGAGTGGCTACGAGAGGCGGGAGTTCATTCGGCGGAGCGAGAGAAAATCGGAGAGACGGCGATATCGGAAGAAATAACCGCCAAAATGCAGAAAAATCGGGAAATTGTCGAGAATCAGATTAAGGTCAAGGGGATTCCGACCATGATTTATGACGGAGCGCGTCATACGGGTTTATGGAAAATGTAAAAATTACAACATTTTGTGCCTAACTACTGTTTTTATGGTGGAAAACTCGTAAGTTTTCTACTTGACTTTAAGGACGTGAGGGTATATTATAATAATAATACTATGTTTAGACAGGATGCGAGGTGATGTCTGAAATACCAGAAAAACAAATAAAAAGACTCAGAAGCCTTCTTTCGGAGGCAGAAACGAGCGTTGCAGCAGCAAAGGAAATGCTGATTTCCATTTTGGGCGATGGCGAAGCTATTACTGCGCCACGCGACGCGGTAGTGACTGGGCCAGAAGGTAAAATTATCGAGGGCGTTTTTGACGGTCAAATTATGATTGGACCGGACGGCAAAAACTACCCGGTGCCGGCGAACTATGCGTCGAAATCAAAATTGGTCGAAGGCGACATTATGAAGCTGACGATTACCGAAGACGGCAAGTTTTTGTATAAACAAATCGGGCCGGTGGAACGTAAAGACATGATTGGGACTTTAACCCATCACGACGATAAATATTTTGTCGAGGTGGCGGGGCGCGAGTATCAGATTTTGTATGCTTCGGTGACTTATTTCCATTTGCGCGAGGGGACGCAGGTTTCGGTGGCAATTCCGGCGGATAACCCGGACGCGACTTGGGCGGCGGTAAAAGCGGCGCTATAAAATGTTGAATCTGTATAGACGATATCGGCCGTTAAAATTGGAGGAAGTGGTCGGGCAGGAACAGGTGACCCAAGCGCTATCGACGGCGCTTGTGCAGGGCAAGGTTTCGCACGCATATCTTTTTATTGGCCCGCGCGGATGCGGTAAAACCAGCGTGGCGCGAATTTTGGCGCACGCGGTAAATGGTTTTGAGTATAAACTCGAGGATGATTATGTAGATATTATCGAAATCGATGGCGCGAGTAACCGCGGGATCGACAACATTCGGGAGCTGCGCGAGAAAGTACTGATCGCACCGACAAAAGGCAAGTATAAAGTTTATATTATTGACGAGGTACATATGCTGACTCGGGAGGCGTTTAATGCGCTGCTAAAAACTTTGGAAGAGCCACCGGAGCACGCGATTTTCATCATGGCAACGACCGATGCGTACAAAGTGCCAGTAACGATTACTTCGCGGGCGCAAGCCTATACTTTTAAACTCGCCGATAAGAAAACCATGCTGGAGTTTTTGCGGAGTGTTTGCGACAAGGAAAAAATTAAAATTGATGATGCGGCACTCGAGATTATTGTGAAAAAAGGCGGTGGGTCGTTTCGGGATTCGCTGAGTTTATTAGACCAGGTTTCGACTTTGTCCGAGCAGAAAATTACTAAGGAACTACTGGTTTCGGCAATGGGGCTACCGGAAGATGAGAAGATTGCTCAATTACTGGAAAAATATTTAGCTGGAGATATTGCGAAGACGGCAGAAGTATTAAAGGAACTGCTTTCGAGTGGGATAAAACCCGAAACTTTGGCTGAGGAAATGATTGAGGCGATTTTGGAGCAGCCTCGAGCGGAGCTACTGTCGCTGCTCGAAAAATTACCGGCGGTTAAAGAGCCGTTTGCGGAAGCGAAACTGTTAGTTGCTTTGGCTAGTGGGGCTAAAACCGTGATGAAAGAAGTGGTAGCTGAACAAAAAAGTGAAGGAGTTGTTGGGCAGAAAAAGGAAGTGGTAGCTGGACAGAAAAAGGAAACAATCGCTGGACAGAAAAAGGAAGTGGTAGCCGAGCAGAAAAAAGAAGTGGCTTCGCCGGCGAGCGTGGTTAAAAAATCTGAAAATGCTACCAAGACTATTGCTGAAGATATCGCCAAACCTATTACCGAAAATATTACCGAAGATATTGCCAATCCCACCGCCAAACCTAAGCCAGCTGCAGAAATTAGCCCTAATATTGATTTGAATTTTGATTGGAACGCATTTAAAGAACAGGTACGTCAAAGAAACGAAGCAGTAGGGGCGCAACTCGAGCGGTGCGAATACGAAAAAAATGGTACGACACTAAATATTTATCCGCGCACCAAAATTAACAAAAGTATTTTATCTAGTAAAAACAATAAAAATGTTTTGGCTGAAATCGGGGCGGGATTAAAAATCGAAATTCACAACGAGGGTGAGCATCCAGCTTCGGCAAAAAAAGACGCGATGATTGAGAAAATTTCTGATATAATGGGAGGAGAGGTAATAAACGACAATGGAGGAAACGACCCATTCTGAAGCCGGGAGAATTCCGCCGCAAGATACTGAGGCGGAAAAATCATTACTCGGCGCGATGATGCTCGCGGATGGCGCGATGGCGGAGATTTTGACGATTTTGCGCCCGGACGATTTTTATGAGCTCCGGCATCAAATTATTTTCAAAGCGATGTCCGAGCTTTATGATCAGCATAAACCGATTGACCTACTGACCGTAACCGCAGAACTTAAAACGCAAAAAAAGTTAAAAGATGTTGGCGGGGCGCCGTATTTGACCGAACTATCGAATTTCGTGCCGGCAGCTTCTCATGCGAAGGCTTATGCCGAGATTATCGAAAAGGCTTCGACTAGGCGACGACTAATAAAAGCCGGAAATAATATCGCAGACAAAGCCTACGCCGAAGACGTCAACGTGAATGATTTGGTCGGCGAGGCCGAGAAAGAGTTATTTGCGGTTTCTGATAAAATCGTCAAAAGTGATTATGTGGCGATGGATCAGCTGCTTGCGGATGCGCTCGAGCGGATTGCAGAACTTCAACGTAATAAGGGCGTGCTGAGAGGCTTAAAGACCGGTTTTACGGACTTAGATAAAAAGACCGCGGGGCTGCAGAAAGGCGATTTAGTGATTATTGGTGCGCGCCCGGCCATGGGTAAAACAACTTTTGCGCAAAATTTGGCGTATAACATTGCCAATATTAATAAAAAAGGCGTGTTGTTTTTCTCGATGGAGATGGCGGCAAACGAAATCGTGGACCGGATGATTTCGGATATTGCCGACGTGGATAACTGGCGAATGCGGACGGGGAATTTATCGGACGAGGAGTTTTCGCGAATTGGCGATGCGCTGGGTGACATTGATGAACTGCCGATTTATATTGATGATACTAGCTCGATGACAATTGCGGAACTGCGTAACAAGGCGCGCCGGGCGATGCACGACCACGGTATTGGCGTGGTGATTGTGGACTATTTGCAGTTGATGGCGGGCTCGGACCGATATGCGGGCAACCGGGTGCAGGAAGTGACGGAGATTTCGCGTGGGCTAAAAGTTCTGGCGCGAGAACTCGAAATTCCAGTAGTGGCTTTGGCGCAGCTATCACGTAACGTGACTGGGCGGGACGACCCACGACCGGTGCTATCGGATTTGAGGGAATCGGGGTCCATCGAACAGGACGCGGACCTTGTCATGTTTTTACACCGTCCGGATTATTACAAAAAACCGGAAGAAGAGCCCACCAACATAACTGAACTTTTGATTCGCAAACACCGGCACGGCGCGATTGGCGTGATTGAACTATTCTTCGATGGCGAGAAGTCGCGATTTATGTCGCTTGATAAAACTCATGAATAAATGTATAATTAAATAGTGAAGAAAATTATTATTTCTAAACTTTTTTTATATAAGCATCGTTTTGCGATTGGTTATACCCTTTTAACTCTGGCTTTTGTAACGCTGCTATTTTTGATGCCGGCGGTAGCCCAAACCGGGCTGTCGGAAGCCGAAATTAACTCGGCGACTGGGTCATATTATCTAAATATGGAACGGATTTTACACGGCGATTTAGTGGATTTGCCATACCGATTACTGCAAAAAGTTTCAATTATGGCGTTCGGGCTAACTCCGTATGCGATCAAGCTGCCGAGTATTATTGTGGGGTTGTTTTTGGGGCTACTGTTAGTACTGTTACTCGGTCGGTGGTTTAAAAATAACGTCTCCCTGCTCGCGTCGTGTTTAATTATTCTTTCGACGCCGTTTTTGTTTCTCGCCGGCTCAGGCACGCCACTCATTATGTTGGTGTTTTGGCCGACGCTAATGCTCTGGCTCGGCTCTAAAATCCAGGGCGTAAAACGCCCCAAGCCGGTGTATAGTTTTTTGTTTGCAATTATCATGCTGCTGTCTGTATTCACGCCGTTCATGATTTATTTTACGATTTTTTGCGTCATTTTTGTATTATGTCAGCCACATTTGCGTTTTATTATCAAAAATTTGCCAAAACTGATTCTGGTGGCGATTGGTGCGTTTATTATCGCGGGATTTGTGCTGCTCGGAATCAGCGTTTGTAATCATCCAGAAACAATCAAAGAGCTGTTTTTGGGGGATAGTTTTAAAAATGGCGAGTTTTTCAGCAACATTACGGCGGGACTGGCGCCAGTTTTCTCGTGGCACAATACCGTAGAAAGCGTGTTTTTGTCGCCGCTGATTAGTTTGCCGATTTTTGCACTGTCACTAATTGGGCTATGTTCGACGACTAAGGGCTTTTTTGCTTCGCGCAATTCGATTGCTACGATTTTACTTGTGTTTTGTCTTGCGATTACGGGTTTTGACCAAAAAGCGGTGATATTTTTCGTTCTGCCGCTGTCGATTTTAGTGGCGCACGGGCTAAAATATTTACTCGAAAAGTGGTACGGGCTGTTTCCGGAAAATCCTTATGCGCGAATTTCGGCGATTTTTCCGTTAGGATTGCTGTTTGCGATTATTTTAATCCCAGGGCTTTTGCAATATATTTACGGTTATCATTATAATCCAAACATTACCGACGAGTTTAGTTATGAGCTCGAGGTGATTCAAAAAAATCTAGACAGCGGGACCTTGGTAGTGAATAAAAATTATGATTTTTATAAAATTTTGGAGGCTTCGACCGACATTATGGTGGTAAATCAGGCGGACGAAAGTGTGAGTGAGCTAGCGTTTTTGAATAAGCCCGATACGGTGTCCAAAAATTACGCGCTAAAACAAATTATCACCTCGCCGATGCGTGAAAATTCTGATATAATATACATATATCAACTTGCAGAGAAAGAAGGAGAGTAAGATGGGCCAAGCAATGGACCAAATGAAGTTAGTTAACCAACTACGTAAAGCACAAAAAGAGCTGAAAAACGAAATCGTAGAAGTCGAGGCGGGCGACGGCGCGGTGGTGGTGCAAATTAATGGGGAATTAAAAGTCAAAAAAGTTAAAATCGACCCGGAAAAAGTTGATTTGGATGATATTCACGAACTAGAGCGCTGGATCGAAAATTGTATGCGTGACGGTTTTGCAAAAGCGCAGGAAATCGCAACAGATAAGATGAAGCCACTAATGGGCGGACTTGGGCTCGGCGGATTTGGCGCCGGAATGTAGTTATGTTACCACAAGCGTTGGCGGAGGTAATTGAGGCGCTGGGGCGGCTACCTGGAGTAGGTCCGAAAACGGCGGAACGGTATGCCTACTTTTTGTTTCGCTCTAATCCGAAAATCGCGGAGAATATCGCGGAGGCGATTTCGGGGCTACACGCAGGGCTAAAATCTTGCCCAGTAACTTTCGCGTTGATTGACGCGGAGGACGAGGTATCGCCGTTTTATGCCGACCCGACGCGCGACAAGTCGACGGTGCTGGTCGTGGAGGAGCCGTTAGATATTTACGCGATAGAGCAGACGCATAATTTTAAAGGAACTTATCATGTGCTAGGTGGGGCGGTGTCGCCGATTGACGGCATCACGCCGGAGCAACTGCATATTGGCGAGCTGATTAAGCGCGTCAATAACGACAACGTGAAAGAAGTGATTATCGCAACAAACCCGTCGGTAGAGGGGGAATCGACGGCCTTATTACTCGAAAAAATGCTCCACGAGCAAAATCCGAATTTAAAGCTAACTCGGCTAGCGCGAGGATTGCCGCTCGGGGTGGATTTGTCCTATGCTGACCAAATTACTTTGAGCGCGGCGCTCGAAAATCGGACGCAGTTATAGCTCATACAACTCTCATAACCGCTTTTTTATAGTTAACATTTTCGATATAACATAGACAGGTCCTCCTTTTATTAGGTGATATTGATATAAGTATAGGGCCCACCTATTTTGATGGCAAGAGGTTGTCATTTTATATTGCAAAGGTTGTGAGATAATACGGAATATTTGCAAAAATAGCAAAAGTATGCTATCATAAAAATAGGTTCGTTTATATAGCAGACGGGTCAGTACTTTAAGAAGAAAGGAGGTGATAAATATGAAGAAACGTCGTTTTCGTGTAAGGATCGGAAAAGGTAGCTGTTGTCGTTGTGAATAAAAATCAATAGACAACCAGATGGGGTGATGTTTTTTACACCGCCCCATCACTTTTAAAGGAGGGACGAATATGCATTGCTGTAATGAGAGTTATAAATATCTTGAAGTGGAAACTGAGTCAGCTATATATGATATCGAGCTTGGGCCTATACAGATAGAAATTACGGGGCGTTGTAATATGAGCTGTGCGCATTGTAGGGCAAGTAACATGCCAAGAAAAGACATGCCATTAAGCGAAATCTTGAAAATTATGAAGTTTGCGAGAAAATATAGTCCAGATTATAAAGAAGTGACCATTTCTGGTGGAGAGCCGTTGTTGCATGAAAATTTTCGCGAAGTCGTAAAAATTCTCAGAAGCAACGGCGCTGATTACTTGACTATAACCACGAATGGCTCACTAATAACAGAGGGTCTGCTTGATTTTTTCGAATCATTGGCATTCGAAAGACTCATGCTGTCGGTTAGTATTGACTCTGTGAATTCGGCAGCACACGATGCTTTTCGTGGATATAAAGGAGCTTTTGATAAGGCAACCTCTGCATTAACGATGATTGCAAACAGGAAGAGCGAAAAACTCGTTCCTTCTATGAAAACCGTCGTTATGCCGGATGTGATAGACGAAATGGTAGAACGTGTTGCTTTAGCTGATGAATTAGAATGTAAAAGAATAAGTTTCACATCCGTAATTTATTCCGGAAAAGCAAAAGATAATAATCACATGTGGATGACGAGTAGTCAAAAAAAGCAATTTTTAGAAAATATTTATTATCTCAAGAAAAAGTATCCACACATAAATGTCACTACAAACGACCCATTAAAATGTTTGGTGAGAGGAGCGAGTGATGAGCCGACGTCTGAGTCGGAAATTGTCATGGACGGTTGTCATGCCGGCACTGTCTCTTTTAACGTGAATTCCGATGGCGTTATGACTCCATGTTCGCTTCTTGAAGTCCCAATGATGAACGTTTTCGATCTCACAATCGAAGAAATCGCGGATAGATATCGGCAAAATAAGATAACGAAGATGTTCCTCGATATGAGTCTTCATGGTAAGTGTTCTGATTGTTCGAAAAAATATTCGTGTTGCGGTTGTCGCGCGAGAGCACTTGCGTTTAGTGGCGACATTATGGGCGAAGATCCGGAATGTTGGATATGATAAACACGACCCCGAATTCAAAATTCGGGGTCTTTTTATGATACAATGAATACATGAATCCAGAACTAAAAGAATATATCATGCAAGAGTTCGAGAAGCCCGGAAAGGCCCTAGATTTAGGATGTGGAAGCAGGGTTGATATTAAAGGCCTAGAAGATCTCGGGTGTAGATGTGATGGTGTAGATATTCTTTATGGTGTAGACTTAAATAAATTGTATATTTCTAATAGCGGTCCCTACGATTTTGTTTACTCTAATTATGTAATTCAGAAGTTAAAACCCCCGAGAAACTTATTGAGACCATAGAAAAAAATTTAAAAAATGGCGGCAAGTTTTTTGTTCACACGTTTGATTGTTCTGATGCATTTGCGCATAGTACTTATACCGAAAAAGCACTTAGAAAAATGTTTAATAGCACATCGCTGAAAGTTGAGAAGTGTTCAAAAATGAGAATTTGGGATGACGAGCCTGGGCATTTGCATTATCATCAGATTTTACAAATAAGTGGAGTGAAAAAACTGATTGCTGAGGCGGCTAGAGAATTGGCGGCGTTCGAATACGACGATATCGCTACGGTCTATTTTTAATATCTCATACTGTATGAAACCTACATTTTTTCCAAAGCGCGGAAGTCGACTTTGGCCATTTTGGTTTTGGGGAGTTCGGCGATGAATTTGATTTCGCGCGGGATTTCGTATTTGGCTAAGTTTTTGCGATAGATACTAGCTAACTCTTTGCGGATAGCGCGTTCGGACGCGTCGGGTTTGGCAACCACGAATACTACCACCTTTTCGCCACGTAGTTTATCTTCGTGTCCGACCACGGCACAACTCGCCACTAATTTACATTTCAAAGTGATATCTTCGATGTTGGCGGGGTAAATGTTGTAGCCGTTTGAGACGATCATGCGTTTTAGGCGCGAGCGGAAATGAACCACGCCTCGCTCGTCGAGGTAACCGATATCGCCGGTACGGAGATATTTTTTGGTGCCGACTTTAGTGAATGCCGCGGCGGTGTCCTCGGGGTTGCCGAGATAGCCTTTCATAACTGAAAGCCCGCGCACCACAATTTCGCCGTCTTTACCAAGCGGAACTGGTTGGCCGGTTTTTAAATCCAAAATCAAAACTTCGTTATCGGGAATTGGATAGCCGATAGAATCGGGTTCCTCGGCGATAGAGCGCGGAGAGAAAATGAAACCGCCCGAAGCCTCGGTCAATCCGTAGCCATTTTCGATAACGGCCTTCGAACCGTGTGCCTTTAAAAATTCGTTGATGTTTTCTTTGCTAGTCATGCTGACCGTGTCGCCGCCGGAAACTACGTATTTAACGTGTCTTAAGTCGGTTTTGCCAAATTTGATTTTGGTCATGTATTCAAACACGGTCGGCACGCCCACTAATACGTTAAGTTTATACTTTTTGATATAACTTTTGAACTTTTTAGCGGAAAACTGCGGAATTAATACGATGGTTGCGCCGAAATAAAGGGGCATATGAATACAACAGCCCAATCCGAAAGCGTGAAAGTTCGGCAAGAAGGACATAAACGAATAGTCGGTTTTGAATAATTCCGGCACAAGATATTTGGCGCCGAGTGCCTGGGCGTTGAAGTTTAAATTCGAAAGGATAATTCCTTTCGGGCGACCGGTGGTGCCGCCGGAATACATAATCACGGCGTCGTCGGTAGAGTTGACCCGGGCATGGGGATTACCAACGAACCGGCTAGCGCGCATCAAGAACCGGTCCCAAGTGATGACGTGCTGAGATTTTTTGATGTGGTTTTTGCGTCCCTTGGTGAGTTTATAGATTGCACGCACAATCATATCCATCGAACGCGACGGCGAAACCACAATGACCTGTTCGAGGTCGGTGTTTTTGATAATCGCCTCGACTTTCGGATAGGAAATGTCGATACAGAGCATGATTTTAGAATGCGCCTTGTTCAAATAATTCTCGATTTCTTTTTCGCTTGAAAGCGGGTGGACCATGTTCGCCACGGCGCCGATTTCATTGATTGCGTAGAACATATAGACCGCTTCGGGGGTGTTTGGCATACAGACGGTGATTTTTTCGCCTTTTTCTGCGCCAATGGCTTTTAAGGCCGCCGCGACTTTGTTGATTTTTTTGACCATATCCCGATAAGATATTTCGGTGTCAAAATATTTGATTGCCGTGTTGAGCGGATATTTACAGCTCGCTTCATAAATCGCATCATAAAGCCCGCCGTCAAAATATTCGATATCTTTTGGCATTTTTTCAATATATTTGTATTTTGCGCCCTCGAGCTTGATGTCGATTTTGCGCAAAGTGTTTTTAATCTTGTGGTAAATGAATTCTAAAGGCATATTATTATTTTACCATAATATGATATAATTAAAACATGGACAAAAACTTTCAGGTTAGGGTGACCGTCGGGGCGGGGATGTTCATTATAGCGCTCGTGTCATTATTAACTTTTGGCGGCGTGCCGTTTAAGATTATCTACGGGATTTTCGCGTTGGTGGCAGCGGTAGAACTGTTTAGTTTCTTCCGGCGCAAAAAAGAATTTGAAAATATCATTTTGGCGATTTTAGAACTCGCATTTTTGGTTTATAGCACGATTTTTGTGGCGCAGGTCGAAGTAGCGCAGTTTTGGTATGTTTTGCTCGGTGTGCCAGGGTATGATATTTTTGCGTATTTGTCGGGCAAGTTGTGTGGCGGAAAAATTTTCAAAAAGTCGCGGCCGTTTCCGAAAGTTTCCAAAAATAAAACTTGGGAGGGAACGATTTTGGGGCTGATTATTGCGATGGGGCTGGTCGCAATTTTGATGGCGTCGCGCGGAAGTTTTGCGACGGATTGGATGTTTTTGCTCTGTGGTCCGTTGGCACTGGCGGGGGATTTGTTTGAAAGTTTTTTGAAACGCAAGTTCAAGGTCAAAGATTCGAACGAGATTTTAATCAAAGACCCGGTGTTTGAGAAATTAGAAATGCTGGTCGGGGGCTCGGAAGGGCATGGCGGCTTCCTCGACCGGATTGACTCGACCGCGTTTACGACTTCGGTGCTGTCTGTGATAATGCTGTTTATTTAATAACTTCGCGGTAGCCTTTGATCAAATAGTCGACGCCGGAGAAAATCGTGAGCATTAGCGAAAGATAGAGGAAAAAGTTGCCGAGAATGGTAAATAGGACGAGGTTTGTGGTGAGGTTGAGTAGAATAATCGACAAAGCGATCATTTGGAAAGTGGTTTTCCATTTGCCATAAATCGAGGCGGCGATAGTTCTGCCGTTTCTGGCCGCCATCATGCGCATGCCGTCTACCGCAAAGTCACGCACCAGAATAATTGCAAAAACCCAAATCGGGACGATGCCTAGATACACCAGGACCAAAAAGGCGAGGCCGGTCAGCATTTTGTCCGCGAGCGGATCGAGAAAAGCGCCAAGGTCGGTGACGATTTTTTTCTGGCGGGCCCACTTGCCGTCGATTAGGTCAGTTAAGGACGCGATAATAAAAATAATAAAAGCTAGGACCTTACACCAAGTGTCGGGAAGGAGGGCGAAGAGCATGAATAATACCGCTAAAATCATGCGTGCGATAGTGAGGTAAGTCGGGCCGGTTAGAGACGAGCCGGTCAAACGGTTTTGAACCGAGGCGGAATGTGCTTTTTTGGCTGAAGCGGTCATGCAACTCGCTTTCTGGGCCGGACTTGCCAAGCTCGTACACCGGCGAACCGCGCCGCAAGCACGTCCGTAGACCACCTGTCGCCAAGCATCACGGTGTATTTAGGGGCGACATTGTAGTTTTTCATCGCCTCGGTGAGTTTAGTGCTGAGTGGCTTTTTAGCCCACCAAACGCAATCGATTTTGATTGGTTCGCAAAACTTTTGCATCATTTTTTTGCGACCATTATTGGAAATAATGACGATTTTAATGCCAGCTTGTTTACAAGCCTTAATCCACTCGACCAATTCGTCGGTCGGCTCTTTTTCAGAATGAAGCCGAAGCGTGTTGTCGAGGTCGCATAACAACAACTTAACGTGATTTTGTTGTAAAAATTCTGGTTTTACGTCTTCAAAACGCTCAAATTTCTTATCTGCTCGAAAAAAGTTCATGCATTTATTATAACATATGCCTGTGGTATAATATAATATATGTACGAAATTTTAAGCCAATTTTTAGCTGGGAAGCAAAAAATCACGATTATTCAGGCGGAGAATCCGGACGGCGATTCGCTCGGCAGCGCCGTGGCGTTAGACTATTTACTCGCCGACAAAGAGGTTGCGTTATATTGCCCAGTGGATATTCCTAAATATCTGCATTATTTTGACGATTGGGCTAGGGTTTCGAACGAATTTGATTTTAGGGCGGATGGCTATATTATTGTAGATACGGCGGCGACTGTGCTGCTGTCGAAATTATTGGACGACGCGGCGATTAAAAATCGGTTGTACACAGCGCCGGTACTAGTGATCGACCATCACGAGACGCCGGACAATTTGGACTTTCCGCACGAGGCGATTATCGAAACCCGGCCGTCCTGTACAGAAGTGATTTTTAAGGCTGCCAAGGCGAACAAAATAGAAATCCCCAAACCGGCAGCGGAAGCGATGATGCAAGGACTACTGTCGGACACTTTGGGGCTGACTAGCGCTAGCGTGACGGCTGAAACTTTTGAAACTGCGGCGGAACTAGCTCGGCTCGGAGCGATAATGGCGGATTTGGAAGAAAAACGACGCGAATTCATGAAAAAGTCGCCTCGGATTTTGGACTACAAAGCCGACTTAATTCACCGCGTGGAATATGCTCTTGATGGCGCACTCGCGACCGTACATATTCCGTGGGCGGATATTCGTGAATATTCTGATGAATACAATCCGAACGTGTTGATTTTGGAAGAATTGAGATTGGTTGAGGGTGTGCGGGTCGCGGTGGCGATTAAAACTTATCCGGACGGCAAGGTGACGGGCAAAATTCGTTGTAGTACCGACGCGCCGGTAGCAGATAAAGTAGCCGGGTATTTTGGCGGCGGTGGGCATCCGATGGCGGCGGGTTTTCGGACCTACGACACGAACTACGAAGAAGTGGTCAATGATTTAATTAAAATTTTACCGGAGATTTTAGATGAAACTCACGAAAACTAATGATTTTTGCAAAAGTAAAACGCCAAAACTGACGGCGATATTGATTCACGGCATCGCGGCGGAGTCGTCGTCGTTTGACCATGCCTTGAAATACCTCGGCGAGTCCGAAAAAATGAAAGATGTAAGATTTATTACTTTTGATTTACTCGGCTCGGGAAAATCTTATACCAGCGACGAGCTAAACTATGATTATAACGACCAACTTACCGCCCTGCATGAGGCTTTAGCTGATCTAAATTTAACCACGCCGGTGGTAATGGTTGGACATTCGATGGGGACTTTAATCGTGACGCGATATGCGAAAAAATATTATCCGGAAGTGGCGAATTTGATTTTGGTTTCGCCGCCGATTTACACTGCGGAGGATTTTAAAAATCCGGCTTTTGAAATCGGGGTCAAGACTTTTGAGAAAATTTTGAGCGCGACCAATCCTGCAATTCTGACTGAAAAAGCGTTCCAAAATTCGATGGCAAAAATTGTGCTAGATAAAGATAATTATAATACGCTGGTTGGAACTAAAATACCGACCACTTTGATTTATGGCAACGAGGACCAAATTATTGCTTCGTACAATATTCCGGAACTTTTGACCAAAAATCCGCTGATTAACGCCATTAAAACTCATGGTCGACACGGCGTAACCCGCGACAAATATGTTGAAATTGAAAAAACCTTGGAGAAAATTTTGCATGCTTAAACTTTATAATACCGCTAGTCGCAAAATCGAGCCGTTTACGCCACTCGGGGACGTGGTGAAGATTTATACTTGTGGGCCGACGGTTTATAGTTTTCCGCATATCGGGAATTTTGCGGCGTATATTTATTGGGATTTATTAATTCGGACTTTGAAAACGGACGGTTTGAAAGTCCGCCGAGTGTTGAATTTTACTGATGTGGGGCATTTAACTTCAGACGGTGACGAAGGGGAAGATAAGCTAGAAAAAGGTGCGGAACGCGAGGGGAAAAGTGTTTACGATATTGCGAAATTTTATGGTGATGATTTTTTGCGGAATTTTCGAAATCTGCGCCTGACCGAGCCGGATGTTTTGGCGCACGCGACAGATTATGTTGAGGAGGATATGCGGGCGGTAGACGCGATGACGGCGAACGGTTTTACCTACGAAACGACGGACGGAGTTTATTTTGATACGGCAAAGTTTAAAGATTATGCGAAATTTGCAAAATTGGATTTAGCGGGGCTACAAGCGGGGGCGCGAGTCGGATTTTCGAACGAAAAGCGAAATGCCTCGGATTTTGCGGTGTGGAAGCTTATTCAGCCGGGCGAAAAACATGCTATGCGGTGGGATTATCACGGGCGGCCGGGGTATCCAGGGTGGCACCTCGAGTGTTCGACCATTATTCACGAAGAGCTCGGCGAGCCGATCGATATTCATACGGGCGGTATTGACCATATCCCAGTGCATCACACTAATGAAATCGCACAAACTTTTGCCATGACTGGGCGGGAATTGTCGCGGTATTGGTTGCATTGTAATTTTATTACCATTGACGGGGAAAAAGTTTCGAAATCGCTCGGGAATATTTACACTTTGGACGATTTAGGCGAGCGCGGATTTTCGCCACTCGATTTCAAGATGTGGGTTTTGTCGGGACATTTTCGCGGCGAACGGAATTTCACGTTCGAATCGCTCGCGGCAGCAAAAGCGCGGAGGCTACATTGGCGGAATCGGATTGCGGAGTGTTATCAACGGGGTGATGATTTTCAGAGCGAAAGAACTAGAGTTTGCAAGGCTGACGAGATGACTTGCGGAAAAGAAGATGTTGTGGCGACTAGTAGTGCGTTTGCAAAAATCCTCGAGACGGTGAATAATAATTTAAATTCGCCGGAAGCGTTTGCGGTAATTGACGAGTCCAAGCTAACATTTTCGGATTGGCAAAAAGTCGATGAACTTTTTGGGTTAAACTTAATCGCGGACACACCTGATATCGACGACGGCGCTCGACGTATCATTTTTGAACGAGAAACTGCTCGCGCGCGCAAAGATTGGGCGGAAGCCGACCGGCTGCGCGGATTACTTACCGAGCGGGGAATTGGCGTCAAGGACACGCCGAACGGTTCGGTTTGGGAATATTTGGCTTAGTTTGTCAACTTTATGATATAATATAGTAATGAAGTTGTTGATGCATACTTGTTGTGCGCCGTGTAGTGTTTATTGTATTGAAAGTTTGCGCGCGGAAAATATCGAGCCGACGATTTTTTGGTATAATCCGAATATTCATCCGTATATTGAGTATAAAACTCGGCGAGATTGTTTGAAAGAGTATGCTAAAACGGTGGACGCGGAGGCGATTTTTGTGGAAGAATATGGGTTGGATGAGTTTTGTAAAAACGTGGTGGGTGATATTAAAAATCGGTGTGTGAATTATTGCTATCCAAAACGGCTGGCGAAAACTGCGCGATATGCCGCCGAGCATGGATTTGATGCTTTTACAACGACTTTGCTGGTTTCGCCGTATCAAAAACACGAGGAATTAAAACGAGTGGCGGAAATGTTGGCGGAGGAATATGGTGTGGAGTTTTTATATCGGGATTTTCGAGTGGGGTTTCGCGAAGGACAACAAAAAGCGCGCGAGGCGGGACTATATATGCAAAAGTATTGTGGATGTATTTTTTCGGAAGAAGAACGCTACCAAAAACAAATTGAAAGGGATTCGGGAAGATGCTAGTATCTGATTTTAATTATAATTTGCCGGAGGAGCGGATTGCGAAATTTCCGCCGAAAGAGCGGGGAACGAGCCGGCTACTGGTCTTAAATCGCAAAACTGGCGCCGTTCAAGATTCGTGGTATCGGAATTTGGATGAGTTTTTGGGCGCGGGGGACGTGCTGATTTTGAATGACACGCGAGTGATGCAGTCGCGACTATTTTGTGAGCTGCCGGATGGGCGAAAGCGCGAACTCGTGGTGCTAGAAAAACACGGCGACGAGCCACAACGAGTGATGTATCGTGGGAAATTACATGACGGAGATATACTCACGGTTGCGGACGCGGAAATTAAAATTGTCAAAGTTTTAGAGGGCGGAATTGCGGAAGTGGAAAGCGCGGTCGAGCTGGCTACACTCGCGGAAAAATATGGGACCGTGCCGCTACCGCCATATCTGCATCGGGATGCGACCGAGGACGATAAAAAACGTTATCAAACTGTGTGGGCGAAGAATATGGGTTCGGCGGCCGCGCCGACCGCGTCACTAAATATGACCGACGATTTACTGAAACGGTTGCAAGACAAAGGTGTGCAAATTTGTTATTTAACTTTACATGTTGGGCTGGGGACGTTTTTGCCGATTCGGACCGAGGAGGTCGAGGGGCATAAAATGCATTCGGAATGGTTTTCGATCCCGGAGGAGACTCTAAAAGCGATTAAGAGTGCTCAACGAGTGGTGGCGCTCGGAACGACGGTGGCGCGGACGCTGGAATATTATGCGCGGACCGGCAAAACCGAAGGCGAAGATGATATTTTCATTTATCCGGGATTTGAATTTAAAATCGTGGACGCGTTGATTACGAACTACCACGCACCAAAATCGACGGTGCTGATGCTAGCGAGTGCGTTTGCGGGGTGGGAAAATTTGAAACACGCTTACGAACACGCGGTCGCCGAAAAATATAATTTCTTAAGTTATGGGGATTCAATGCTGATATGCTAAAGTTTGAAATTGAAAAGTCGGTCGGGCTGGCGCGGGTCGGAGTAATTCATACTCCGCACGGCGAAATTAAAACTCCAGCGTTTGTTGGGGCGGCGACACGAGCGACGGTCAAGGCTTTGACGATGAAAGAAATGCGCGAACTGGGTTCGCAGGCAATTCTTGCGAATACTTATCATTTAATTTTGGCGCCCGGCGCGGACTTAATCGCACGAGCGGGCGGGTTGGCAGAATTTAGCGCTTGGCACGGCCCGATTTTTACCGATTCGGGCGGATTCCAGATTTTTTCGTTACCGGATGTGAAAATTTCCGAGCAGGGAGCAAGTTTCAAATCACATATTAATGGTGATAAATTCGAAATGACGCCAGAAAGTTCGATGCAGGCGCAATGGCAAATCGGCGCAGATATTCATATGGCGTTTGATCAACTGGCGAAGTCGGAAAAATACGAGGATATGAAAAACGCGATGGAGCGGACGCATGAGTGGCTCACTCGTTGTATGTCGGAACATCAACGACTAAATACGGAGAGAACTGGCGCTGAGCAATATTTGTATGCCGTGGTGCAGGGCGGGACTTTTTTGGATTTGCGCGCGGAGTCGGCGCGGTTTTGTGCCTCGCAACCAGTAGATGGATTTGGAATTGGCGGAGTGTTCGTAGCGGACGGCATGGCGGAGATGTTAAAAACTGTGTGTCCGATTTTGCCAGAGAATAAGCCTCGGCACCTGCTCGGAATGGGGCAAGAACCGCGAGATTTGTTTATTGGCGCGGAGTTTGGGTGTGATACTTTTGACTGCGTGGCGCCAACTAGAATGGCGCGAAATGGCTCGCTTTATACTTTGGACGGGCGGGTTAATATTAAAAATGCGCGATTTCGGACCGATTTTTCGCCGCTAATGCCAGAATGTGATTGTGAATGTTGTAAAAATTACAACAGAGCATATCTGCATCATTTATTCCGGACCGACGAAATTACCGCCAAGGTGCTAGCGAGTATTCACAACGAATATTTTGTAGTCAGAACCGTGGATAAAATTCGCGAAAGTTTGCTGGACGGGACTTTTTCGGATTATAAAACCGATTTTCTTGCCCGCTACTACCATTAGTGTGGTATAATCAAACCATAAGGAGGTTTATGTCAAAGCGGATCGAGACGGATTTAATGACATT
Source organism: bacterium (assembly GCA_963623485.1). GTDB lineage: Bacteria > Patescibacteriota > Saccharimonadia > Saccharimonadales > Saccharimonadaceae > Nanosyncoccus. Next base: position 21,618 of record CAVFLV010000014.1, on the reverse strand, counting down.
TATTAAGTTTTGGTTGGTGCCGATTGGGGTGGTAGTGGTCGGATTTTTGTTGTTTAAAGCGCTGACGGGGTTGATTATTGTTGGGGCGTCGATTTTCTTGGCCTTGGCACTTCGGCCTTTGGTGCGAAAAGTTGACGGACTGTTTGCTAAAATGTTTGGCGAAGACAAAAAACACCGCAATGTGTCGGCGATTTTTGCGTATTTGATTGTTGTGGCGGTGATTGGGGCGATTTTAATTGTCGTCGGGCCGGTGATCGTGAACGAGACGGCGCGATTTGTGCAAAATTTCCCGGAGACTTTCGAAACGACATTCGGGGGATGGAGCGGGGTTAATAATTTTGGGCAGACGCTAGGGATTGCGGATTTACAAGGCGAAGTTTCTAAAGCCGTCAGTAATGTTTCGGATAGTCTGCTCGGCGTATTAGGAAATAATTTGGTGACGAGCGTAAGCAATATTGCAGACGTAACGATGAAAATTGTGATGGTGTTAGTTTTGACGCTGTTGTTCTTACTGGAAGGACCGGAGATGATCAATAATATGTGGGAGCGACTGGATGACAAGCGCGGAAATCATAAAACGATTAAGGTCGTGCGCCGGACGCTGAGCCGAATGGCGGGTGTGATTTCGACCTACGTGTCTCGGCAGATGTTAGTCGCGATGCTAGACGGGCTGGCGACGACGATTATCGTGTTTGTACTAGCACTAGTGCTTAACTTTTCGCCGAGTCTAGCCTTGCCGATGGGGATGATTACGATGATCTTCTATATGATTCCGATGTTTGGGCAGTTTATCGGAGGGACGTCGGTGACGATTTTGCTGTTTTTCTCTAATCCGGTAGCGGCGGCGGCGTTTGCGGTGATTTATATTATCTATGCGCAAATTGAAAATAATTTGATTTCGCCAAAAATCCAAGGCGATGCGCTGAATTTAAAGGCTGTGGTGATTTTGGTGGCGATCGTGATTGGAACTTATATGCTGGGGCTTGCGGGGGCGATTATTGCGATTCCGATTGCGGGCTGTATCAGGGTGTTACTAGATGAATACCCGAATTTAAGGGCGGCGCAGGAGTAAGCGCAGGGCAAAATGAGTAAGCCGACTCCCGAAATTACGCCTGACAGTTTTGCGCCCAAAAAATCTAAGCGCAAGCCACTACTTGTATTTCTGTTTGTTTTGATTAATATTGCGGTGATTGCAGCGACGGCGGCGTCGGAATTTGGTGGTTCGAATTCGGCGACAGAACTAGGGAAAGTGAAAATTAATTTTTGGCTGCTCATTCCAGCGGCGTTGTGTTTTTTGGTTGGTATTGTGGCGGAGATTTATAAATATGTACTGATGATGCGCCACACCAGCGGGACGCGCAAAAATCGGAAAGACTGGAAAATTGCGAGGCGAACGGTGCTACTCGGCAAATATTATGACAATATTACGCCGGCGGCGATTGGCGGGCAACCATTTCAGATTTATTATATGCACAAAAATGGCAAGTTGTCGGCCGGCATGGCGACGACGATTCCGATTGTGGGGATGATTTCGAATCAGCTCGGGTTTTTAATCATTGCCGTAATTGCGATTTTTGGCGGCGGATTCTTGATTAACAATTCGACTTTGACCGCGACGGCGTGTCTCGGGCTACTCTTTTATGCTTTTTGGCCGGTGGCGGTGCTGATTGCGACGTTTTTGCCAAAAACCACTTCGGAACTAATTTCGCTCGGTGTAAGATTGTTTGCGAGACTACATCTCGTCAAAAATAAAACTGCGACTATCGCCAAAGTGAAAAAAGGCGTAAACGAATATGCCGGATGTATGAAAACGATTTTAAAAACTAAAGGGCTGCTACTCGCGACGATTCTACTGTCGGTGATTTTTAATTTACTGACGGCGGTAATTCCGTTTTTTGTGCTAGCGGCGTTTGGCGGGGAAGTGGACTTTATGGTGTGCCTTGCCACGACGGTGGCGGTGACGGCGGCAGTGTATTTTGTGCCGACGCCCGGCAATTCCGGCGCTGCGGAGGGAACATTTTTCCTAGTGTTTTCGGGGTTGTCTAGCGGTTATGTGTTTTGGGCGATGCTGTTGTGGCGGTTCTTCTCGTATTATATATATATTATAATGGGGCCGGCAATTTATCTGAAAATGCATCACGAAAAAAGACTAGTCAAAAAATAAAAAAGGTGCTACAATAATATAACATTTTATGCTTAAACTAACTAAATTTTTAAAGCCGTATTGGTGGCAAATTTTACTTTTGCTCGCGGCGACTGGACTGCAAGTTTACACAACTTTGCAATTGCCTCTTTTGATGGCGGAAATTATTAACGACGGAATCGTGCCAGGGAATATCGATTTCATTTGGCAGACTGGCGGGCGCATGGTGGGGCTAACGGCGCTTTCGGCGGTGGCGGCATTTTTGTCGAGTTATTTTTCGGCGAAAGTCGGAGCCTATTTTTCGCGAGATTTACGCTCGTCGGTGTTTCAAAAAGTTCTGAGTTTTAATTTGATTGACATGAAAGATTTTTCGACGGCGAGTTTGATTACGCGCACGACGAACGATATTTCGCAGGTGCAACAAGCGGCGACGATGATACTATCGATGATGTTAAGGGCGCCACTATTTTGTATTATTGGCCTCGTGATGGCGTTTCAAACTGCGCCGGATATGACTTGGATTATCGCGGTGGGGGTGGGGGCGATCATATTGTCGATGGTGGTGATTTTGTCCGCCGTGATGCCGAAGTTTAAGTTGTTCCAAAAGTTGATTGATAAAATCACCTTGCTGACCCGGGAAAATTTGACGGGGCTACGGGTAATTCGTGCGTTCAATAATGAGAAGTTGGAACGCAAAAAATTTGCGCGAGCCAACGACGAGATGACGCGGTTGATTATTTTCGTGGACAAGTTGATGGAGCTAGAAAACCCGCTGGTGAACGTAATTTTTAACGGCACAACCTTGCTGTGTACGTGGTTTGGGATTTCGCTCCTCACTAAAGATTTTGCGTATCTTGGGAACATGTCGGCGTTCGCGCAATACGTGTCGCACGTGATGATGTCGTTTTTGATGATGTCGATACTATTTATTATGTTGCCACGAGCAAGCGTGTCGGCGGAGCGCATTAACCAAGTTTTGAAAACGCCGGAAAAAATCCATTGGTCCAAAAAGACCAAAGGCACGCCAAGCAAACATGCGGTGGTGGAATTTAAAAACGTGGACTTTAGTTATCCGGGTGCGGCGGAAAAAGTGTTGTCGAATATTTCGTTCCGGGCGGAAGCGGGCGAGACAATCGCATTTATTGGTTCGACCGGTTCGGGTAAGTCGACTTTGGTGAATTTGGTGCCGAGATTTTATGAGGCGACTAGTGGCGAAATTTTGATTGACGAATTGCCGATTAAAGATTATAACAAAGAAGATTTGATGAAGCGGATTGGGCTGGTGCCACAAAAAGGAATTTTGTTTGCGGGGACGATTGCTTCGAATATCAAATTCGGCGCGCCGGACGCTACCGAAAAAGAAATTCAAAAAGCAGCGAAAATCGCGCAAGCCGATTCGTTTATCACCAAGTTCCCGAACGGATATCAAACCAAAATTTCGCAAGGCGGAACGAACGTTTCGGGTGGACAAAAACAGCGGCTTTCGATTGCGCGGGCGATTTGTAAAAAACCAGATATTTATGTGTTTGACGATGCGTTCTCGGCGCTAGACATGAAAACTGACGCAAAACTACGCGAAGCTTTGAAAGACGTAGTGCAGGACGCGGTGATTTTAATCGTGGCGCAAAGGATTAGCACGATTCGAAGTGCGGACCAAATTGTAGTGCTAGACAAGGGTAAAGTAGTGGGGCGAGGGAAACATTTGGAACTGGTGCGCGATTGCCCGATTTATCGTGCGATTGTAAAGTCGCAAATGTCCGAAAAAGAATTTAAAAATGAGTTAAAACTTGCGGAGGAAGGAAAACATGGAGCATAGTGGCGGCGGAGAAAAAGCCAAGGATAGCAAAAAAGCGTTGAATAATTTTTTCGGTTCGATTAAAAAATATCGGCTGAAGATTGTCATTTCGATTTTGCTCGCGATTGGCTCGGCGGTGATTGGACTGTTTGTGCCGAAAATTTTGGGCGATATGACCAATATTGCGGTGGACACTTATCCGGAAATTGATTTTGGAGCGATCGGTCAGAAAGCTGGGCTGGCGGTGGCGCTGTTTCTGATTTCGTCGGGGCTGAATTACGCGCAGGCTTATATTCTTGCGGTGACGACGGCGAAATACACCCAAGATTTACGGCTCAAAATTATCGACAAAATTTCGCGCTTGCCGATTGCGTATTTCGATAAGCACAAACACGGCGACACTTTGTCACGAATGACGAACGACGTGGACGTGCTGGCGACTTCCATGTCGCAAGAAATTGCGGACGTGTCGCTGAGCCTTACGACTCTGATTGGCGTAATGGTGATGATGTTACTGATTAGTGTTCCGCTATCGATTGTGTCGTTTGTGGTGGTGCCACTATCGATTGTGGTGGTGGGGATTATTATGAAGTTTGCGCAAAAATATTTCCGTGAACAGCGCACGCTGCTTGGGATTTTGAACGGTAAAATTGAGGAAAATTATGCGGGGCAAGTGATTATAAAATCCAACTCGCACGAGGAAGCGTCGATTGAAGATTTTGAGCAGACCAACAAAAAGTTAACCACCGCGACGGCGAAGGCACAAATCTTTTCGTCGCTGTCGTATCCGGTGACGGGGATTTTTACTAACCTCGGCTATGTTGCGGTGTGTATTCTCGGCGGGCTGTTTGTGATTGAAGGCAAAATCAATATCGGGAACATTCAGGCTTTCTTGCAATATGTGTCGCGATTCCACCGCCCGATTACAGAAATTGCATCTACGACTTCGACCATTCAATCGCTACTGGCGGCGAGCGAGCGGATTTTTGATTTTTTGAACGAGCCGGAAGAAAGTTCGGACAAAAATTTGGCGGAAAAAATCAAAAAAGTGCGCGGGCAGGTTGAATTTCATGAAGTTAACTTTGGCTACAACCCAGAAACGCCGGTGATTCGCGACTTTTCGGTCGAGGTGAAGCTGGGGATGAAAGTGGCGATTGTTGGGCCGACTGGCGCCGGAAAAACTACTTTGATTAATTTGTTGATGCGTTTTTACGACCCGACTGCCGGATATATCACGATTGACGGTGTGCCGACTACCGAAATGAAACGGAGCGAGGTGCGCGGGATGTTTGGTATGGTTTTGCAGGACACTTGGCTGTTTAGCGGAACGATTGAAGATAATCTGCGCTACGGTCGGCAGGACGCGAGCCTAGACGAAATCAAAAAGGCCGCGAAGGCGAGCAATGTGCATCATATTATCGAGGCGCTGCCGAAAGGTTATAAGACCGTGATTAGCGAGGACTCGGACAACGTGTCGGCAGGCGAAAAACAGTTGATTACGATTGCACGGGCGATGATTAAAAATCCGCCGATGATGATTTTAGACGAGGCGACCTCGAACGTGGACACTCGAACCGAACAATTAATCCAAGATTCGTTTGAAAAATTGACCGCCGGACGGACGTCGTTTGTGATTGCTCACCGGCTGTCGACTATCCGCAATTCGGATTTGATTTTGGTGATGCGCGACGGGAATATTGTCGAGCAGGGAACTTATGACGAGCTACTCAAGCTAGACGGATTCTTTGCCGAACTACATAATTCGCAGTTTGCGGATACTACGGAATAAATTTCGGCGAAGATTTCATCGATGCTCCGCGAGGCGTCGATAAGTTTGAGTTGAAAGTCTTTCGCGATTTTGGGGTAGGCGGCATTGACGCGATTTTGAAAATCGTTGTTTTTGGCTTCAAAAGTTTCGGTGGCTTTGCCCCGACCGGTTTGACGTTTTAGGCGTTCCTCGTCCGAAACCACTAAAATAAAACCAAAATCCGGCGTGAAATATTTTTCGGGGAGTAGGTCTTTAGTCAAACGAATGATTTTGTGCTTCGAAACGCCCTCGCCGTAGGCCTGGTAAGCCAGAGTCGACCAATAATTGCGGGCAGAAATCACAATGCCGCCACGTTTTAAGACCGGCTCGGCCAACTTTTTCCAAAGTTCCACGCGGGCGGCGGTGAATAATAAAACGTTAGTCAAAGGCTCGAGTTGGTAGCCACGAGTTAAAATCATGTCGTGTAAATCGTGGGCCTGGGGCAGGTCGCCGTCGGGTTCTTCGAGCATGACAACTTCGCGCCCCGCAGTTTCAAAATGCTCTTTGAGTAGTTTTGCCTGCGTAGATTTGCCGGTGCCGTCTTGGCCTTCGATGACGATATACATATGATTCTCCAATAAGTGTTATAATTATTATATCATGCATGAGAGTTGGCGACCGTTTTTAAATTCCGAGTTTGAAAAGCCCTATTTTAGAGAATTAGCGGAGTTTTTGTGTCAAGCTTATGCTACGAAGACGATTTTTCCGCCAAAACAACTAGTATTTTCGGCATTTACGACGGATTTGAACGAGATTAAGGTCGTGATTTTAGGACAAGACCCGTATCATACGCCCGGAGCGGCGGAGGGGTTGGCGTTTTCGGTGCCGAGTGGACAGCCGGTGCCGCCGTCTCTAAAAAATATCTACAAAGAAATCGAGAGAGACATAGGGCGGTGCCGCGATAAAAGTGGGAGTTTGAGGCATTGGCAAAGCCAAGGAGTGCTACTTTTGAATACTGTGCTGACCGTCGAGGCGCATCAGCCGAAATCGCATGCGGGCAAAGGCTGGGAGATTTTTACGACGGAAGTGCTAAAGTATTTGAATGAAAATCGCGAGCACGTGGTGTTTATTTTGTGGGGACAGGACGCGCGCAAGAAAAAAGCGCTAATTGATGAGAGTAAACACTTGGTGGTTGAGTCGGCACACCCGTCGCCACTTTCGGCGTATCACGGATTTTTTGGTAGTCGCCCGTTTTCGAAATGCAACGAGTTTTTAAGAAAAGTACAACTTACGGAAATTGAGTGGTGAATTAAGCCCGTTTTAAGCATAATAATATATAATAGAATTATAATAACAAAGGAGAATTATGGAAGACACCACTAAAACTACCGACACTACGGATACGACGGAGACGCTCACAAACACTCCGCCGGAAAAACCGGAGGAAGGGGACGAGACGGAGATGAGCGGCGGTCCGATGGGCGGGGAGCGGCCGGAAGAAATGTCGCTGACTAGTACGACTTCCGAAAACGAATGGCTAGTGCCAATGTCGGCGGCGGGCGTCGTGGCCGGAAGCGTAATCATCTCGGCGATTGCGATTTGCATCATGATTTGGAGATTTGGATGCAAATGTAAACATTAGCACCATTTAATTAGACGAGCATATTCTGGAGAATCCTTGGCGTAAGAGTCAAGGATATCTTCAATGTAGGTTTTGCCATTTGTGAGATTCAAAGTCTCGACGTCGGGCATGGAAGTGAGGAGCCGAATTACCGCCTCGTCGGTTTCGACGTTGGTCATGGATTTTTTGGGGTCCACGGAGTGAGATTTGACGCGCAGTTCGTTATAAACGAACCGCTTAATCCCCGCCTGCAGACAGTATTTAAGACAATTTTCGCACGTCGCCACGCGATTATAAACGGTGCAACCGGTTAAATCTTGGCGAGCAAAAATCAGGGCGTTCATCTCGGAGTGAATGGCGAAATAATATTTCATCGGACGTTCAAGGAGGGTCATTTTGGATTCGTCCGCGCCTTGGAGCATACCGTTATAGCCCATCGAAACCACGCGTTTTTTCGGGTCGACAATCACGCAGCCCATTTTGGACGACGGGTCCTTGGATTTGGTTGCCACGACTTTGGCAATTTCCATAAAATATTCGTCCCACGCGCGCTGTTTTTGGTCTGTTTGACTACTCTGCTCCATAAAAAATCTCCAATTTTATTAAATTATAGCATGGATTTACAAGATTTTGGCTAGGTAGTAGCGATATCTTTTGATTATAGCACAGATTGCACAAAAAGTCAAGTTTTACTCTGGACTAATGCAATAAAATGTGATAAAATTATCGTTATGACTTTGAATAAAGATAAAATTCGCAACGTGGCGATTATTGCGCACGTTGACCATGGCAAAACTACATTAGTGGACGGGCTGTTAAAGCAGTCGCACACTTTTCGCGACAATCAGGCCGAGATGTCGCAGACCTTGATTATGGATTCGATGGATCAGGAGCATGAGCGCGGGATTACGATTACGGCAAAGCAGACTTGTGTGTATTATGACGGGTATAAGATTAATATTATCGATACGCCGGGGCACGCGGACTTTTCGGGGGAGGTCGAGCGGACGCTGAATATGGCGGACGGGGTGTTTTTGATTGTAGATGCGCAAGAAGGGCCAATGCCACAAACGAAGTTTGTATTGCAAAAGGCATTGGAGCTGAATTTGAAGCCAGTGGTGATAATTAATAAAATCGACAAGCCGGCGGCGCGAATTGAAGAGGTGAAAAGTGAGATCGAGAGTCTGTTTTTGGAGCTCGCGACGGACGAGTCGCAACTGTTTTATCCGGTTTATTATGCAATTGCGCGCGAGGGCAGAGCGGGGAAAACGACCAAGCTGGACAATGATTTGCATGTGATTTTCGAGTCGATTATCAACGATATTCCGGCGCCGTCGGTGGACGAAACCGCCGAGTCGGCGCAACTTTTGGTTGCGGCGCTGGCGTCGGATAATTATCTTGGAAAATATTGTATTGGCAAGATTTTTAGAGGTAAACTTAAAAAAGGTCAGAGTGTAAAAATTTTAAGTAGTTCTTCTACGCACCCTGGCAAGATTGACAAAGTTTTCGTTTATAAGGGTCTCGGGAAAGAGGAAGTTTCCGAGGCGATTGCGGGGGACATTGTGGCGCTGACGGGGGTGGCGGAGGCGAATATTGGTGATACGATTGCGACGGGTGACAATCCAGAGGCTTTGCCGACGATCGAGCTCGAGGCGCCGACGCTGTCGATTTATATCGGGCCAAATACTTCGCCGCTAAAGGGGCGTGAAGGCGAGTTTACGACTTCGCGGCAGATTGCGGAACGGCTCGAAAAAGAGCTGGAAACGAATATTGCGCTGAAAATCACGCCGGACGGACTGGGCTACAAGGTGTCGGGACGGGGCGAGCTACATCTTTCGGTATTAATCGAGACAATGCGGCGCGAAGGTTATGAACTCGAGGCGGGGCGGCCGGAAGTGGTGTATAAAGAAATCGACGGCGTAAAGCAGGAGCCGATTGAGAATTTGACGATTGAAGTGGAGTCGGAGTTTGTGGGGGCAGTGTCGCAGGAACTCGGGATTCGCAAAGCGGAATTAAAATCACAGGAGCTGACCACGAGCGGAGCGACGCGATTTGTGTATGAAATTTCGACAGCGGCACTGATTGGGTTAAGGAATAACTTGTTGACTGCGACCAAAGGCACGGTGTTGATGTCAAGCTTGCCAAGTGGATATCGTCCGGTCGAGGGGAAGTATAAGCCGGAACGCAATGGTGCGCTGATTGCGTCGGAGAGTGGAACTTCGACAGCTTACGCGTTGGACAATGCACAGGCGCGGGGGATTTTGTATATTCCGCCGCAGGTGCCGGTGTATCAAGGGATGATTGTGGGGCTGTCGAACAAAAAAGATGACCTGGATATTAATGTTTGTCGTGAAAAACAACTGACGAATATGCGGACACACGCTTCGGACGGGGCGATTCAGCTGACGCCGTATACGCAGTTGTCGCTCGAGCAATGTTTGGACTTTTTGCTTGATGACGAACTGCTCGAGGTGACGCCAAAGTCGCTCCGGCTACGTAAGCGTCAGCTCGACCCGATTAAACGGAAACGTGAAAATCGTGGATAAAAGCTCTGCTAACAAGGAACGAAGAACCGTCTTTCTCGGACACACTCAAGGCCGTTCGGCCAAGCCTACGGTCCTCGAAAGAGGCTCTTCGTTCCTGGTGGACGCCCATTGTCACCTCCATGATCGAGAGTTTTTCTCAGAGGAAGAGGCAGAGATGTGCCTTGAGCGGGCTTTTCGGGCTGGGGTGAAAAAGATTATTTGCATCGGGACATCGCACGAGGATTCTTTGGCAGCGAGGGAGTTTGCGCGAGGGCACGAAAATGTGTTTTGGACTTACGGGATTCATCCGGAGAATGCAAGTTCTGGCGACGAAGCGTTTATGTTCCGCGCAGGGTCGCGTCGCTCTCGCCCATCGCCATGGGGAGAGCGCGCTAATCCTCGCGCTGCCGCGCTCCGGAATACCCTGCGCCGGAACATAAACACTTCACCCATTGCTATCGGTGAAGTCGGGTTGGATTATCATTATGAGGGTTATGACCGGAAAAAACAAATTCGGTTGTTCGAGGAGATGCTACAATTGGCGACTGACCACGATTTGCCGGTGTCGTTTCATGTGCGGGAGGCGTTTGATGATTTCTTTCCGGTGGTGGCGAACTTTCCGACGGTGCGCGGAGTGGTACATTCGTTTACGGATAGTAAAAAAGTTTTGCGCCGCATTTTGACGGAGACGGACTTTTATGTTGGCGTAAATGGTCTCGCGACTTATTCGACTTTGCCGACGCCGCCGCTCGAGCGGATTTTGCTCGAAACCGACGCACCATTTCTTGCGCCAGTGCCACACCGTGGCGGGACGAACGAGCCGGCCTTTATTTCCAACATTGCCGATTGGTTGGCGCTAAAGCTCGAAATCTCAAAAGCAGAAGTTGCACAAAAGACGACGAAAAACGCGAAAGCTTGTTTTTTATAACCATAAATGCTATCATAATATATGAATATGACATGTACGCAAAAAACTAGAAATCCAATTTCCTGTGTTTTTTGTGATTTCCGCTCGAGAGAGAGAGAGAGAGCCGTAGAAAATACGCAAAAATATTAATTTTGCTCGCGCTGGTATTTTTGGTTCCGGTAATAACAATGATTTTTGGCGAGCGAAAAGTTTTTGCCACGGCGTCGTCGCTGACGATTTCTGTTTCGGGTAATCCTACGATTAACCTGCCGCCGTCGGCGGAGGGGAAGTTTGCGGATTCGGGAGATGAGACGATTAGTGTTTCTACTACTCATGCGGCGGGGTATGTTTTGAAAGTCAAGGCTAGCAGCGCGACGGACCTCAAGAACTCGTCCGGCACGACGGGTTTCACCTCTATTTCCTCGGCGATTTCGGCGGAGACTTTTGATACCAGCGCGTATAATGGTAAGTGGGGCTACAAGCCAAGCAAGCTAAATAGCACGGCGAACACAAATTATCTCCCCGCCCCGACGACTAGTGGTAGTACCTTGGATTCAGTTTCTAGTGCCACCAATAATAAATATACGGTCTCGATCGGCGCAAGAGCGAATATTGATACCGCGATTGGGGATTATTCTAACACTTTTGTTTTTACTGTTACCGCGAACCCCACGCCGTATAAAATCACCTATAATGCTAATGCGGGGACGGACACGGTTTCGGGGATGCCGAGTAATGTTAGCGCTAGCTCAGCGACAGAAACGGTCACGATTAGCTCCAACTCCCCGACGCGGAGCGGTTATGATTTTAGCGGATGGAATACTACCGCTAGCGGAAGCGGGACGGGTTATGCCAAAGGTAGCACGTTTACCCTCAACCAAACTTCTACAGATAATACGCTTACGCTTTATGCGCAGTGGACAAAGAAAAAATACATTTATTATAATAGTAATGCCGGCACGGACACGGTGGAGGGGACGATGGCACCTCAGGAAATTACCTACGCGACCTCGGCAACGCTTCAGGCATATAACTTTAAACGCAGCGGCTACGCTTTCATCGGCTGGAGCACGAAACAAAACCCGGTGATTGGGACTGATACGATTTATGGACCGATGGAAGATATCACTTTTTCCAATCTTTCTGATGATGGCATCACACTTTACGCGGTGTGGCTGCCGAAATCTACGGAGTACACGATGCAGACTTTCTCGGCCAGCGTTTGTTCCGCTGAACTTACCGCAACGGTCTACAGTAGCACCGCAACTACCACTACTAACCTGTCCGGCACAACCTCGGTGACTACTTCTACCAACTTCACAGTCTCCGCGGATTCACTCATCGCTCTAGAAGACGAGCGTGACGGAGATGTCTACGCCGTGGCGAGGCTAACGGACGGGAATTGTTGGATGCTGGAGAACTTGCGACTAGACAACACGGCGACAATCACGAGCGCAAATACTCACAACCCGGCTGAAGGTTTTGTGCTTTCGGCGAGTTCGAGTTCGTGGTGCAGCGAGGACACTGCGGAATGTATCGATCAATCCATGCTTAACACGGATAACCTAAAAATGGACGGAACTTACGAAGGAAACTGGTATGCTTATGGGAATTACTATAACTGGTATTCGGCGACGGCGGGGAACGGAAAATATAGTACGTCCAGTTCAGTAGCTGGCGATATCTGCCCGGCTAATTGGAAGTTGCCGGGCAGTTACCGCGATTCAGTATACAAAACCCGTGAATTAACTGCTTCAATGAGCGGCGATACTACCGACACATTTGATGCTAGTGGAACCCCGACTGGAGCGGTAATGTCTGCTCGGCTTCGTCAATTTCCAAACAATTTTGTATATTCTGGAACATATACCAACTATGGACCGTACAACAAATCAAAAGCTTCATCGGTCTGGACACGCTGGTCGAACGGAAAATATATTAATTTTGCAATAACCTTTACTATTGTCGAATCTATAGTAGCTACATCCGACAACAATTACAAACGCGCCGGACTACCAGTCCGCTGCCTCGCCGGCGAATAATTCTAAAGCCGTTACACCATTTTTGACTAAAATCTCCCGACCATTAAATTAAATTAAACTAAATTAAACATCCAAAAAACTTGTTTTTCTATAACCACGAGTGGTATAATTATGATATAAGCGTGGATTGTATGTGGAGTATAAAAAATCTAGCTTTACCAGTTTTAAGTAGCGGTCCTTTTAGGGGGGGGGCAGGCTTCTTGACGGTCGCGACGAAACGAGTGGCGTTAATGGTTTTGACGGTACTTGCGTTAGCAATCATAATGATCGTCTCGCTTTTTGGTGGCAAAAAAGTCCTTGCCGCTACGTCGTCTTTAACGCTCACGATTTCGGGTAGCCCCTCGATTGACTTACCGCCCTCTGTAGAAGGGAAATTTGCGGATTCTGGAGACGAAACCATTAGCGTTTCTACGACCCATGCAGCAGGATATGTCTTGAAAGTTAAAGCCAGTAGCGCGACGGGGCTGAATAATGCTGCCGGCACGACCGGGTTTACCTCGATCGACTCGGCAATTTCGGCAGAAACATTCAATACTAGCGCCTACAATGGTAAATGGGGTTATAAACCGAGTAAATTAAACAGCGTAGCTAACACGAATTATCTGCCGTGGCCCGACACAGAAGACGAAACCATAGACTCGGCTACGAGCGCAACGAGCAACGATTACACCGTTTCTATTGGCGCACGGGCAGATATGAACACGGCAATAGGTAGTTATTCAAATACCTTTGTGTTCACCGTAACCGCCAACCCGACACCGTACACGATTACCTACAACGCCAACGCCGGAACGGACACGGTTTCTGGTATGCCGAGCAACGCTAGCGCTAGCTCAGCGTCAGAAACAGCGATTATTAGCTCCGATACCCCGACACGAAGTGGCTATGATTTTGCCGGCTGGAATACCACCGCAAGCGGGGACGGAGTGGAATACGCCGCGGGCGGAAGTTATGCCCTCGACCAAACTTCTACAAGCAACGCATTAACACTTTACGCTCAATGGACAGAGAGCGTAGTGAGCGCTTGTGATGCGGGATACATTTGCTACAATAGTAATGCGAGCGCGGCAGAAGGCGCCATGGCGAATCAAAGCGTAGGCACCTCTGCGACTTCGGCAACACTTCAGGCATATAACTTTAAGCGAAGTGGCTATGCGTTCCTCGGTTGGAGCACAAAAGCAAACCCGACAATCGGCACTGACACGATTTACGGTCCGATGGAAGACATCACCTTTAGCGCGCTAGCTAGCGAAGGGCTAAATCTTTACGCCGTGTGGCTCCCGAAATCCACGGAATACACTATGCAAACTTTCTCATCTAGCGTTTGCTCTACCAAACTCACGGCCGTAACTTATAACTCTACTAGCGCGGTCTTTACCGCGACGGCAAACTCGTTTATCGCGCTTGAAGACAGTCGCGACGGGAACGTCTACGCCGTGGCGAGGCTTACGGATGGAAACTGTTGGATGCTAGAAAACTTACGACTAGATGACTCGACCTCGGCGGAAAAAATTGCCTCGGGTTCGCAAGGGGTGGGCGGAGATTTTACGAAACTGGCTAGCTCGGAGGATACCAATTTTGCGAATAGTACAACAGCAAACAGTCTGTATAATACCGGAAGTGGTTTTACTATGCCACGGTTTAATAACAATAACACTAATATTGGTGGCACGAATGCATCTGGTACAGCCTTAACTCCATCATACAACGCGGACGGCAACGCGGTGCAGTGGTATGGCTACGGGAACTATTATACTTGGGCGGCGGCTAAGGCGAATACTACCGCGATGGATGACGCCACGGCTTCGGATAGCGTAGCTACCTCGTTATGCCCGACCAACTGGCGATTGCCGAGTGGAAATTCTACCACGAACTACAGTTTTGGTACACTATCTACCTCTATGGGCGGGTTGAGTTCTTACATGGGTTCTTATACGAGCCCGACCGGAACGGCGATGTCCGCACGGCTCCGCCAATTCCCGAATAACTTCCTTTATGCTGGGCGGTGGAACTCTAGCAAAAGCGAATATCGGAACAGATATGGTCTCTACTGGTCGTCTACCGCATACTACACAAATTTCTATTCGTCCACTGCGTACGTTATGTATCTCAGCACCTCAAGTACCAGTCCAGGCTTCTCTAGCTACCCCAAAGTATACGGTTTTTCCGTGCGCTGTGTGGCCGGAGCCTGATTTTCGCCATAATACCCCTAAAAAATTGACAAAACTCCGAATGTGTGCTATAATGGGAAGATAAGGAGTTTTTATGTATTATCAAGAGGATAAAAAGGAGCGTCGGAAAATTATTGCGGTGGCGACGATTGCGATAGCGATAATTTTGATTTTGATTGTGGCGATTATTGTGGTCGCGACCAAAAAATCCGCGCGCAGTAACGTAAGCGTGGCAGAGCCGGCCGAAACGAGCCAGGCGGCGGAGCAATCGACGGAATATACCGCCAAAAACGAGGCGGACAAAAAATCCGAGGAAACTGCGGACAATAAGTCTAATTCTGAAGGTTCTACGAGCGCCGGGATTGGCAACCTCTCGACCGACAGCACGGCGTCCGCGAATGGTTCGACGACTAATGGGACGAGTGTGGCGACTAACGGAACAAGTGCGACGGCTAGCGGGACGAGCACCGAAACTAGTTCGAATTTACCGAGCACTGGCCCGGAAGATTTATTGCCGATTGCTCTAATCGCCGGGACGTTGGTCGCGTATTTGTATTCGCGCAAATTAGCAAAAAACTAAAAATGCCCAGTTTTTCTTGTGATATGATATAATAGTTTTGAAGCCCGGGTGGTGGAATTGGTAGACACGTATGCCTTAGGAGCATATGCCTCACGGCGTGCAGGTTCAAGTCCTGTCCCGGGCACCAGAGATTTTGATCATTAAATTCATTGGGTAGGGGGTTTATTTTTTTGAAATATCATGTTACAATGCCGGCATGCAAAAAAGAGAATATTCTGTCATAGTGCCAAAAAGCGTTTTTCCGAAACCGTCAGCGCGTGAAATGTCCGCCGCTTATATATTACTAGATTATTTTAAAGCCGACATAGGGTTTATACCTAGGAATAATCAAAAAACGCCGGATTTCATGATAGACGGTATTGAATGGGAGCTGAAAACGCCCATTGGCACAGGAAAATATAATATCCAACATCTGCTTCATGTTGCGATTCAACAGTCTAGGAACATAATAATAGACGCCAGATTCTCGAAAATGCACTTATCTAAAATCATTAGCGAACTAAAAAGGCACTCCACTTTAACCACGAAAGGTATAAAACATCTGATTGTGATTACAAAATCTAAAAAAATCATTGTAATTACCTGATAATTATAGTAAAATAAAAGTAACGAAAGCTCGTCAGGCAGTGCTGTAATGCACAGGTTCGGGGCTTTCATTTTTTATGCTTTTAACGAAGAGTAGGTGATAGTTTTCATTTCTACGAAACTAAAGTGTGTTATAATGAGAATAATAGAGAAGTAGAAGTATTTTTAGCTGATAGAAAGGAGCTAGTTCTAAAAATGACCCACGCTAAGAGAGAGAGAGAGAGAGAGAGAGACGGGGGCTTCTACAATGAAGCAACCACTTTTAACCGTAGCTGTTACTGCGCACGATGAAAATCTTTGGTTATATAAAACTTTGCGAAGCATCAAGAATGCGCTTAGAAATTTCAAAGCTAGCGAATACGAGGTTATTATTCACGTCGATAACGGCTCGGATTTTTTGTTAGAGCGTATCGGCAAAACCGATTATTGGCCGCTTAAATTCAAAAATTATGAAAATCATTTCGGCGATTTGGGACAGTCGCGAAATTTTTGTGCTAAGAAAGCAAAGGGGAAATACCTCTTTTTTATGGATGCGGACGATTTAGTTTCGGAAAATTTTCTAGAAAAGGCCGTAAAAATTTTAGAGAAAGGCGAAGATGTCTTACTTCATCCGGAATCTTGTTTGACGTTCGAAGAGAAGGGCGATTGTTACGTTTTAATGCGGACAACGCCTGGAGAAACTCCCGAAGATGATGCGTTCGCGATGTTGGAGAAAAATCTCTGGGTTTCGATGGTTATCGGAAAACGTGATATTTTTCTAAAATATCCTTATGCGGACACAGAAAATGGTTTTGGACACGAGGATTATGCGTTTAATATGGCAACCTTGGCCGCCGGCATTCGACACTCGAGCGTGCCAGAAGAAATGGAGTTCTACCGCATTAAAAGAGATTCTTTATGTAAAACTTCGAATAGTAAACACGTGACTCAACCGCGGACCGATTTGTTCGATTTTGAGAAATGGCGCGGTTTCGATATTGATTATCAGCCTCCGTTGCCGGATGCAAAGAAAAAAGTCGGAGCTAAGCAAAGAGCGCTAAATATTTATAAAAAAGCGCGTCATAACTCTAAGGCTCTGAACGCGGCGATCGAGCCACTAGCGACGATGGCAAAAAAAATGACTGGCAAAAAGTTGATAACGGCGTCAGGGAATTCGAAATTGCACCCGTGCGAACTCGAACACTGGAAAAAGATTAGCCAAATCGAAATGCAATTATATCCTACGGAAGATAAAATTCAAGATCTAATCTTCCACGACCCGAGAAACGGTAATCACGTAAGCATGGCTTACCTCGGCCTCTGTCAAGAAGGGCTTTGTGAGGTCGATTATGTTTTTATTGCGCCTTGGGTTTCAACCGGTGGGGCGGACAAGGTGCTAATAAATTACACCAAGGCCTTCAAGGAACTCTATCCAAAGAAAAAAATTGCGGTGATCACGACCCTGAAAGCTAAAAATGAATGGAAGGATAAGCTCGCTGACAATACGATTTTTGTCGATTTCGGCAATTTTGCGGCGGAATTAGACGATTTTGAAAAGGAAATTTTATTCACGAGGTTACTGATTCAACTAAATTCTCGCAAAATTCATATTATTAATTCGCTATTTGGTTATCAGTGGGTAGATTCGCACCGAGATTTGGTAAAAAATAATTTTGAACTTTATGTTTCGTTGTTCAATTTCGAGATTTTACCGAACACGAACGGAGAAGGCCGTGCCTCGTATATTGATCCGTTCGTATCAAGTATCTATGAATTAGTGGAAAAAATTTATACCGATAATTCAGCATTAGTAAAATTTTTAGCGGCGGAATACGGTTTTGAACCGAACAAAATAATCGTCCAGCACCAATCGAATGGTTACGAAATAAAGAAACAACGGGGGAGGCGTGAATCGACGGAGCTAAATGTTCTCTGGGCAGGGCGAATCTGCTATCAGAAAAATCCAGAATTACTAATAAAAATCGCTGATAAATGCGGCACAAAAATCAATATTGATGCTTACGGAAAATTTGAGGAAAACTATCTAGAAAAAACTCTTACTAGTCATCGAGTTAATTATGTTTCAACTTTTGATGGATTAAGCTCGATTGATATTTCCAAATACGATTGTTTCTTATTCACTTCTCGTAGTGAAGGAATGCCGAATATCTTAATCGAGGCCACCGCGGAAGGTTTGCCGATCATTGCGAGTAATGTTGGCGGAGTTAATGATTTAATTAAAAATAAGGAAACGGGAATTTTAATTGATAACCCACTCGAAGTCGAAGAATACGTAAAAGCTTTGGAATTTGCAAAAAATAATCAAAAAGTTATGAAAAAATACTGCGAAAACGCCCAGAAATTGTTAGCCGAGCAACATAGTTGGGACGCATATCTTAAAACCATCAAGAAAACAATGGACATCTAAAAGCAGGATCTCATTCTCTCGCCCACAAGATTAACATGTGTGTTATAATGATAAACAGTATGGGGAAAATCGCGAAATACTTGAATCAGTTGATGGTGGGGAACGTTTTTGACAATCCGGAGATTTTAGAGGCGTACGCGACGGATGGGTCGGCGCTCAAAATCAAGCCGAAATTTGTGGCGTTTCCGGAATCGACGGATGATATTCGCAAGTTATTGCGTTTTTTTAATCAGTTGGCGGCCAAAGATATTCCGGTCGCGGTGACGGTGCGGGGTGCGGGGTGCGACAAAACTGGGGCGGCGATTGGGAACGGCGTGATTGTTTCGACGGAAAAAATGAATAATCTGCTGGAAATCGACCCGCGGGAGAGGTTGGTGCATGTGCAAGCGGGGATAACTTTAAAGGAACTCAACACCGCGCTGTCGGTTTCGGGGCTGACGATTCCGATTGACGGGCACGAAAACGAGACGATTGGTGGGCTGATTGCAAATAATGCGGCAGACAGTTATGCAGGCAAATACGGCGGGATTGAAAATTTCGTGCAACGTATCGAGGTGGTACTAGCAAACGGGGATTGCCTGCAGACTGATAGACTAAGAAAATATGCCGTGGCGAAAAAAGCCGCCGAAAAAACGACCGAAGGCGTGATTTATCGGAAAATCGCTAAGATTTTGCACGACAAGCACGATTTGATTTATGGCATTCCGGCGAACCGTTTTGTACTAGCGGGGTATCCGGGGATTGCCGAGGTAGAGGAGCGCGAAACGACAGATTTGATGCCGTTGTTTTTTGGCGCGCAGGGAACGCTCGGGGTTATTACGGAGGTGATTTTAAAAGCTGCGCCGATGAAAGAAAAGCCACAGCGTGTAATTGCGACTTTTCGGGAAATTCGCGACGCGATTAAATATATGCGCGAAATCAAGAGTATGGGGCCGGAAAAACTCGACCTGTATGATTTAAAAATCGTGCGCGAAGCTCGCGAAACCGGCAAGAATTTGGACGGGGTGATTCGTAAGCTCGAGGACGGGTTTGTGGTGTATGCGAGTTTTGCGGAGCGGGTGAGTTGGCAACTTAAAAAAATCCAGGCGCTAAAGGAAAAACTACCTCGGAGTGCGAAATTCGTGTTTGAAGCCGCCGAAAATCAGACGCCTTTAAACGAGTTTGAGAATTCGCTAGTGAATTATCTAAGTTACGTGAAAAATGGCGAAAGAGTGCCGATTTTAACGGATTTTTACCTGCCGTATTATAATTTGGAGAGTTTTTTGCAGGATTTGGAGATTTTGGCGAGCAAATTAGAGTTAGATTTGGCATTATTTGGCTCGTTTGCAACTGGGATTTATAGTTTGCGTCCGAAATTCGACCTCGAGGCGGAAGATTATCGCAAAAAAGCGACGACGTTTCTGCGCGCCGGAGCGTACGTGATTAACCGGCAAGGTGGTAAAATCACTGGCGGAACGCCGGAAGGGCGAGTTAAGGCCGTGGCGGCAGAGGACGAAACCAACGAGGCCGAGAAAAAATTATACGCCGAAATCAAACAGATTTTTGACCCGAACAATATTATGAACCCGAATGTGAAGCTCGGGGCGGACTCGAAATTCACTCTCACCCACTTTAGGGATGTTAATCGGCCAAAAATTATGTTATAATGTAGAAAATAGGAGTTATAGATGAAAACTAAAGCAAAGAAACTTTCCGATACTCGGGTAGAAATTACGGTAACTTTGGACGCGGCGGATTTGAAGCCTGCGCGGGAACAAGCGATTAAAGAGCTCGCCAAAGAAGTTAAAGTCGAGGGCTTCCGCAAGGGTAAAGTCCCGACCGAAATCGCGGAAAAATTTATTCCCGAAAATGACGTGAACGCGGCGGCGATTGATATTGCCGTGCGTGGGACTGTGATTGAGGCGTTCCGCAAGGAATCCAAGGCCCCGCTGGTGATCCCGAATGTGAATGTGACCAAATACGTGCCGAATGAGTCGGCGGAATACACTGCGACGGCGGATATTGTGCCGGAAATTAAGCTCGGGGATTATAAAAAGCTCGGGGTAAAAAAGCCGGAGGTGAAGGTCGCGGAAAAGGATATTAAAGAAGTGCTGGATAATCTCGCGAATTCTTTTGCCGAGAAAAAGGTGGTCAAGCGGGCGGCTAAGCTCGGCGACGAAACCGTGATTGATTTTGTGGGGAAGAAAGACGGCGTGGCGTTTAATGGCGGTGCAGCGAAAGATTATAAGCTGACACTTGGGTCGGGAATGTTTATTCCTGGATTCGAGGACGGAATTGTCGGGCATGAAGTGGGCGATAAGTTCGACCTTGAGCTGACCTTCCCGAAAGATTACGGCACGAAAGAACTGGCCGGGGCGAAGGTCGTGTTTGAAGTGCTACTAAAACAAGTGAACGAGGTTACAAAAGCTAAAATCGACGACGAAATGGCGCAAAAATGCGGTCCGTTTAAGACTTTGGACGAGCTCAAGGAGGATATCAAGAAAAACCTGCAAGCACAAAAAGAGTATCAGGTACTCGAGGGCTTTAAGGACGATTTATTGAAAGCGCTAGTGAAAAAATCAACCGTTTCGGCGCCAGAAATTCTGATTGAAGACCAGCTAAAAATGATTCACGACGATGTCGAACGCAATGCGGCAGCGAGCGGGCTAGGGGTCGATGAGTTTTTGAAAATGAACGGTAAAGAGCCGAAAGCATGGGAAAAGGAGGCGCGCGAACTCGCCGAAACGCGGGTCAAGGCATCGCTGATTCTGCAAACTTTGGCGGTCGAGGCGAAAATCCAGGTCGCCGAGGAAGAAGTAGCTGCTAAAATCGCGGAGCTACGGGACGTTTACAAAAAATCGCCCGAGGCGCTCAAGAATTTGAAAAACCCGAACGTCAAAATGGACATCAAGAACCGGATGACCATCGAAAAGGCGTTGGAGTTCTTGGTCAAAGAAAATACTAAATAAAGTGCCTATAAAAAAGGCTGCTTGGGCGGCTTTAAGCACTAAACAGATTTTTACAAAAAGGTCGCTCGGGCGGCCTTTTTGGTGCAAAGCACTGCACAAACTCAAATAGATCGTGGACACTCCAACCTTTGATAAAATAGTTATAAA
>CAVFLV010000013.1:0-2801 GCA_963623485.1 bacterium | reverse complement strand
TTTCGGGATTTTTGATTTCGTTTAGATTATCATAATTGCCAGTGATGCAAGTGTAAACGCAGATATTTTTCATTTAATCCTTTCCAAAAAGATCTCGGGTGTAGACTTTTTCTTTAAATTTAACTATGTTTTTGTCTAAACGGTTAGCTAAAATGATATCGCTTTGGTTAATAAAAGTATTAATATCGCTAACAACAGGACAGCCATTAAAAGATTTTTTTGTTAGGGAAGGTTCAAAAATTATTATTTTTGAACTATGATTTTTAAGTTCCGCAATAATATCCTGAATTGCACTTGAGCGAAAGTTGTCGGAATCAGATTTCATAGTTAGTCTATAAACACCAATAACTTTGGGGTCGGATTTTAAGGCCATTTTAGTGATGTGGGATTTGCGGGTCTGGTTAGCTTTAATAGTTGCGCTGATGATGTTCTGGGGAATGTTGATATAATTTGCGAGAAGTTGTTTAGTGTCTTTCGGTAAACAATAGCCGCCATAGCCGAAAGATGGGTTATTGTAATAATCACCGATGCGAGGGTCAAGAGAAATACCGTGAATGATATCTTTGGAATTTAACCCTTTGACCTCGGCGTAGGTATCTAGCTCATTAAAGTAAGCAATACGAAGTGCGAGATAAGTATTAGCAAATAATTTTACTGCTTCGGCTTCGGTTGAAGGCATGAAAATGACTTCTGGATTATTAAGGGCGCAGGTTTTAAGGATTTGACCGAACTTGGTAGCTAACTCTGTGTTATCCCCTATAATGATGCGGGAAGGATATAGATTGTCGTAGAGGGCCTTTCCTTCACGTAGAAATTCGGGTGAGAAAATAATGTTATTTGTTTGAAAATATTGACGAATTTTTTCGGTATAGCCGACGGGGACTGTGGATTTTATGACAATAGTGGCTGCAGGATTGATGGTTAGAGATTTTTTTATAACGTCTTCTACTAGTGAAGTGTCAAAATAGTTGGTTTTGTCATCATAATTAGTTGGGACACAAATAAGGATGAAAGCGGCATCTTTAAGAGCTTTTTCGCAGTCTAAAGTGGCAGATAAATTTAAATCTTTTTGAGCGAGATATTCTTCAACCATGACGTCGTGTATCGGAGAAATGCGTTGGTTAATTTTGTCAATCTTCTCAGGGACGACATCAAAAGTTATTACTTCGTGTTTTTGACTAAGTAAAACGGCGAGAGATAGCCCAACATAACCTGCTCCGGCGACAGCGATTTTCATAAGAGTTTATCTCCGGTCCCAATGGCCGGGAGGGTGAGTTTAACAAAATGCGAGTTCATTAATAATATTATAACATATTTTTAGAAGAGTGCTCAGAAACTGTAAGTGACTAAAACTAGATTATAGACGGTAAAAATAAATATTAGTGATAATATAGATATAATAGTGGAGTTGTATTTCTGAGGAAGGAAATTATTTTTTAATTTTTGAGGTTGAATAGCAAAGGCAATAGGGAAAAGGAGTGGAAGGAAATAGCGACCTTGAACTCCGTTAATAGTATTTAGACTAACTGGTGTGTATGAAACATAAAGACTTGTCCAAATTAATAAGATAATAATTAATGTCGCTATTAAGGTTAGGAAGCGGTGTTTTCTTGATAAGCTATTGTTGATGTTGTCGGTTAAAGTCACAAATATTAGAATAATTAAAACTAGAAAATATAGATTACTAGAACCATTTATGTCGCCAATATAGGCGAAATTAGTAATGGTGCCGGCGCTGAGTAATTTGGAAAGGAATAAATCTCCGGCTGTGTTTTTAAGAATAGTAATAAAGTCTAAAGGATGTTTTAGAATGAGTATAATTTGATCTTTTGCGGAAGTATCTCCTCCTCGTGAGTCATTAACAAACGAACCGTTTAAAATAGGCAGAAATATAAAACTAAATAATAAGAGTGTGGCAAAAACTAGACCGATTTTAACGAATTTTGCATGGTTGGGATGACTAAATTGTTGTTTTGGAATAAAAAGCAATAAGGGCAATAGTAATGAGTAAGGAGATTTTGCTAGACAAGCAAAAGAAATCGATAATAGCATAATAAGAAGAGTATAAAAATCTAGTTTTTTGGTTTTATCGGTGAATAAGTTGAATAAGTGTGCTAGAAAAATTGCTATACCAGCAAAAACGGCTGGATCATATGAATACTGACAGGCTAAGAATAAATTTGTCGGCAGTAATGCGATAGTAGAAAGAAGAAGTTTCCCGGATCTCAAAGTTTTAATTGCATATGCAACAAGGAAAACATACGTCAAAAGATTAAATAATTTGCCAATCGTAAAACAGACGGCGAAAGGCAAACCTAGTATTTTTGCCCCATGATATCCAATAACCATGGGAAGATAAGAAAATCGACCATATGGAGTAAAATAACCAAACTGTTTTGAATTATTATTCTCGGTATCTGAATTTAGATATTGTTCCTGGGCTTGTCGATCTTCGATAGATGAAATACTATCTCTGCCTGCGCTATCCATGTCAATTGAATTATATTCTCCCGTAGTATATGGGACTGTTCCACCGAAAAACCCAACGACGCGTTCAAAATGTATTTGGTCATCCCACGAATAAAAATTAGAGGGTGGCTGAGCAATAATAAGTATTGAACCAAGTAAAAAACCTAGTGTTGCAAAATAAATGTGAAGGCGATCGGTTCGGAAGCTATCTTTATAAAAATAAAAGAGAAAAAATAAAATTAGACATGATAATGAAATGAATAAAAACCGAAGAATATTAAAATTAAAATTATTATCTACTGAGATGTTGTTAATTTTGACTTGACTTGATG
>CAVFLV010000012.1:0-10955 GCA_963623485.1 bacterium | reverse complement strand
GGATTTCTATTAGTAACTTTGTTATTTAGCGTCGATTCGTGTAGAGCTTGTACTTTGCGTAAAATGGGAATAGCTTTGTTCCATCTAATAAAAATATCATATTCTGAAAGTGGTCGTGTCATGGATGAATGTTCATTATTTCCTAGAATAGTTGTGATTTTGCATTGTCCAGAATATTCCGAGTCTCTTATGAAATATAATACGCCACCTTCGATCGAGACTCCCGGGAAACAATCACTTGCGTTAGGGTAGTCAACAAGTTCTTTTATGTGGTCATCGTGCAACATTTCTTCACGAAAACTGTCTAATCCCTTACCACCAGCGAACCAACGTGAGGGAATAATAAATGCCATGTAACGAGGATTTAATTTTTTGGCTTGTCGTACAAAATAATGATAAATTGGCATAGCGGACGATCCGGTGCCTCCGCCATCACTAAGTTGATACGGTGGGTTGCCGACGATGACATCGAATTTCATAGTTTTTACCTCCTCTGGTGTTAAGTGAATAAAATTGTAGGCGTGGCGTTCGCGGTCGGCGGAACGGTCGAGCTCGCCGCCTTCTTTGTTGCCACAATAAATACAAGCACCGTTTTTATAAGTGTGCGGTCGGTTGTCATAAGAAATGTTACCTTCAGGCGCGTCGAACTTCACGACGGATTTTTCGCTGTTCGCGTTTTTGGAAGTATAAAGACTACGTCGGCTCATTAAAGCAGTTAAATCTGTAATTGCAATGCCGAAAAGCATGTTGTGAAAAATGTGTTCGCGGCGAGCGTTTTCGTCTGGAAATTCATCGCGCAAGCCGACCATGAGACGCTTGGCGATTTGACGTAGAAAAATACCAGTTTTACAAGCTGGATCAAGCCAACGCAAAGTAGAATCATGCCAAATCTCTTCGGGAAAAAGATCGAGGATTTTGTCGACTAATTCTGGCGGAGTAAAGACTTCGTCGCTGGATAAGTTGGCGATACAGTCTAAAATGTCCGGCACATGTCCGCCTTCGAGCAGACGCGAAAAAAGGCTGGTGGGTTGTTGGTTATTCTCCATGGGCGAGCTCCTTATAAGATACCGTCGGGTATTCTTTAATGATTGATTCGATGCCAAGTTCCATGTCCGTGAGCGCATAGACGCGTCGCTTGAACAGACCTTTGGCGGGGGTGGAGTATTCGGTGAAAAAGATTTTGTCGGTGCCGTTCAACATGTCGCCGACAATCAAATTGGTGTCCATGATTTTTTGCATGGCGAGGAGAAATTCTTGCGTGGTTTTCTTTGGCAAATAATCAAAAATTACGCTGCGCATACGTTTTTTACATTCAGCGATGTTGTCGGCAGCGATGTCGACACCGTAAATTGTAGATAAAACTTTTAAGACGGAAAATTCGCGATTTTTGGGATGCCATTCGATGCGGTCTTGTTTTAGATGATCGAGGCGTTGACGTAAAATCGCTTCGAGAAAATTACCATTACCACAAGCCGGTTCCAGAAAACGCCAGTAGCGGTTCGAAGTGGCTTGAGTTAGGGCGAGAATATTATTAACTTCGCGTTCACTAGTAAAAACTTCACCACGATCACGGACGCGGGATTTAGATTTGATTTGCTTAGATTTTTGCTCGGTTTTGGGCCTAGTTGGCATTTTCCTGCTTTCTTATAACAGAGGCAAAAATCAAAAGAGGACCCTTGCTGAGAGTCCTTTGTAAATTGTTCGATAATTTAAAATTGGACGTCCCGGCAGAGTCCTAATCATTTTAACAACAGAGACGACAAACATCTTGCTGTCCGAGACGTCCAAGTTTTTTGTCGTCTCAGACAGAGACCCAGTGCCTCTGTTGGTTATTGCTTCTGTTGTTAAATTAAATTGATTAGGACTCTTTAATTATAGCACAAAACAGAAGTTTTTAATAGAGCTGGAGAGATAATAATGTGGACTGACGGGGAGATATGGTATAATTGGAGTATGCGGAAGAAATCCGATTCTATTTTGAGAATATTGTTGATTATTGGGGATGCGGTGGCGCTTTTGGCGTCGTTTGCGATGGCGTATTTTATTCGGGTGAAAGTTGATCCGCGGCCGTTTACGTTTGAGTCGCAATTTTTTGATTTTGTGCAGACGGTGGTGTGGTTGGTGCCGGTGATGTTGGTGATTTTGGCGGCGCTGGGGCTGTATCGGAAAAGTATTTTTCTGGGTGCGACGCGGTTGCCGGAGCGAAGCAGAGTGGCGCTCGCGGCGGTGCTGTCGGTGGCGGCGTTGATTGTGTATGACTTTTTCGCGGGGGAGAATTTGTTCCCGGTGCGGATTATGGCGCTGACGTCGGTGCTGCTTTCGTTTATCTTTTTGTTGTGTGAGCGAGTGTTGGTACGGTTTATTGTGCGACAAATTTTCAAGAGTGATTATGGCGCGAAGCGGGCGGTGATTGTGGGGAATTCGAAAAACACGGAATATTTGGCGGATTATATCGCCTCGACACCAGAGGCGGGATATCGGTTGGCGGGGGTGGTGGCAAATAAAAAATACATTCCGAAAGATTTAAAAACGCATCAATATTCATCGGTAAAAGAGGCACTGAAAAAGGCGCGGGCGGATGTGATTTTTCAGACGGATGAGAAATCGACAAAATACGTTTATAAACAGGCGGTGGAGCATCATTTGTTGTATTATTTTGTGCCGAGTGAGACGGCGCTGTCGTCGCATTTTGGAGAACTAGAACTCATCGGAGCGACGCCGGCGGTGCTGGTGATGACGACGCCATTGGTCGGGGGATATGCGGCGGTGAAGCGGACATTTGATATTCTGTTTTCGCTAGTGGCGATTGTTATTGCGGCGATTCCGATGTTGATTGTGTGGCTGATTTTGAAAATTACGGATGTGAAAAGTCCGGCGATTTATGCGGATGAGCGACTTACGCAATACAATCGGCGGTTTAAATGCTATAAGTTTCGGTCGATGAAGCCGGAGTATTCGGGGATGACGGCGGAGGAGGCGTTTATTAAAATGGGCAAGCCGGAAGTGATTAAAAAGTATCGGAAAGACGGGGATTATCTGAAAAACGACCCGCGGATTACGAAATTCGGGCATTTTATTCGGAAAACGTCGCTGGATGAGTTGCCGCAATTGTTTAATATTTTGAAGGGGGACATTTCGTTGATTGGGCCGCGGGCGCTGTTGCCGGGAGAATTGCGCGATTATGGGGACCGGTCGCTGATTTTGACGGTGAAGTCGGGGCTGACGGGGTTTGCGCAGGTTTCGGGGCGGCGCGATATTCCGTTTGAGGAACGGCGGGCGCTGGATATTTATTATGTGCGGAATTGGTCGCTTGCGCTCGATATTCAGATTTTCTTTAAGACGATTGCGATGGTGGTGAAGCGGGATGGAGCGAAGTAAATGGGAAAGAAGATGACAAAAAAGACGACGAAGGGGATGAAAAATGATGACGCGATGAAAGTGGCGATTGTTTGTGATTGGTTGACGAATGTGGGGGGAGCGGAAAAGGTGCTACTACGCATCCATAAACTGTTTCCGGAGGCGCCGATTTATACTTCGAAATACGATCCGGAGGGGATTGATTGGTTTTCGGATGCGGAAGTACGGACTGGGTGGTTGCAAGTTTTTCCGTCTGCGATGCGGCGGATTTTGGGGCCGCTAAGGCAGTGGTATTTTTCGCGTTTGGATTTGTCGGAATACGATTTGATCATTTCGGTGACGGGGGCGGAGGCGAAGTCTGTGAAGTCGGGAAGGAGACTTCACGTGCTGAAAGTGAAAAATGATGGAAAAGGGCAGGAAGGGAAAAATTCGCGCGGGATTCATATTTCGTATTGTCATGTGCCGACGCAATATTATTGGCAGATGTATGATGATTATGTGAAAAATCCGGGGTTTGGGGTGTTGAATCCGGTGGTGAGGTTGTTTTTTAAGTTGTTGGTGCGGCCTTTGCGACGGGCGGACCTGCGGGCGGCGCAAAATCCGGATTATTTTGTGACGATTTCGGAATATGCGAAGGAGGCGATTAAAAAATATTACGGGCGAGAGGCGGTGGTGGTGCATCCGCCGGTGGAGCTGAAGGATTTTTGTGTGGAGCAGAAAGGTAAGGCTGAGGCGCGTTCTGGTGAAAAGAAAAGTTGTGATAAGAAACAGGGGTCAAGTTGTGGAAAACCTGTGGAAAACTTTTATGTGGTGACGAGTCGGCAGGTGAATTGGAAGAGGCTGGACCTTGCGGTGAAGGCGTGTATGATGACGCAGCGGAAGTTGGTGGTGATTGGTGAGGGGCCGGAGCATAAAAAGTTGGTGAAGCTGGCGAAAGATTCGGGATTGGTGGAGTTTTTGCCGGCGATGGATAAGAAAGAATTGGCGAAATATTTGCAGCGGGCGAAGGGATATTTGTTCCCGAGTATGGAGCCGTTTGGGATTGCGCCGGTGGAGGCTTTGGCGGCGGGCTGTCCGGTGATTGCGTTTTGTGAGGGTGGGGCGCGAGATTATGTGATTGATGGGAAAAATGGAATTTTGTTTGAAAAACAGACGGCGACGTCGCTCGCGGAGGCGATTTTGAAGTTTGAAAAGATGAATTTTCGGCGAGAAAAAGTGGCGAAGACGGCGACGAAATTTGATGAAGTGCGGTTTGATGCGGAGTTGAAAAATTTTGTGAAGAAATGTGAGAAGAAAAATGGTGCGGGGAAGAGTGGTGGGAAGGCTTAAGGAAAAAGCGGATTTTGGGGCTGGTTTTGGCGCGAGGTTTTTTAAGCTTGAGAATTGGCTGAGATTTTTGGTGTATGTTCTGCCGCTGGCGTTGATGTTTTCGTATTATCCGATTATTACGCTGGGCAAAAATGAGACGATGAATTTGGAATTGTCGGTGCCGCTGGTGTGGTTGGTGGTGTTTGATATTTTGGCGGTTTGTTTAATGATAAAACGGAGGGTTTTGTTTGCAGTTTTTAATGAGCGAGGGAGATGGTTGTGGTTGTTATTTCCGGCGTTTTTGACGATTTCGGTGATCTGGTCGTTAAATATTTTGCGGGGGATTTTGGTGGTGGGGATTTTGTGGCTGATTTATGTGGCGGTGTATGGGTTTTTCAATTTGCGGGATTTGTTTTTTGCGGAAGATTTTTGGAAAAAGTTTTGGCGGGCGTTTTTTGGGGCGACGATTTTGGTGTGTTTGTGGTGTGTTTTGCAATGTGTTTTGGATCTTATGGGAGTTTCGCGTGAGGGGAGTTTGATGTGTGCGGGGTGTGTGTATCAGATGTTTGGGTTTCCGCATCCGAATGGGTTTGCGATTGAGCCGCAGTTTATGGGAAATTTGTTGCTTGCGCCGGCGATTGTGGTAAGTGCTCGAGCCGTGACCGTTGTAAAAAATACCTCCGGCTCGGATTTTTTAAGTTTTAAATTTTTATCTTTATTATTTATTATCACAGCAACATTGTTTCTGACATTCTCGCGCGGGGCGATTTATGCGTTTGTAGTGGCGATGGTGTTTTTGCTCATGTGGATGGGGGTGCAGCGAAAAAGTTGGCGGGGGGTGGGGAAGGTGGTCGCGACGGTGGTGATGGCGTTTTTGTTTACGCTGAATGTGCAGGGAATAATGGCGGCGGTGAGTCCGACGAATGACACTTATTATAGCGGGGTGGCGAAAGTTTTGAACCATTTGTCGCTTGGGATTATTGATGTGCGGGAGAAAAAAGTAGAAAAGGACGAGAACGGGCAAGTGGATGAGGTGGAAACGAATGGAGATGATAAAAGCGAGACAGAAATAGAGAAAAATGATGAGACAGAAAAAGCGGAGGAAGACAGAACGGAGACGAATGAGTATAAAAAGTTGGAGGCAGAGGTGGACGAGAGGGCGTGGTTGATTAAAAAACAAGAGGAAAACTCATCGGTGTTTGATGGGTATGTGGAGGGGTCGACGGACACGCGGATTAGGCTGTCGAACGCGGCGGGGGAAGTGTGGGTGAAAAATCCGACGACGGTTTGGTTTGGTGTCGGGATTGGCGGAGCGGGCGAGGCGCTATATCAAAACGGTTTGTCGCCGGCGCCGAAAGAAATTATCCAAAATGAATATATGTCGCTGCTGCTCGAAACGGGATTAGTGGGGATTTCGTTGTTTGTGTTGACTATGATAATGATTTTTCGAACACTATGGAGAAGTCCACAAAAAATAATGTTAGTTGGTTTATTAATTGCTTATGGAGTTACGTTATTATTCTTCTCGGGATTACCAAACGCTTTGCATATCTATCTAATTCCAGGATTAATTTATTCGATGGGTTTACGGAAGAAGTTGGTGTCGTAAATTTCGGCGCCGTGGTGTTTGTAGAATTCTTGGGCGGATTCGCGGCCGTGGCCACAGGTGAATTCGAGGTCTTTGCAACCTTTTTCGGCTGCCCATTCGAGCATAGCTTGCCAAATGGCGGAGCCGATACCTTTTCCGCGGACGGTGTTGTCGGTGACGAAATCTTCGAGGTAGGCATTTTTGCGGATGCCGGGGCCCATTAAAATTGATAACGTTGCGATGCCGAGAATTTTGTCGTCTTCTTCGGCGATGAGCAGGTCGTGATAGGGCGAGCTGATGACATCTTCGAACCATTCGCGAGGGATTTCGCCTTTGTCTTTACCGCTGCGCGAAAGCTGAATGAGTAGCTCGCGTACGCGGGCGGCGACTTCGGGGGTGTAGGTTTCGAGTTTTTTAACAATCATAAAATTTCTCCTAATTTAGTTTTCAATTCTTGAGCTAGCGCGCCGATTTCGGATTTGTCGCGTCCCCACATGGTGATGCGGATTAAGTTTTCGGTGCCAGAAGGGCGAACGAGGAGTCGGCCGTCGACGGATTGGAGGCGGTTATTAAAGTCGAGTAGAAGTTTTTTGGCGGTGTCGGAAGTTTTGAGGGATTGTTTTTGCTCGGGAGTGGCAGGGAGATTAACGATGACCTGGGGGAATTTAGTGATGATGCTGGCAAGGGAACTTAAGGGTCGGTCTGCGCTTGCGATGACAGACGTAAGGACGAGCGCGGTGAGCATGCCGTCGCCGGTGGCTTGGCCGGGGAGAATGATATGACCGGATTGTTCGCCGCCGAGTTGGATGTTTTTAGCGCGCATGGCTTCGGCGACATTACTATCGCCGACGGCGGTGATTTCGAGATTGATATTGGCGTTTTTGGCCCAGCTTAAGAGACCTTGGTTTGCCATGACGGTGATGGCGAGTGAACTCAAATTAAAGTGTTTGGCGAGAATGGCGAGAATTTGGTCGCCGTCGATTTCGGCGCCGGTTTCGTCGATCATTAAAACGCGGTCGCCGTCGCCGTCGAAAGCTACGCCGAAGTCGAGATGGTTTTCTAGAACGAGTTTTTGGAGGGCTTCTAGGTGGGTGCTGCCACAATTTTGGTTAATTTCGGTGTTGTAATTTTTACAACAGTTGATGAGGTCGACCGTGGCGCCGAGTTGTTCGAAAATTGTTTTATTAATAACGCTGGTGGCGCCATTCGCGCAGTCCATGCCGAGATGAAGTCTGTGAAAGTTGGGAAACTTGGGTGCGGATGGTTTATTGTCGGAGTTGTTAGAGCTTTCATTGTTTGAATTGTTGGTAAAATTTGGGAGCGAGCCGAAGTAATTTTTTAAATGCTCTTCGTAGAGTTCCACGGTGTCTTGAGCAATATCGGCGCGATCGGAAGGCGCGACGGGTGAATAAGAAATGTCGGTTTTGAGAGAAGCTTCGATTTTGGTGCGACCCTCTAAGCCGAGTTTTTGTCCGCGACCGTCGGGGCCGAGTTCAAAAATTTTGATGCCGTTGTCGGTGTAGGGATTGTGCGAAGCGGTGACGTCAATGGCG
This sequence comes from bacterium, assembly GCA_963623485.1. Classification (GTDB taxonomy): domain Bacteria; phylum Patescibacteriota; class Saccharimonadia; order Saccharimonadales; family Saccharimonadaceae; genus Nanosyncoccus. The sequence continues at coordinate 3,149 of CAVFLV010000012.1, read as the reverse complement.
AAATCAAAACCCATTTTAGCGAAACAGAAATTAATCGCTGGGGTTGGCAAAACGCCGGCGGAAGAAAATTCGACGCCGAAAGTTTCGCAAGCTGTCTCGAGATCGCGGATAATCCATTCCGAGGATTCGCGAGTGTCGCCGGCGAGAAAAATTTTAAAGTTGTCGCGGTTGGCGTAGTCGACGAGGCCGCGGATGATTTTGGCGAGAAATTCAGGGGTGAATTGTTCGGCTTTACCACGAATGCCGTCGGTTCCAAAATTTTGCATATTAGCTCCTTTCGAGAAGTTTAATGATAACTTGTAGGGTTAATTTAACGTCGAAAACGGTGCTGCCGCGAGATAGATCGGCGAGCGGGCGGTCGAAACCTTGGATAATCGGGCCGGCGATAGTGAATCCGCCGAAACGTTCGAGGGATTTGTAGAGGATGTTGCCGGAGTTTAGGTCGGGGGTAATGAGGACGTTGGCGCGGCCGGCGATTTGTGAGGTGGGGAATTTTTTGGCGGAAATCGCGGGATCGATAGCGGTGTCGAGCTGCATTTCGCCGTCGATGAGCCAGTCGGGAAATTCGGCGCGGATTTTTTCAATTGCGTAATGGATTTTTTCGAGATCGGGATTTTTGCCGCCAGAACCGTTGGTGGAGTAGGATAGCAGAGCGATGCGCGGAGTTTCGCCGGAAAAGGCAGCGAAAGTTCGAGCGGTGTCTTTGATAATCCAATAAAACTGTTCTTTGTTCGGCAATTTATTTACGCCGCCGTCGGCGAGGGCGAAAAGCTGGTCGGCTTTTTTACAGATAAAACAACTGGAGAAAAAGTCGGAACTTAGAGAAATGCTGTTTTTGTAGGCGAGCAGGACATCGCGCGATGAAAAGTCGAGACCGGAAAGCATGGAGTCGGCTTTGTTTTGGACGAGGAGCTCGGCGGCAGCGTCGAGATTTTCGGCAGGCAAAAACTCGACCGTGGGAAAGTCTTTGATGGCTTCCTGCACAGTCGAGTTTTTGAGTTCTGGTATAACGATCTTCATGGATGTATTATACCATTTTCGGCGAGGATACGCGAGCGTAGATTATTATTTGTCTACAACTTCGCCTTCGACAGGCTCGTCGTTTTTGTCATCGGCCTCAGCATCACCCTTAGCATCGCCCGCTTCGTCCTTGGCGTCGGAGCTAGCGGATTGATAGAGTTTTGCGCCGATAGGCATGATTTTTTCGTTGAGTTCTTTGACGGCATCTTCGAATTTTTCTTTGTCGGCAGATTCGTCAGCGAGAACTTTTTTCGCCTCTTCGACGGCTTTTTTGATTGTGTCTTTGTCGTCGTCGGAGATTTTGTCTTTGTACTCGGTCGGCATTTTTTCGGCGTGATAGATAGCGTTTTCGAGTTGATTTTTGGTGTCGATCGAATCACGTTTTTTCTTGTCTTCCTCGGCGTGAGCCTCGGCTTCTTTTTGAGCCTTTTCGATATCTTCTTTGCTCATGTTGCCAGAGTTTTGGATGGTGATCGACTGCTCTTTGCCGGTGCCTTTGTCTTTGGCGGTAACGTTCAAGATACCGTTGGCGTCGAGGTTGAAGGTGACTTCGATTTGTGGAATACCACGCGGAGCAGGGGCGATACCGTCGAGAATGAAGCGGCCGAGAGACTTGTTGTCGGCGGCGAATTCGCGCTCGCCTTGGAGGACGTGAATTTCGACCTGCGACTGATTGTCGGCTGCGGTGCTAAAGGTTTCGGACTTCGACGTCGGAATAGTGGTGTTGCGATCGATTAGAGGAGTGCGCACGCCACCCATGGTTTCGATACCGAGAGTGAGAGGGGTAACGTCGAGAAGGAGGATGTCCTTAACGTCGCCCTGAAGCACGCCACCTTGAATCGCAGCGCCGATAGCGACGACTTCGTCAGGATTCACGCCTTGCATCGGGTCTTTGCCGAAAATGGATTTGACCTTTTCGACGACGGCCGGCATACGAGTCATGCCACCGACCATGACGACTTCGTCGATGTCTTTGGTTGTGAGCTTGGCGTCTTTTAAGGCCTTTTCGACTGGACCGGCGAGGCGGTCAAGCAAAGGCGAGACGAGCTCTTCGAGTTTGGCGCGAGTCAAAGTGTATTCGAAATGTTTCGGGCCGTCAGCGTCGGCAGACAAGAACGGAAGGTTAATGTCGGTCGAAGTGGAGCTCGAGAGTTCCTTTTTCGCCTTTTCGGCTTCGTCTTTGACGCGTTGCATCGCGGCAGCGTCTTTTTTGATGTCGATGCCGGATTCTTTTTTGAATTCATCGACTAAGAAGTTCACAAGAATGTTGTCGAAATCTTCACCACCGAGGTGAGTGTCGCCGTTGGTGGACATTACTTCAAACACGCCGTCGCCGAGTTCCAAAATCGAGACGTCGAAAGTACCACCACCAAGGTCGAAGACGACGATTTTTTCGTCTTTTTTGGACTCGAGACCGTAGGCCAAGGCCGCGGCGGTAGGTTCGTTGATGATACGCTTGACTTCGAGGCCGGCGATTTTGCCAGCGTCTTTGGTCGCTTGACGTTGAGAATCGTCGAAGTAGGCTGGAACGGTGATGATGGCTTCGGTGACTGGCTCGCCGAGGAATGCTTCAGCGTCGGCTTTGATTTTCGAAAGCACCATGGCGGAAATTTCTTCTGGGGTGTATTCCTTGCCATCCATCTCGACCGCGACGCCGTTGCCTTTTTTCACGATTTTGTATGGGCTGATTTCGCGGTCACGCTCGACTTCTTTATCAGTGAATTTGCGACCAATTAAACGCTTAATGCCGTAAATTGTGTTTTTTGGGTTGGTGACGCGTTGGCGCTGCGCAACCTTACCGACCAGGCGCTCGCCTTTTTTAGTGACGGCGACAACCGACGGGGTTGTGCGATCACCTTCGCTGTTTGTAATAACTTCCGGTTTTCCGGCGACCATGTATGCGAACGCGGAGTTCGTCGTACCGAGGTCGATACCAATTATTTTGCTCATATATTATATCTCCTTTCGTTGGCACTCTCGTATGTTGAGTGCTAAGCTACTCTCTATTGTAGCAAACTGGCACTCGTTTGTCAAGAGTGCTAATACAGGGGTGGGGGAGAAAAAATAAAAAACCTGCACAAACTCAAATAGATCGTGGACACTCCAACCTTTGATAAAATAGTTATAAA
>CAVFLV010000011.1:2029-6238 GCA_963623485.1 bacterium | reverse complement strand
ACTGAAATACCGGAAGGATTCCATCAGATTATTTTTTAAAGTTTTCACCAAAGCAATTTTTTTAAAAAAGCCTTCCAATTCTTAAGTTCAAGAAATTTTTGATTTTTATGTTATAATAATAACATGATTTTAGATGATTACAGAAATGAAAGGCTGCGGAAATTAGAGGAAGTGCGGGCGAAGGGCGTCGATCCGTATCCGGCGAAAAGTTTTCGCAATACTAAAATTTCGGAAATAATTGACCATTTTGACGAAAAGCAAGGGCAAGAAGTGGTGATTGCGGGGCGAATTGTGGCGATTCGGTCGTTTGGAAAGTTGGCATTTGTTAAGGTGCGCGATTATTTTGGTGAAGTGCAGATTTTTATGAAGGCTGGCGAAGTGGCTGATGGTGAATTTGGCGTGAAAGAGATTAAATTGCTTGACGTGGGCGATTTTATCGAGGCGCGAGGCGTGGTTGATAAGTCGCAAACTGGCGAGATTTCGGTGTTTGCAAATTCGGTGCGACTTTTGACGAAAACACTTCGACCGTTGCCGGAAAAATTCACGAATAAGGAAGAGCGCTATCGGCGACGTTATGTCGATATGAATGTTAATCCGGAAGTGCGCGAGAGGTTAGTGCGGCGGTCGAAATTCTGGCAGGCGACGCGCGACTTTATGAATAAGCACGGATATATTGAAGTGAATATTCCAGTACTAGAACACACGACCGGCGGGGCGGATGCGACGCCGTTTATGACGCATATGAACGCACTAGATGAGGATTTTTATCTGCGGATTTCGCACGAACTACCTTTGAAACGGTTGCTTGGCGGTGGGTTTGAAAAAGTGTATGATATCGGGCCACGTTTTCGCAACGAAGGCGTTGATGATGAACATTTGCCGGAGCATATCGCGTTCGAGGCCTATGCGGCGTATGAAAATTACGAAGACGGCATGAAGTTTTATGAAGAAATGATAAAATACGTGGCGATGGAAACGTGGGGGACGCTGAAGTTTAATGTTGGTGGGTTTGAAATTGATTTGGATTGTGAGTGGCCGCGCGTGAAATATGCGGATTTGCTCAAAGAAAAGTTTGATGTCGATGTGTTTAATCCGGATAAGGCACAACTCGTGCGGATTTTGAAAGAAAATGACGTCGAGACGAATTTTGACGTGTCAGAAGCAAGGTTGATTGACCACGTCTGGAAATTGATTCGCAAAACTTCGGCGGGGCCGTATTGGCTGATTGAAGAGCCTCTCGCTTTGTCGCCACTTGCGAAAAAATCTGCGGAAAATCCGTTGGTGACGGAACGATTCCACCCGATTATCGCGGGCACGGAAATGGGGAATGGCTTTTCGGAGCTTAACGACCCGCTCGACCAGCTCGAACGGTTCGAAGAGCAACAAGCCGCGCGCGATGCGGGCGACGAAGAGGCACAAATGCTCGACCGTGATTTTGTCGAGATGCTTGAATACGGTATGCCGCCGGCTTGTGGTTGGGGGAATTCGGAACGAAACTTTTGGCTACTCGAAGGTGTGCCGGGTAGAGAAGCGGTGCCGTTCCCGACGATGAAGTCGTTGGACTAAAATTCGATAGTTTTGACGCGGGACTTTTGACCGCGGGTGATTTTGAGGCTAGTTTTTGGGATATTTAAGTATTTTGCGAGGATTTTAATCAGCGCAGAATTTGCCTCGCCATCGTGTGGTTTGGCGCGCAAATAGACCGTTAATTCCTGCTCGCCGGCCGCGACGACTTTTTCTTGCGAGCTTCCGGGTTTGACTATCACTTGATATTTCATACATTTTATTATAGCGTGATATAATAAATAAGTGAATAAGTTTAAGTTGGTTTCGAAATTTCAGCCGATGGGCGACCAGCCGGCAGCGATTAAGTCGCTCACGGACGGGATTTTGGCGGGGCGAAAAGAGCAGACTTTGCTCGGGGTGACGGGGTCGGGAAAAACTTTCACCATGGCGAACATTATTCAGAATGTGCAACGGCCGACTTTAATTTTGGCGCATAACAAAACTCTCGCGGCGCAACTTTATGCTGAATTTCGGGAGTTTTTTCCGGAAAATGAGGTGCATTATTTTGTGTCGTATTTCGATTATTATCAGCCGGAGGCCTACATCGCCTCGACGGACACTTATATCGAAAAGGACTCGGCGATTAATGACGAAATTGATCGGCTGAGGCACGGCGCGACCGAGGCTCTGCTTACGCGAAATGACGTGATTGTGGTGTCGTCGGTGTCGTGTATTTATGGGATTGGTTCGCCGGCAAATTATCTTGCGATGTCGCTTGAAATTAAACTCGGCGACGAAATGTCGCAACTTGATTTTATCCGGCACCTAGTTTCAATGCAATATCACCGCAACGACCTGGCGTTCGAGCGAGGGAATTTTCGGGTAATGGGCGACACGGTCGATTTATACCCGGCGAACGGGGAGTATGCTTATCGGTTTGAGTTCGGGTTTGATACTTTGGAAGGGCTGAAAATTGTCGACCCGCTAACTTTTGAGGTGCGCGAAAAGCCGAAAAACTTGCACATTTTCCCAAATACGCATTATGCCACACCAAAAAGTCAGCTCGAAAAAGCGCTAGTAGCAATTCGGGCGGAATTTGAGGAGCGGTTGAAATATTTTGAAAAGCATCAAAAATATTTAGAGGCGCAGAGGCTCAGTCAGCGCACAAAATATGATCTCGAAATGCTGAAAGAAACTGGATTCGTGAAGGGAATTGAGAATTATTCCCGGCATCTTGATGGGCGCAAAGCCGGCGAGCCACCGGCGACTTTGCTTGACTTTTTCCCAAAAGATTGGCTGTTGATTGTTGATGAGTCGCATATGACTTTGCCTCAGGTGCGGGGAATGTATAATGGCGACCACGCGCGCAAAACGACGTTGGTGGATTTTGGGTTTCGGCTGCCGTCGGCGCTAGATAACCGGCCGCTCACTTATGGTGAGTTTCAGGGGAAAATTAATCAGGCGATTTATGTTTCGGCGACGCCGGGGAGTTATGAGCTTGAGCATTCGCCAAAACCGGCGGAGCAAATTATTCGCCCGACCGGACTTTTGGACCCGGAAGTTGAAGTGCGTAGTTCCGATGGTCAGATTGATGATTTGATGGAAGAAATTGACCGGCGCATCGCGAAGGGGCAACGAACTTTGATTACGACTTTGACAAAGCGGATGGCGGAAGATTTGACCGATCATTTGAAGGAACGGGGTGTGAAAACGGCGTATATTCATTCGGATGTTGACACTTTGGAGCGGGGCGATATTTTGAGAGATTTGCGCGCCGGAGTTTATGACGTGTTGGTCGGGATTAATCTGCTGCGCGAGGGGTTGGATTTGCCGGAAGTGTCGCTAGTCGCGATTTTGGACGCGGACAAGGAAGGTTTTTTAAGGAGCGAGTCGGCGCTCGTGCAAACGATTGGGCGCGCGGCTCGGCATGAGGAGGGGAAAGTGATTATGTATGCGAATTATATCACCGAAAGTATGGAAAAGGCGATTTCGGAGACCAATCGGCGGCGCGAAATTCAAAAACAATATAATTTCGAGCATCATATTACGCCTCATTCGGTGAAAAAGGAAATTTCAGCGGGTCTGCGCGCGATTATTCCGGAAAAGCAAAAAGAAAACAAGCTCGATATCCGACGTGTGCCGAAAGATGAATTGCCGACGCTGATAAAATCTCTGTCTTCGGAGATGCAACTCGCCGCCGCGAACTTAGAGTTCGAAAAAGCTGCGCTGCTTAGGGATGAGATTGAGAAGATTAAGGAGTTCGCGGCGGGGAAGTAGGGCATTTGGGATGAGCTAATTTTGTTCCCTAAACAACAACGCGACGCAAAAAATAGTCGTTTTTCAGGATAATACATCAAACCGTTGTAAGCAATTGTTTATTATAATCTAACATAACTACCTTATTCTTTTCATCATAAAGAACGCATCTGTCTTTCGTAAGATAGACTTGGTTATTTTGTTTGTCGGATAATATTAAGTCATTATTTGATGTTGAATACATATAAATATTACGATTACGATTTTGCGTAATTTTTGCATGGCTATAAGCATCTATATAGACCATATTTTGCCATTTATCAAATAATTTAAATTGTTCAGGGCTTTCTGACCAAGAGAGAGGTACAATATGATGTAGCTCATAGCCATCGGTTTTTCGCACATGATGATTACTGAAGTAAGCGTATTTTTCGCCGATGGATCTTT
>CAVFLV010000011.1:0-1991 GCA_963623485.1 bacterium | reverse complement strand
CAACTTTAGTCCCATCTTTCGCTATAATTTTTTGAGTTGATAGTGTTAATATTTCGTTTTCTTTTCCAGACACATCAAAATATGGAGTTTGTTTGAATAAATGAAATACTTGATTGATTTTATTCTGCCAATTGTGCCAATCTCTTTTTGCTGTCTTATCGCCAAAGAAGTTTTCGGGCTTCAGAGCTTTTTTAAGGCTTTCGACGACTGCACGCTGTTGAATAGGTGAGAGTCTATGGAATTCTTTTATTAATTCAGCGCATTGAGCCGTAGATAATCTAAAACTATATGCCACGTCTATCGCAGAAACAAAGAACATAAAATCCCATTTGGTAATTTTTTCTATATCATAGTCTGGGTCTTTTAAAAGTTCCAATGAGATTTCAATATATCCGCCCAATAGCTTATCTAACGCTTTCGTAAATAAGAAGGCTCTGTTTAATAAGTTTGACAAGATAAATTCGATCCCATCGTTGGACAACGAAACATATTTTACTGCGCCACCGCCATGCGGGCTTGTTCTATCACGAGAATCATTATAACGTTCAATCAGACCCATCCTGTGCATGTCTACAAATATATTCTTTCTTATAGAGTCTTGGGTCCCTTTGCCAACTTTTTCTTTCACTTCACCACAAAAATGCGCGTAACGCATCTCGTCTGATGTATTTTGGGGTCTTTTCGACAAATCGGTATCACGAATTCGCATCAACTGTTTGTTTGGAGCATATTTATTTAAAATCTGTAAAATAGTAAATATTTCTTGCATATCATATCTATTGTGCTCAGATGATTCGGCTCCACGATAGTTGTCGTCTTGAATACGACGCTCGATATACTCGAGTGCTTTATTGCCTGGTTGAATATTACTAATAACTATATTCATTATATCTCCTCTACGGCATCTCTTGCCATTTTTACATATTCCTCGTTGCTGTCAGCGCAGATATAATTGCGCTTCAACTTCTTTGCACAATATGCTGTCGTGCCACTCCCAACGAAACAGTCCAAAACAAGATCTCCTTCATTAGAACTAGCAAGGATAATCCTTTCTATCATTTCCTTTGGCTTGGGTGTAACGTGTCCTAATTTTTGAACTCGTCCTCCTATTTTTCTTTTATGTCGCTCGCTAGCTATATGCCAGACTTCTCCACATAATCTACCATTCGGATTCGGAAACCATCTTTTACCATTTTTTAGTAATCCTTTAGCTTTAGCAGCTTCTATACGTTTGGTTGATTCATAGGGAATCCGAATAGCATCAGAATTAAAAGTGTATTTCGCAGACTTAGTAAAAAATAAAATTGTTTCTTGCCCATGCGTATAACGGACTTTTGATGCATTCAAACCATCGCGCTTATCCCAAGTGATCCAGTTTTGGAATATTAGCCCCTTATTAACAAGATATTGTAATATGTATGCAGAATTAAACGGAGTATTAAAGATATACAAACTGCCGGTATTTTTAAGTAGAGGTATAAGTTTATCAATCCACCTGTATGTGAAATCTAAAAAGTCCCGTTGGGAGTTAAATGTATCCCAATCAGCCTTATTCATATTGTAAGGAGGGTCAATTACCGCCAGATCAATGCTATCCATGTCGACATTTTCTAAAAAAGAAAAAACGTCCGCATTATATATGGAATTAATTTTCATTTTGACCTCTAAGTTTTTGTTCAATTATTCCCTTATAGGATGTTGAAATTTCATAGCCGACATAGTTTCTATTGAGTGCTTTCGCAACCTTTAATGTGGTCCCACTTCCGGTGAATGGATCCAAAACTAAATCCCCAACAACGCTATATAATTTAACAGCTCGACGCACTATTTCTTCTGGCATTATTGCCGAATGTTTGCCAAAAGCGAGGTCGCCTTTGCTTGGTATGGGTATGTTCCAAATTTGTTTTGTTAATTGTATCCATTCTTTCTGTGATAGCTTGCTGGCTTCTCGGTTTTCTTTTGAAGGACGTTCAGGGACGCCGTCTTTAACG
>CAVFLV010000010.1:0-65415 GCA_963623485.1 bacterium | reverse complement strand
ATAGGAATAACTATTTTACGAGCACAAAGTGTACACGATGTAGTGATTTAGTGCAAAATACTTGTATTTTTTCGGCGCTTATGCTAAGATTTAGACAGAAAGGAATTTGGTGCCTGAAGAAAAAAATGTAACAAACCCAGTAGCAGCGACAGACTCGGCGACGAGCCCGATTGTGGAGCCGGTAATGCCGACTAATCCGGCGGTGGCGGCCGCGCCAGAGGTGAAGGCGGTTGATAATGCGGAAATTCAGGCAGAAGTGGCGCAAAAAATTAACCAAGCGCATAATGTTTTGATTGCGTTGTCGTCGGATCCGTCGGTGGATGAGATGGCGGCGGCGATTGGGTTATCATTGTTTTTGGAAAAAACTGGCAAACGGGCGACGGCGATTTATTCTGGTTCGACGCCGAACGCATTGAAATTTTTGAACCCAGAGGAGACTTTTGAGCCGTCGGTGGACACGTTGCAAGATTTTGTGGTGGCTTTGAACAAGGAAAAGGCTGATCATTTGCGGTATAAGTTGGATGGCGATTTTGTGAAAATTTATATTACGCCGTATAAGTCGCGAATTGGGGAGGAGGATTTGGACTTTTCGTATGGGGATTATAATGTGGATTTGGTGCTGGCGCTGGATGTGGCGAACGGGGTAGATCTTGATTCGGCTTTGAGAGAACACGGGCGGATTATGCATGATGCAGTGATTGTGAATATTACGACGGGGAATCCTGGGAAGTTGGGGGAAGTTGAGTGGAGTGATAAAAATGCGAGCTCGGTGTCGGAGATGATTGCGCAATTGCTATATAAGACTGGCGGCGACACGAAAATTGAAAAAGAGGAAGCGACGGCGTTTTTGACGGGGATTGTGGCGGCGACGAATCGGTTTGCGAATGCGAAAACGACTTCGGAGACGATGAAACTGGCATCGCGGTTGATTGACTCGGGGGCGAATCAGCAGTTGGTGTCGAAAAATATTACGCCGGACGTGGAAAATGAGATGGCGAATTTTCAGGGATTGAATGGGCACGAGAAAATTGTGGATGGGGATCCGACGAAACTAGATGTGGCGCATGAAGATGAGGCGGAAATGGACGCGGGCAAAGAAGTGAGCGATACGATAACAGAGAAAAAGTCGACTTTGTTGGATGATTTGAAGGCGGCGGAGGCGAGTCTTGCGGGGGCGGGGGCGGAGACGGTGCAGGAAGAGCCAGAGAAACCGTTAGAGATTAAGAGCGAAGAGGCGTCGGGGGCGGTGGTGGTGAGCGCGCCGGAGCCGATAACACCAATGGGGTTGACAGAACCGACGGAGCCGGCGGAATCAACTGAGCCAGCAGAGTCGTCGGTGGGGATATTTTCACAACCTGAAAAGATTGTGCAGCCATTGTCGGAAATGGGGGATTTGAATGCGTTTGAAGATGGTGGCGTGGATAAATATGGGCAAATGTTAGAGGACGCGTTGGCGAGTTCGAATGCGGGGGTGAACACGGGGGTGAACGCTGTGGCGAACACGGGGACAGGGGAAATGGCTGATAGTCAAAATATGACGAATTCGACGAGCGAGATTCAGGATATGGCTGGCACGGCTGGTGGTTTTAACCCGGCGGTGGCTGGTGCGCCGGCGGTGGCGACGACGCCAGAAATAAATGGAGTGCCGGAAATTAATTATATGCCGATGCCGGGGGAAGAAGTATTGCCGCCACCGCCAACTCCGCCGATTGATATGAGCGCACAATCGGCGCCGGCGATGAATGTGGACGCGACAACGGCGCCAATTGTGCCGGCGGCGCCAGTGGAACAACCTGCGCCGGAATCGTTGGGCGCGCAACCGTCGATGCAAGACCAAGTCTATCGTCCGCAGGCGGCTGACCCGAGTGCGTTTAAGTTGCCGGGGATGTAGTATGTTTTTGTTTTGCCAAGTTTTGGTAGCGATTTAGTGCAAGGTGGTTGCACTTTTTCAAGAAGTGCGGTATAATAAAGGTACGGAATCGTAGCTCAGTTGGTTAGAGCGCTGCCCTGTCACGGCAGAGGTCGCGAGTTCGAGTCTCGTCGGTTCCGCCACTTAAAAAGCCTGACGGCTTTTTTTCGTGGCTTCACCGAACCTTCGGTGCGGTTCCGCCACATTTCTAACGAAATGCTTGAAAAAGCGAGACATCGGACCTTCGGTGCGAGTCTCGTCGGACAAAGTCCGAACCTTCGGTGCGGTTCCGCCACTTCAAAAAGCCTGACGGCTTTTTTTCGTGGCTTTATTGAGGGGGGTTAGAGAATTAACAGTTGTATTTTTTAAGCAAGCGGAGGCTTGAAAAGAAATACAGAGTGTGATATAATGAGGTCAATATGGCTATTAAAGTTACACGAAAAGATCAGGGTGAGGCGAACGAAAACATTATTCGGCGCTTCAACCGAAAGGTTTTGCAGAGTGGGATGATGCCGCTGAAGAAGTCGCAAATGCGGTTTTCGAAACCAATTTCGAAGCGAGAGCGACGCTTAAAGGCGATTATCCGCGAGCAACGCAAGGCGGAAAAAACTGAGCGAATTAAATTGGGTCTCAGATAGGAAAATCCCCCGAGCGGGGGATTTTTTATGATATAATACAAGCAAAGGAGAAATATGATTATACTTTTTGGGCTGGCGGGGTCTGGTAAGGGGACGCAAGGCAAGGCGTTGGCGGAAATTTTTGGTTGGCGGTGGATGTCGGTGGGGGAGGTAATTCGGCAGACTGGGAAATATAAAGAATTGACCGACAGGGGCGGACTAGTGCCGGACGAGGAAGTGATTAAATTGATGGGGGCGCAAATTGACCGTGCGGAAGACGAAGGGTTTGAGGTGATTTTGGACGGCTATCCGCGAGATGTGGCGCAGGCGGAGTATATTGTTCAGCATTATCAGGGGAAAATTGACGGAGCGATTATTCTAGACGTGCCGAAAGAGGAACTTTTGCAACGACTTGAGCTGAGAGGACGAGATGACGACAAAGAAATAGAGAGTATTGAGCGGCGATTTGAGATTTTTGAGCAAAATATTACGCCGATTTTGGCATTGTTTGAGCAGGCGGGGATTAAAGTGAAAAAAGTGGACGGCACGGGGAAAATTGAAGAGGTGACGGAGAGATTGGTTGAGGTGGTGAAAGAATTAAATCCGGACGCGACGGAGCAAGCGGATGATGTGAACGGAGGAGAAATCGAGCGTAGTTATGGTGAATAAGGAGAATAGTTCGGCGAAGGTTTTGGCGGAAAAGATTACGGCGATGCGTGAGGGGGGTCGGATTTTGGGAAATTTGTTGCGAGATTTGAAAAATTATGTTCAGCCGGGGATGACGGGGCGAGAAATTGATGCTTGGGTGAGAAAGGAAATTATTAAGCGCGGAGCGGGGGTGGCGTATGATGAACTAGAGGAAAAGTTTCCGGGGGCGATTTGTATTTCGGTGAATGACCAATTGGTACACGGCGCGCCGACTGACGAGGTTTTGGAAGTGGGGGACAAAGTTTCGTTTGATGAAGTGATTAAGTATAAGGGGTATTATGTGGACGCGGCGTTTACGATGTTGGTTGGAGGAACTGGCTCGCCAGCGGTGAAAAAGATGATTTCGGTGACGGAAAGTTCGTTGTGGGAGGGGATTGAACAGGTGAAACCGGGGGCGAAAATTGGTGATATTGGGCATGCGGTGGAAAAAGTGTTAAGAGGCGGGCATCTTGGGGTGATTGAAAATTATATTGGGCATGGGATTGATACGACGATGCACGAGGAGCCGGAGGTGCCGAATTATGGTCGGAAGGGGACGGGATATAAGCTGGTTGAGGGGGATACGATTTGTATTGAGCCGATGTCGTGCCTGGGTAAGCCGGCGAATTATGTGGATAAGGATGACGGGTGGAGCGTGAAGATGAAAGATGGTTCGATCGGTTGCCATGTGGAGCATACGATTTTGGTGACGGCGGACGGGTATGAAGTTTTAACTTTGCCGGATGCGGAATAATTGTGTTATAATAAGCTTATGGATGAAAATAAGCGGTTCGTAACTGGGCTAGATGTGGGGACGGAGAACGTGCGCGCGGTGATTGCGACGGTGGCGAAAAGTGGCGAGCTGGCGATTGTGGGGTATAATGAGGGGAAGTCGCTGGGGATGCGGAAGGGAATTCCGGCGAATTTGGCTGGGCCGGCGGAAGCGATTGATAAAATGCTCGGGGACGCGGAGCGGATGGGGGGCGTGGATGTGCGGAATGCTTATGTTTCGATTAACGGTTCGACGGTGATGTCGACAATGACTGAGGGGATGATTGCGGTTGGGACGGTGGAACACGAAATTGATTTGGGGGATTTGGAGCGAGTGGAAGACGTGGCGGTGTCGGGGAGATTGCCGGCAAACCGGGAAGTTTTGGATGTGGTGCCGCTGGAATATGCCTTGGACGGGCAGGGTGGAATTAAGGACCCGCTCGGGATGGCGGGGGCGAGACTCGAGATGCGAGCGTGCGTGGTGTCGGCGCTGGCGCCGAATTGTGAAAATTTGAAACGGGCGACGATGACTGCGGATGTGAAAGCGGAGCGATTAGTTCCGTCGGCGGTGGCGGCGGCGAAAGCGGTTTTGACTGATCGGCAACGGGAAAATGGCGTGGCGGTGGTAGATATGGGTGCGGCGACGACTGCGGTGGCGGTGTATGAGGAGGGTGATTTGCAATATGTTGGTGTGGTGCCGGCGGGGTCGAATAATATTACGAATGACCTCGCGATCGTGCTGGCGATTGACCCGGAGCTTGCGGAAGAGATTAAGACGCGATTTGTGACAGGGGATTTTGAGACGGAAAAAAGTCCGGCGATTAAGATTGGCAAAAACGGGGAGCGGACGTTTGATCGGCGAGAAGTGGAAGAAGTAGTGAAAGCGCGGCTGGAAGAGATTTTTGGCGAGGTGCGGAAAAAATTGAAAGCGGCGAAATATGACCAGCGGTTGCCGGAGGGCGTGGTTTTGGTCGGGGGCGGAGCGAAAATGCGCGATATTGATTTGTTTGCGAAAAAGGTGCTGGAAGCGTCGGTGAAAATTGGTGTGCCGGCGGGGCTGAATGGAGTTTCGGAAGAAGTTTGTCGGCCGGAATTTGCGACGGCGGTGGGGCTCGCGATGTTGGCGGCGGAAGACGTGGATTATGGGGCGGGGGCGGAGAAAAAAGGCTTTAAGAAAGTTGTGAAAAATAAGGGGGGTCAGTCGAAAGCTGGGTGGCTGAAAAAGATTTTGGGGAAGTTCTAGAAGTTGGGTTTGGGATTTGGCTGTTAAATTTTTTTGTGCTTTTGGCGGGCAAAAAAAATAAAACCCCGATGATGATTGGGGTTTTAGAACTTAGCGACCGTTTTTCAGGCGCGGATGACGGCGCTTGTCGCTGTGTTTGTGATTATTATTCCGGTTTTGTTTGCTGACCGGTTTTAATGTGATTTTTCTTGCCATGGTGTAATTATAGCATATTTGGGGGATTTAGGGAAGAGATTAGGCAGTAAGGGGTGGAAAAGAGCTTATTCTTGACAAAAACAAGAAAGTATGATAGAATGAAAATAGAGGGTTGGTTTTTGAGTGGTCTCGTGGTATAATAAAAAGCGGAAAGGTGGCCGAGTGGTTGAAGGCACTGGTCTTGAAAACCAGCAAAGTCGAAAGACTTTCAGGAGTTCGAATCTCCTCCTTTCCGCCACAGAATAAAAAATATTTTGAAAAGTCGCGACGGCGACATTTTTTGTGCTATAATGGGTGTAAACATAAGGTCATTAAATTTAACGGGTGGGAGGAGGTTGCCCGAGATGAAAAATAAAAATTGTAAATATATTTTTGTAACTGGGGGCGTGCTTTCGGGTGTGGGTAAGGGAATTACCGCGGCGAGTATGGGCGCGCTTTTGAAAGCCAAGGGTTTTAAGGTGACGATGCAGAAGTGTGACCCGTATTTGAATGTGGATGCGGGGCTACTAAACCCGGTGGAACACGGGGAATGTTTTGTGACGCATGACGGGGTGGAGACGGATCTTGACCTCGGGCATTATGAGCGGTTTTTAGATTTTGAGACTTCGAAATATTCGATTACGCTGTCGGGTTCGATTTATAAGGAGCTGATTGAACGCGAGCGAGCGGGGGGCTTTCACGGCAAGACGGTGCAACTAGTTCCCCATTTTACGGGGCTGGTGTGTGAGAAAATCGAAAAGGCTTCGGCGGAATCGGATGTGCATATTGTGGAAATTGGGGGGACGGTGGGGGATTACGAGGGGTTGCCGTTTATCGAGGCAATTCGGTTGTTTGCGAATAAGGTGGGGCGAGAAAATTGTTTGTATGTTTCGGTAGTGTATGTGCCGTTTATTCATACGTCGAACGAACTTAAGACGAAGCCGGCGCAGAATGCGTTGAAAGATTTAAGGGGATTTGGGATTATTCCGGATATTGTGTGCGTGCGGACGGAAGAACCGTGCGAGCGGGCGATTTGCGAAAAAATTGCGGCGTTTTCGGGCATTCCGGGGGAGGCGGTACTAAATTTGCCGGATATTAATAGCGTGTATGACGTGCCGTTTAATGTGCTGAAAAGCGGGGTGCTGAATATTTTGAATAAGTTTGTAGATGATGAAAGCGAGCCGGACATGTCGAAATGGGAGAAGTTTTCGAAACTGCGCGGAATGGAACACGAAAAAACGGTGAAAGTGGGGCTGGTGGCGAAATATGTGGGGAATGATGACACGTATATTTGTGTGACGGAGGCGCTCAAAGCTGCGGCGGCGTATAACGAAGTGAATTTGGATTTGAAGTGGCTGAATGCGGAAAAGGTAACCGAGGAACAACTGGCGAAAATGGACGGAATTGTGGTGCCAGGGGGGTTTGGTGAGCGCGGGGTCGAGGGGAAAATCATGGCGGCGGGATATGCGCTGGATCATGATATGCCGTATCTCGGACTGTGCCTCGGGATGCAGGTGGCGTGTATTGCGGCGGCGCGAAAAGGCGGGGTGGATGGCGCGAGTTCGGAGGAATTTGGCGCGAGCGAAAAGGCGGGGGATAATGTGATTTATATCATGGAAGGGCAAAAGGGGAAGGAATCGACGGGCGGGACGATGAGACTGGGTGATTACGAAGCAGTGCTGGCGAAGGGGACGAGAACGGCGGAAATGTATGCGCGGGCGTTTCGTGATGGGGATTATATTGACGGGACGCAGATTGAAAAAAGTGGAAAAGTGAAAGTCGTAGAACGGCATCGGCATCGTTATGAAGTGAACAAAAAGTTTTTGCCGGAAATGGAAAAGGGCGGAATTAAAGTTGCGGGGACTTCGCCGGATGGGAAGTTGGTGGAATTTATTGAAGCGCCAGAGAAAAAGTTTTTCGTGGCGACGCAGGCGCATCCGGAATTTAAGTCGCGACCGCTCGCGGTACATCCGCTGTTTTATGAATTTGTGAAAAGTTTGAAATAATATAATTCTATAATTTGTATTTGCGATTTCACTTATGCTCGTTTGGTTATGAACACGTTTTTTAATGCTTGTGGTATAATAAAAGTATGGATGAAGCTGAAATTCAGTTTAGGCGACGCGATAATGAGGAGCGGGCGACGGCGGACCGAGCGCGAATTTTGGGGTTGCCGTATTTAGACACGCGGAAGTTCGAGCGAGAAATTGCGTTAGTACCGCATCTGATCGAGGTGTCAGAAATGTATCGGAATTTTATTGTGCCGCTGCAACGCGGAGGCGGTGAGGAACATTATCAGTTTATGGTGACTTCGCAGACGCCGCGGTCGGTGATTGAAAAAACTCGGCAAGAATATACGGACGAGGGCGAAAAGGCGGACTTTTTCTTGATTTCGGGTTCGGCGTTTAAGGTGTTTATGCTAAGATACGACCCGCCGCGACAAATTCATTATGATGATATTAAAATTGCGGGCGAGGGGGATTCGGAGACGATTGCGAGCGTGTCGAAAACGCTCAATTCGGTTTCGACGGACAAAGTGTTTGATTTTTTGATAGACCAGGCGGATAAACTTGGCACGAGTGATATTCATATTGAAAATTTGCGGAATGAAATTCGGATACGGATGCGGGTGGACGGGATTTTGCATCCGGTGGCGAATATTGATCGGGATAAATATCGGATTTTTATGGGCGAGTTGTCGTCGCGAGCGAACGTGTCGATTGCGTCGAACAAGCCACAGTCGGGGCATATGCAAAAAGAAATTACGCGGGATGGCGCGACACATCTACTAAATATTCGTGTAGAAACAATTCCGACAATGTATGGACAGGACGCGGTGCTGAGGTTGTTTAATTTTGACGAGAGTTTGCTGAATTTGGATTTGCTCGGGCTGTCGAAAGAGGAACGGAAAGAAATTAACGAAGTGATTTCGCATCCGCGGGGGCTGGTACTGATGGTGGGGCCGACGGGGTCGGGGAAATCGACAACATTGTATTCGATTTTGAATGCGCTGAATACGTCGGAGCGGAAAATCATTACTCTGGAAGACCCGATTGAATACGGAATTACGGGGATTTCGCAGATTCCGATTCAGACGAATAATGGTGGGTCGTTTGCGGAAGGGTTAAGGTCGGTGCTACGCCTAGATCCGGACGTGGTGATGGTGGGGGAAATTCGGGATGCAGACACGGCGAAAACGGCGATTCAGGCTTCGATTACTGGGCATTTGGTGTTGTCGTCGTTTCACGCGAATTCGACGGCGGCGGCGTTCGCTAGGATGATTGATTTGATTGGCGTGAATCCGATTTTTTCGTCTTCGATTCGGTTAGTGGTAGCGCAGCGATTGGTGCGAAAGTTGTCAGCCACGAAAAAAGCGCGACCGGCGACGGAGGCAGAAGCGAAATATATGCGTGAAGTGCTTGCGGGGGTGCCGTCAGAAAAATTGGGGGGAGTGAATTTGGAAAATATTATTTTATACGACCCGGTGCCGTCGGAAACGGACCCGTTTGGCTATAATGGGCGGACGGTGTTGATGGAGCAGTTAGTGGTGACGGAAGAGATTCAGGCGTTTATTCGTGGGGAAGTGGCGAATATTAATACGGACGAAATTGAAAAAGTGGCGAAACGAAATGGGATGCTGACTTTGGAACAGAAGGGGATACTGGCGGTGTTGCGAGGTGAGACGACGCTGGAAGAAATTTCAAGAGTAGTTTAAGTGTGGTATAATATAGGGTATGAGTGAAAAAATAGTTTCGGATTATAACGGATATGACTATAAAAAAGATTTCTGGGAGGGGACTGGGCGCGAATACGAAGACCAGGCCGACCGGATGGCGATTCGGAAATTGTTGCCGAAACGAATGGAGAAGTTTGCGGATATTGGTGGAGGATATGGGCGGCTCGCGAATGAATATTTAAAGCGGGCGCGAAAAGTTTATTTGTTTGATTATTCGAAAACTGAGCTTGAGCAGGCGAAGGGAGTTTATGGCGACAAAATCGAGACGAAGGCGGGGGATATTTATGAATTGCCGTTTCGGGATAATGAGCTGGACGGGCTGATGATGGTAAGAGTGACGCATCATTTGGAGCATCTTGACAAGGCGGTGGCGGAATTGTATCGCGTGCTGAAGCCGGGTGGGGTGGCGGTGATTGAGGTCGCGAACAAACGAACGTTGCCGAAGATGGCGCGATTTGTGACGGGGCGAAGCAAAGTCAATCCGTTCGACCGGACGGTGGCGAATTATAAAGAAATTTCGAAAAATGGGTTTTATAATTATCATCCGAAATATGCGGAAGAGATTTTTGAACGGGCGGGATTTGTGTGTGAAAAAGTCTTGTCGGTGTCGAATTTTCGCAGTCAGGCCTTGAAAAAGATTTTGGGAACAGATAATTTAGTGAAAATGGAGACTAAAGCGCAGCAAATGCTCGCTGGAATTCGGTTTGCGCCGTCGATTTACTATAAGTTGCGAAAACCGGAGGATTAAGGTATAATATAGGGGATACGGGCTCGTCGTTCAACGGATAGGACATATCCCCTCTAAGGATACAATGCTGGTTCGATTCCAGCCGGGCCTACCATATGATGGTTCGCATCTCACGCGCTAGCGTGAGATTCTTTTTCCAGCCGGGCCTACCAAATATTGAATAATTAAAAAGTCCCGCGAGAGAAGGCGGGACTTTTTTGATAGGACTGTCAGTTATTTCTTCAAAGATGGAGTCTTGAAGATGAACTTGACCGATTCGGCGGAAGAGTTTTTGTAGGAATGGTAGTTCTTTGCGGCGGAGACGGAGGTGCGGAGATTTTTCAAGGCGCCGTTGAGGTCGTTATTTGCAAAGCTGACTAGCTTATCGATACCGGAAGTTTTGAGAGTGGTGAGACCTTCTGCGAGAGTTTTGGAACCGTTAGCGAGTTCGGTTGCACCAGAGGCAAGGGAATCGATGCCGGCTTTGAGCTCGGTAGTGCCGGCAGAGAGTTCAGTAGCACCGGTAGCAGCGGAAGCGATGCCGGTAGTGTAGGTCTCGAGACCGGAGACGAAGGTTTCGACCTGAGAAAGGGAGGCAAGGCTAGCTTTCATGGCGTCAATTGCGGAGGCGATAACTTGTTTTTGACTCTCGTCCTGGACCATAGACTGCACAGCGGTCAAGAACTTGATCAAACTTTCAAAAGTAGTTTTGTAGTTTTCTTGGGTGAGCTTAATCGGAGTAGTGATGCCCGAAGTTTGTCCGTAGGCCTTGATTAGGGCAGTTAAAGTAGTGTTGGAATTTAGAGTGCTTTCGGCTGAAGTGAGCAAGCTAGAGAAAATGCTTTTTGCGCCATTATTTAAAGTGTCGTTACTAGCGGAGAGTTGTTCTAGACCGCTGGAAAGTTCGGTGGCACCGGAATTTAATTTGTCGGCGCCGGTTTGGAGTTTAGTGATACCGGAAACTGCGGAATCCAGACCGCTCGACAAAGAGCCGGCACCGGCGATGAGTTGGTCGAGGCCGGAGGAAAGTTCATTCATGGAGCTAATTAGACTGTCGAGTGAAGTGAGCTTCGAAGTGTCGATATCAGCAAACAGTTCGTCGGTGGCGAGAGAATAAGTTTCGCCCATTTCGAATTCGGTGACGTCGGCCTCGATAGTGAAGTCGGCTGGCAAAACGTCGGTGCCGAGATTTTCGTTTAGACCTACTACGGCGTAGCCCGCGAGGGTGATATTATTATCGGTTTCGGAAATGATTTTACCGTTTGTAATGGTGACGTTTTGGAATTTAGTGCTGTCTAAAATTGTGCCGGTGACGGCCAGGAACGGAACTTTTGTGCCGCTGAAAGTCTTGGTTGAAGTAAAATGATAGTTAATTTTGACGTGTCCGGATTTGCCGATTAAATCTTCGGCGGAAATTGCGGAACCATCCAAGGTATAGGTGATACCCAGTTCAAGCGGAAGCTCGGCGTTATCCGCATCGAGCGTATTGCCGACAAAAACATTTTTCACACCGCCGGTCGAATCGGTGATGGCATAAATCGTTTCGTTTTTGGATGCGATTTTGTTTGTGGTGGTTAAAGTTTGTTCGAGAGCAATGGCAGGATTGCTTTGGGTGGTTTCGGCGGAAACGTTATTTACGAGAACGGTAGTGAGACTACCGGCAAACAGCGCAAGTCCGCAAACTGAAGTATAGATTAATGATTTTTTCATTTGTTAGTTCCTTTCGTTAATTTTTTCATACCAATGGTGGTGCGAATGATCAGGGGGTCAGCAAAGATGAGGAGAGACGGCAAGGCGAAGATGACAGCCGCCATGCTGATAATGGCGCCGCGAGCCATAAGCATACACATTGAGCCGATCATGTCGACGTTCGAGTAGAGGGCGACGCCGAAAGTGGCGGCGAAGAGGCCAAGGCCGGAAACGAGAATTGACGGAACGGAAGTGCGGATGGCGATGATGGCGGCCTGTTTTTTGTCTTTGCCGGCTAATCGTTCGCGAGTGTAGCGGGTGGTGAGTAGAATGGCGTAATCGACGGTGGCGCCGAGCTGAATGGTGCTGATACAAATCGGTGTGATGAAGGAAAGTTGGTCGCCGGTGTAGAACGGCAGGCCGAGGTTGACAAATACGGCGGATTCGATAACGGCGATAAGAATGAACGGAAGCGAGAAACTTTTGGTTACAATCATAATGATGATGAAAATTGCAATGATGGAAACGGTGTTTACGACCTGGAAATCGACTGAGGTGAGGTCAATCATGTCCTGCGTGGTGCTGGCTTCGCCGACAAGAAGGGCGGTGTCGTCATAGGACTTGATGATTTTGTTGATATCGTCGATTTGAACGCCGATTTCGTCGGTGGCGGTGGCATATTCGGAGATAACGAGAGTGAGCTCCCAGTTATCGCTTTTTAAAACGTCGACTACGGACTCGGGCAAAGCTTCGAGCGGGACGGTGTCCGGGACGAGTGCTTCGAGGTTCAAGACGGATTTGACGCCGGCGATGTTCTCGAGTTCGGAGGTCATGGCGCGAGCGTCGGACTCGCTCAGACTAGATTTGGTTAAAATCATGTGGACGTTGGACAAGCCGAAATCTTCGGAAAGTTTGCTGTTCGCGATGGCGAAATCCATGGTGTCTGGCAGGCTGTCGCCGATGGTGTAGTAGACGTTGTCGTTGGTTTTTTGATAACCGTAAAAAGCGGGCGGGATAATTGCGACAAAGATGACTAGAAAGACCGGGAAGAACTTAACGATGTTGCGCGCGAGCCAGCGGAAACCCGGGAAAAGAGATTTGTGGTCGAACTTTTCGAGTTTGTCGCCGAAAATTAAGATGAGCGACGGCAAAACGGTGACCGAACCAATAACGCCGAGGAGGACGCCTTTGGCCATGACGATACCGAGATCGAGGCCGAGGGTAAAGGACATAAAACAGAGGGCGATGAAGCCAGCGATGGTGGTAGCGGATGAGCCCATAACTGATGAAAAAGTGGATTTGATTGCATTTTCCATGGCACGGGAGCGACTAGGGTCTTTTTCAAGGTGTTCGCGGTAGGAGTGCCAGAGGAAAATTGAGTAATCCATGGTGACGGCGAGCTGGAGAATGGCGGCGAGAGCCTTGGTAATGTAGGAAATTTCGCCGAGGAAGAGGTTGGTGCCCATGTTGATTAAGATCATTACGCCGATACTGACGAGGAAAATGAACGGAATTGCCCAGTTGTCGAGGCAGATAAGCATGACGGCGAGAGTGAGCGCGACGGCGATAATGATGTAGATGAATTCTTCGGATTCGGCGAGGTTGCGCATGTCGGTGACTAGTGCGGACATACCAGAAACGTAGGCTTTGCCGTCGACGATATCGCGGATTTCGTTGATGGCGTCGATGGTCTCGTCGGCGGAAGTGGAAGTATCGAAAAAGACTGCCATGATGGATTCGTTGCTGTTTCTAAAGGTGTTATAAAGGTCGTCGGGAATAATTTGGGCGGGCAGACCGGCGTTTTCGAGAGTGCCGAGGCTCATGACAGTGTCGACGTGGTCGACGTTTTTTACGGCAGTTTCGAGTTCGCCGATTTGGAAATCGGACAGTCCGTCGGTGATAACCATTGAAAAGGCGCCTTTGCCGAAATCCTTAAGGAGTTCGTCTTGACCCTTGACGGTGTCCATGCTGTCTGGGAGGTAGTTAAGCATGTCGTAGTTGACGCGCGTATTGTAAAAGCCGATGAGGGCGGGGATAATCAGCACGAACGCCAGCACGACAATAAGTTTATGATGTTTGACAATAAATTTTTCCATATAAAACCTTCTTACAAGGGTTATTATAGTGGATTTTAACGGTAATTAAATGGGCTTTTTTGGGCAAATGCCTAATTTTTGGGCAAATTGCTTGAAATGTCTATAAATTGGTGAAGGGGATTAAAATCAAAAGACATACCGTGGCGGATGTAATTCATGGCGAGGCCAAAGCAAATACAGCTCAAAAATTCTTGGGCGTCGAGACAGTGTTCGGAGTTGTCGAGATAGGCACTCGCGACATAGTCGC
Organism: bacterium; assembly: GCA_963623485.1. Classification (GTDB taxonomy): domain Bacteria; phylum Patescibacteriota; class Saccharimonadia; order Saccharimonadales; family Saccharimonadaceae; genus Nanosyncoccus. The sequence continues at coordinate 51,519 of CAVFLV010000010.1, read as the reverse complement.
AAATTCGCCAGAGGTAGCGTTCAAAAATTGGGCGGGAAGTGGATTCGTAGATATGACGGATACCGGCTTCGTTTTGTTTAATGAAGTCGGTGGCGGCGGTTAGGCAGTCGTCGAGCGATTCGGCGGGAGGGTAATTTTCAAAAAGTTCGTCGACGAGGTTTTTGACCACGGTTTCGAGCAGGTCGGGAATGCTTTTGTAATGATAATAAAAAGTATTGCGGTTGATGCCGACGGCGGTGGTGAGACTTTTGACGGAGATTTGGTTGAGGGTTTTCTCGCTGAGGAGTTCTAGGAACTTTTGCTCGATGGCGGTTTTGGTGAGCGAGGTTTTGGACATGTTAGTCTTCTTCCGGCAAAATTGCAAGGTGCGCCTCGGAAAGTTGTTCGGGGTCGACGACGGAAGGAGAATTCATCATTAAATCGACACCAGAACCGTTTTTGGGGAAGGCGACGATATCGCGAATGTTGTCGGTATTTTCGAGAACCATGAAAATACGATCAAGCCCAGGAGCACAGCCAGCGTGCGGAGGTGCGCCGAATTTGAAAGCGTTGAGCATGCCACCAAAACGGGCTTCGACATATTCGTTGTTGTAGCCGAGAATGTTGAAAACTTTGTACATGATGTCGGGATTGTAATTACGGACGGCGCCGGAGCAGACTTCGTAGCCATTCATGACCATGTCGTATTGGTCAGCTTTGAGGGCTAATTTTTCGGCGTTAGTGGCGGCGCTTTCGAGAGCGGCGAGACCACCTTTAGGCATACTGAAGGGGTTGTGGCCAAAATCGAGTTTGTGATTTTTCTCGTCCCATTCGTAAAATGGAAAATCGGTAATCCAACAATAAGCCACTTCGGCAGGGTTTTTGAGGTCGAAATGGTCAGCGAAGGCGATACGGAGTTCGCCGAGGACTTTGTTGACTTTGGCGCGGTCGTCGGCGCCGAAAAAGACGGCGTCGCCCGTGGTAGCGCCGGTGAGTTTTTGGACTGATGCGATCTCAATGTCGGACATGAACTTAAGAATAGGAGATTTCGGGCCCTCGGCTGTATATAATATGTATGCCAAGCCGCCGGCTCCGAGTTTGCGGGCTTTGTCGGTGAATTCGTCGATTTCGCGGCGAGTTAGGCTGGCACCGTTTTTAACACAAAGGGCTTTGACGCAGTCAGTTTTGAAAACTTTGAATTCGGTGTTTTTGAAGGCGTCGGTCAGTTCGATAAGTTCCATGCCGTAGCGAAGGTCGGGTTTGTCCACGCCGTAGGTTTCGATGGCAAAGTCAAAAGGCAAGCGGGGGATTTTGGAGCCGGGGATGAGATATTGTTTGGCTGGTTCGGAATTTAAGACGAGTTTTTTGTCGGAGAACTCCGTCGCGAGCGCGACGAACAAGGGTTCGATTTCTTTGCGGACGGTTTCGCCGTCGTCGACAAAGGACATTTCGCAGTCGAGTTGGTAAAAATCGCCATAAAGCCGATCGGCGCGGGGGTCTTCATCGCGGAAACAAGGCGCGATTTGGAAATATTTGTTGACGCCGCCGACCATTAAAAGTTGTTTGAATTGTTGTGGGGCTTGGGGCAGGGCGTAGAACTTGCCAGGGTGAAGCCGAGAGGGAACGAGAAAATCGCGCGCGCCTTCAGGCGAAGAATTTGCGAGAATCGGGGTGGTGATTTCGGTAAAATCGTGGTCATACATAAAATTACGAATGAAACGATAATATTCGGAACGGCGTTTTAAGATTTTTTGCATGCTGGGGCGGCGCAGGTCGAGATAACGATACCTCAAGCGTTGTTCTTCGGAAGATTTTTCGCCGTCGTCGTGAGTGTTGACCGGCAGAGGCGCGGATTTGTTTAAAAGTTCGAGATTTTCGACGACGAGTTCGATTTTGCCGGTGGCGAGATGAGGATTAACTAGGTCGGGTTCGCGTTCGCGAATTTTGCCGGTGGCGCGCAAGACGAATTCGTCGCGGACGGATTCGGCGAGTTTGAAAGTCTCGGCAGTTTCGGGAGTGACGACGAGCTGCAAGATGCCGGTGTGATCGCGCAGGTCGATAAAAATTAAACCGCCATGGTCGCGACGGGAATTAACCCAGCCGGCTACGGTGATAGATTTGCCTAAAAAACTGTCAGATTTTTCAATTAAAACTCTCATGGAGTATATTATATCATTTTCCGAGTAAATAGTCGAGGAGGATTTCGATAGTGAAAAAGCCGACTAGAGTATCGGAGTTGTCGAGGACAAGAAAATAGGAACTGTTTTTGGCTTCGATTTCTCGAATAGCGGTAGAAAGTGGGTCGGTGGCGTGGAGAAAATTGAAATTTTTGTCGAGATATTTGTCGGCGCGGTCGGTTTTTTTGATTTCGAGAGTATTCAAGGCTTCGGTGCGGATAATGCCTTTGACTTTGTTGCGGCTGTCGACCACGGGAAAAACGGTGAAACCAGATTTGTAGAGTTTGTCAAGGATAAGAGGCCCGAGGATTTCGGATGATTTAACAAAAACCATGTCGGAACGCTTAATCATTAAATCCGCGACGAGGCGATCATCAAAACTCATGACGGCGGAAATGCGGGCGCGAGCGGTGTCGTTCAAAATGCTTTTAGGTGTGCGTTTCAAAAGGTCGATAAAATCTTGCAGAGAGGTAGGGGTGTATTTTGGAGGTTTTAGAGCCGGCCGTTTGGGGCGGTATTTTTCGAGTTTGGGATCGAGCCAGCGGACGAAATTTTGCATAAAATTTTCGAACATGATATATTTATTATATCACTAAAGGAGTTATATGAAAAAGTTAAAAGGTTTTTCGGTTGCGGGAATAATTATTGGGGTGCTGGTGGTGGCAATTTTGGGAATTGCGACTTATGCGGTAATTGACGGCAATAATAAAGCAACAAATTATGATAATTATGATTTTTACTCGGTGATTGAGCCGACGGCGGATAACGGAAATATTGGCGACCACGTGAAGGGGTCGGCAGATGCGCCGGTATTGATTTTTGAGTATGCGGATTATCAATGTCCGGGGTGTGCGTCGATTAATCCACGAGTGAATAAAGTGATTGAACAGTTGGACGGGAAGTTGGCGGTGGTATATCGTAGTTTCTTGTTGTCTTACCACCAAAACGGCACGGCGGCGGCATCGGCGGCGGAGGCGGCAGGGTTGCAGGGCTATTGGAAAGAATATGCGGATAAACTATTTTCGGAACAGTCGGAATGGGAATATGCGACGGCGTCGGAGAGGACGACATATTTTAACCAATATTTTGAAGAAGTGACGGACGGTAAAGGCGATTTGGAAAAATTTAACGCGGATATTTCTAGCGAGGCGGTGTCGAAAAAGATTAATTTTGATATGGGGGTAGGTAAAAGAGTGGACGTGAGCGGGACACCGGCGTTTTATATTGATGGTCAGTTGATTAACTGGGGCGAAGCGGGGAGTATTACGATTAATGGGCAGACGATTTCGTGGTCGTCGGCGCGATCGGGTGATGAGTTTGCAAAATTGCTAAAAGACATTGTAGCGGCGAAATTAGGGGAATAAAACTCGGAAAATATAGGATGATTTTGGTTAAATTCGGGCAAAAATGGTGAAAGAGTGGTAAAAATAGTAAAAAATCCCCCTCAAGGGGGATTTTTAGATTTCGATATACTCTTGCCAAGAGGCAGGGGCAATCTTTTGCTTGCGCTCCGGAGAGCGACGAAGCCGTTTGATACGCATGTATCCGATTTTCTCCTTAATGTTTTTCGCTCAGACGACCTTTAAGCCCACTCGCTTGGGAAATGAAGAGCGATAGAAACCATTTTAGCAAAGGTCGTGATTTTGCGCAAGCATAAAAAGAATGGAACAGGGGTGGAGCAGGAGTGGATTAGGAATGGTTTTTAAATGCTACGCGCGGGTTCTAAGCAGAATTTGGGGCAAGATTGCTAGTTTTTAGGGTTGTTTTAGTGGCGGAGTTTCGTGTTATAATGAGAATATGAAAAAGCGTGGGCAAGTGAAGCTTCACAAGATTAAGACGTGGCAGTTGTTGATTTTGTTAATTCCGCTATTTTTTATTGATGCGACTTTGTTAAGGTTAGACCATATAAAAATGACGGAACTCAGGACTGCGGTGCTGGAGGCGGATGAGGCAGAGGAAGATGATACGGCGATTGCGGAGAAGTTGGCGACGTTAAAAGATTTTACGTTTAATAATATTGTGATTAATGTAGTGGATGATAATGGCGCGCAGAAAATTACATTTGGGACGGGGCCGTTTTATTTGGAACATACTTATATTCGGGCGGCGAATCGGGCGCTTGCGGCGGCGGAGGAAAAGTTTGCCGATGATACGAACCCGAACGGAAATATTTATGCGGCGGCGAGTGCGACGTGCAAGGTGCAGGCTATTCAAAATGGGTGGACGTGGGATAATGCGAATTATATTAATTGTATGGTGAGCGAAATTCAGAAATATCCGGCGGCGGATAATATTGAAAGTCAGATTGCGGCGAGTTTGCCATCGACGGAGCTGTATCGGCATAATTATGCGTCGCCGATTTGGGCGCCAACAGCGGCGGGATGGATGATTTTGGTGACGGCAATAATTATAATGGTGCTACTAATTAGGGGGATTATTTGGGTATTTTTAAGAATATCCTTAATGTTTGTGTAAAAACCTCTTGACTTTTTTGGCTTGGGGTCATAAGATAGAAGTATACTAATTAAGGAGGAAAGCTAAATGGCTTACGAACATACCAACGGTAAGGGTGTGAAATACTATCTACACAAATCTGAAGTGACGCTCCGCGGTGGCAAAGCTCAAACGATTTATTTCTTCACGAAGAACACGGAAGGTGGCAAGGGTACGCCTTGCGATTTGCCGGAAGATCGTGAAGTTTGCGAAAACCCACGCAACGGGTTCTTGACTTTGCGCAAGAAGCAATAATTAAAAATTAAAAAAGGTGTTGTAAAAAATACAACACCTTTTTGTGTTATAATAAGAACATGGGGATGTAGCTCAGCTGGTTAGAGCATGCGTCTTATACACGCAGGGTCCTAGGTTCGAATCCTAGCATCCCTACCAAGGTGGAACATGAAGATAAAAAATAGTTTGAGACGACTAAGGTATAAAACCCGGCACGATTTATTGACGGTAGAAAATGTGGTGCTGGCGCTGGCGATTATTCTGTGTTTGGTGTGGACATATCAGTCTATCGTGGCGATGAATCGGAACTGGGAGTTGTCGGAAAAACTGACAACTGAACGGAAAAAGTTGGAACTGCTGACGATTGAGGTGGAGACGGCGGAGTTAGCGAATGAATATTATAAGACCGACGAATATCATGAACTGATGGCGAGGCGACTACTGGACAAAAAGTTGCCGGGAGAAAATATGGTGGTGATGCCGGAGAATTCTGAGGCGGCAAAAAATAAGCATACGGAGACGGAAAAAACACAGGAGCAGGCGAGTGTAGGCCAGGAATATTCGAATTTTGAAAAATGGATGCTATATTTGTTTCCAAAATATTAATGAAAAATTGAGCTTATGGTATAATAAAAGGTATGACTAGGCTGAAGCGTGGGTTTACCTTGATTGAAGTGTCAATCTTTTTGGCGCTGACTGGGTTGTTGTTTATTGGCGTAGTGGCGGGGGTGCAAAATTCGGTGTATCAGCAACAACGGAGCGATTCGGTGCAAAACTTTGTGGAATTTTTGAGAAGTGTGTATTCTGGGGTGGAAAATGTGCAAAATGCCACGCCGGAAGGGCGGAGTGAGCAGGCGATTTATGGAAAATTAGTGACGTTTGGGGAGGCGTATGATTTGGCGGGGGAGGCGACGGACAAGAAAAAGATTTTTGTGTATACGGTGGTGGGGAATGTGGGAAGTGGATCGGACAGTACGCTGACACTGCTGTCGAAGTTGAAGGCGAATGTGGTTGGGGCGGATGGGAATTTGGCGGGATATCCGGAAACGTATAGTCCAAAATGGGGGGCGGTGATTGAAAAAGCGGGAGGATTACAAAATGTAACGCCACTTTCGGCGGCGCTACTGGTGGTCAGAAATCCGGATTCGGGGGTGGTGTATACGTTTTATCGGAGCAGTACGATTGAGGTGAACCAAACTCGGAAAACGAGTTGGGGGACGAATAACCCGTTTGCGAGTGCATTGACGGACGGAAGTTTTAAATTGGTGGGGACGGGCGAACTGGCCAATGGCGTGGATTTTTGCGTGAATTCGACGGCGACAAATATGGCGGATAATCGGACGGATATTCGAGTGACGGGGGCGCGAAATGCATCGGGGATTATGCAGGTGGCAGAAACGGAAGCGAATTGTGGGGCGACGAGGTAAAAATGGTAAAAAAGGTTGAAAAAATGACGATGAAAGTTGGGTTTACGCTAGTGGAGCTGTCGTTGTCGATTGTGCTGATTGCGGTGTTGTCGATTATTGTGATTTCGATGATTAATAATGCGGTGTCGGCATATCATCGGGGACTGGTTTTGAATCAGGTAAATACGGTGGGGATGGGGCTGGTGGATGATATGCGATCGGCGGTGCAGAGTTCGCCGGGGCGGTTCGATTATGAAAGTGAGTGTCAGGCGGCGTATGAGGGGACGGGGAATGAGACGGCGCTAAAAAGTTGTTTAGACGATAAGGGGCGAAAGTTTATGCTGCTAAGGAGATATGCGACGGTGTGGCGCGGGGGGACGAAGCTAAACGAAGATGCGCCGGTGTTTGGGGCGTTTTGTACGGGTGAGTATTCGTATATTTGGAATTCGGGGTATTTCTTTAATACTGATGATTTTGCGGTGCAGACTTCGTCGTCGATCCGAGGCAAGACGAAACTGGTGTTTAAGAATTCGAGTGGAAAATATCAGACTGTGAGTGATTTTAAGTTGTTGAAAATTAAGGACGAGAACCGAGCGGTGTGTAAACTGGGAGCGGGGGCGGGAGAATCTACGCCGGTGTATCGAAGTGATTTGCAGACCGAGACAACGCTAAATAGCGACACGGTGTTTAATTTTGAGACGGCGTGCAAAAATGCATCGAACGCATTGGCGGAAATTTGTGGGGCGATGGATGAAAACACTTTAGACACGGAGCTGATTGGTGAAAATTTGGGTTATGGCGGGCTGGCGCTATATGATTTGTCGGTACAGGCGTCGGCGAGTAGTGCTGGGACGAATAATTTGTTTTATTCGGCGTCGTTTATTCTTGGAACGTTGCAAGGTGGAATTAATGTGATGGCGAGTGGGAATTATTGCGTGACGCCGGGGGATTATAATAATTCGGCGGTGGAAAATTTCGATTATTGTGCTGTTAATAAATTTAATTTTGCTGCGCAGGCAAGTGGAGGTTAGAATGAAAAAACTGAAAAATAAGTTTAAGCAAGGGGCGGCATCGTTTTATATTGTGGTGTTTTCGACGCTGGTGCTACTGATTGTAGCGACGAGTTTTGCGACGATTATTATTTCGGAGATTGAACGGGCGTCGAACGACGATTTGTCGCAGTCGGCGTATGATTCGGCGCTAGCTGGGGTAGAAGATGCGAAATTGGCGTTTTATAACTACCAAAACTGTTTGGCGCAGGATTCGATGAATGCGAAATGTCAAGAAATTGTGAGTTATATGAAAAATGCGGACTGCGATATGGTGGGGCATATTTTGGGGCGGATTGATACGAGCGACAACGAAGAAGTTGCAATTCAGGAGACGACGACGGCGAAAAATAATATGCAACAGGCGTATACGTGTGTGAAAGTTGAGACGGAGTTAGAGGATTATCGCTCGACATTGTCAAGTTCGGTGCAATATAAAGTGGTAAAAGTAAAGTTCCAAGAGGGAGTGAACGCGTCGCAGATTAAAAAAATGAAAGTTAGTTGGTATACGGATGATGATGCGGCGACGAGGCGATGGCAAAATGTTTCGGGGACGAACGGAACGGTGAAGTTTCCGGGGCTGATGACGGGGGTAAGTTTGCCGGCGGTGCCACCGACGATTTCGGTGGCGTTGGTGCAGACGGCGCAATCGTTTACGCTGGACCAATTTACGATGACGCAAGGCAATACGACGAACCGGGGAATGATTTACTTGGTGCCGGCTTCGACGACGACGCAGGCGACGAGTGATGTGGCGGATAATCGAAAGGGGGCTTGGAATACGACGGAAAATCAAAATCATATTGGGACGAGTGCGTTCCTGAGCTCTAACGACAAGACGGCGACGAATTTGCCATACACGGTGTATTGTGATTTTGCGGGGGCGTTTGCGTGTTCGACTTTGATTGATATTCCGGAACCGGTGGGCGGGGCGCGCAATAATGATACCTTTATGTTTGTGGTGTCTTTGCCGTATGGGAAGCCGACGACAGATTTTGCGCTGGAATTTTATTGCGACACTGAGTGTGCGACAGAAGTTTATACGGATGAGACCGGGAAAGAGACGATACAAAAAACGAACCGAGTGAATTTGTCCGGGGTGCAGGTGAAGGTGGACTCGACGGGGCGAGCGAATGATTTGTATCGGCGAGTGGAAACGAGGCTGGAATCGGCGGCGAATGATGCGAATTTGTCGGTGATGGGACCGCTAGAATTGACAGCCGGCTCGACTGGCTCGGGGAATGGAAGCGGGAATTACGTGTTGCAAAAGACCGAGGCGGTGACGAGAGAGTGGAATTTTACGAATAATTTGTATATGAAATAAAATTTTCGGGTTTAGTGGGTTCTAGGCGATCGGATTTGAATTGGTTGCTCTTGAACCGTTCGATTTTGGATTAGGTGCTTTTGGGCTGTTTGATTTTGGGCTAGGCGCTTTTGGACCTGATGTTTTGATGACATTATGAACCGCAAACAAAAGGGAGCCGCTAGGCTCCTGAAAGGTAATTACGAATTTGGTTGTGGGGGCTGGATTTGAACCAGCGACCTTTTGGTTATGAGCCAAACGAGCTACCAGGCTGCTCTACCCCACGATATCTTTCTATTGTATCAAGGACTGAGGAAAAAGTCAAGATTTTGTCTGGGTCTACTAGCTCTAGAGATGAATTTATGATATAGATGATGAATTTGGACGTGAACTAGTGCTGGCACTCTTTTGAGGTCTTTTTTGCTTCATCTAAGAGTGCTGAAACATATTCAGCTTTTAAAATTTTGTATTTTTTACGCTCGTAGCCCGCTGATTTGGCAAACTCATATTTTTTTTCAAGATACTCGTTTGCCTTATGCGGATTTGCCTTTAAAAAATCTCGCAAAATAATAAAATCTTTGTAGGAATTTTCGCCAACTGGGCAGATATGAATATGAAAATCTCCTTCTCCGGTTTCCGTTTGTTTGCTGGCCAGAAAAATTCTATCTTCATGAGTGTCATTGCCCTCAAAATAGCCATTTTCAACTAAAATATCGCGGATTTTCTCCATTTCTTCCTTATTTTTCACTCCTATCAAAATATCAATGATATTTTTGCCGCCAATTCCAATAGCGCTACTGCCAACATGTTCAATTTTGGTTCCGCTTGGCAGAATAGCAGAGATGCGTTTTTTTTCGTTTAAAAATCTTTCGATTAAATTGCTAGAGTATGTTTTTATTTCGACTGACATATTATTTATTATAGCACAATGCGAAAAATGCATGGCTTGGCATATTAAAACGAAGTTTTTAGTGGTTGATGAAGCGAAAAAAATGTGACTAGTTTAGGGGGTGTTTTGTTATTATTTTAAGTTTATTTTTTGGTGAGGAGTTGGCGAGCAGCGAGCTTGATGAGGTGGTTGTAGTTGTTGATGGGGTGGGGGGTGCTGGCGAGTTCGAGGACGGTGAGGTTGTGGCGGATGGCGAGGGCGAGTTCGGCGGACAACAGTTCGGCGTTTGGGGCGATAATGGTGGCGCCAAGGAGATGACCGGAGCGGTCGGCAAGTAGCTTAACGAAGCCGTAATCGAAATTCGCGATTTTGGAGATTTTGGCGTCGGAAAGTTTGACGAGAGTTTTGCGATATTTGCGATTTTTGCGGATGAGCTCTCGTTCGGTGAAGCCGAGAGTGGTGATTTCGGGGAAAGTTTTGACGGTGCGGACGAGGCCTTGGTAATCGACAGAGTTTTTGACTTTGTTTATTAAGTTGTTGGCAAGCGTAAGACCTTCGGCTTCGGCGCGGTCGGTGGAGGAGGTTTGACCGAGGCAGTCGCCGATAGCAAAGATGTGCTTAGCGGAGGTTTCGAAATATTTATTGACGATAATGCCGGAGGATTTGTATTTGACTTTGGCATTTTCGAGACCATAATCGAGGGCAGGCTGACTGCCGGTGGCGAGAACGACGCAATCGACGCGAACCATTTTTTCGTCTTTGCCATCTTTGAAGATGACGCGTTTAGAAAATTCGTCTTCTTCGAGGGCGACAACTTTGGCACCGGTTAGGACGGTAGTGCCGAGTTTTTGCGAGAAGTATTCGGATAAAGTATTGCCGGCCTCAGTATCTTCTTTGGGGAGGAGATGATTTTCGGCTTCAAAAAGCATAACTTTAATACCAAGCTCAGCATAGTAGGAAGCAATTTCACAGCCGGTGGCGCCGCCGCCGATGATAGCCGCAACCTTGGGTGGGCGGGCGATTTTGACGGCGGTTTCGGGGGTTAAATGTTTGACAAAAGCGAGATTGGCGATGGCGGGAGTTTTTAGTTTGGAACCGGTAGCGAGGATGAAGTTTGCGGCGGTAAAACGTTTTTCGGCGATAGCGATAGTATGAGGGTCGAGAAAATTGGCAAAACCTTTGAGGCAGGTGATGCTGGCATCTTCGTAGATTTTTTTATTGTTGCCACCGGCTTCGATGACGGTTTTGAGTTCGCAAGCGGGAATGGTGGGGAGGTTGAAGTGAAAATCTTGATGTTTGAGTGCTGGAAAAGTTTGAATGCGGGAATAAGCGTGAGAAAAATTGAGCGCGACGGCGTAGGGGAGGTCGTAAGTGTTTAGGTTGGTGCCACCGAAAAATCGACCTTCGACCAAAGCGACGGATTTTTTGGCTTTGGCGAGAGTTAGAGCTGCGGCGGAACCAGCCGGACCGCTACCAATAATAATATATTCAAAATCAAACTTTTTGCCCATCTTTATATTATTTTATCACGATTTTCATAAACATAAGCAAAATCTTTGTGATATTTTTTAAGTTCTCTGGAAATGATGCGGGTTAAGTCGGACTCAGTGATAGTGTTTTTGGTTTTGAGTTTAGTTTTGGCGGCAGAAAGGGCGCGGTCAATGAAAATTTCGGCGGCGCCGGTCGGAATGTCCAAGGCTTTAGCGTGAAGGGCGAGAGATTTTTTTATGTCAGCCTCGACAAAAGGTTCGGACAAAAATTCGCGGGTCATAGTAAAACTCCTAAAATGATTAAAATCGCGATGAGAAAATAGCAAAAAGTGATGAAAAAGCGGAAAAAGACTTTATTTTTGAAGCGGAAACGGATTAAGTCGTCGAGAGTGTGGTGAGTTGAGAACAAAAAATGACAGACCAGAAGCGGGAGAACAGCGGAAAAGGCGAACAGAAGAGTGAAAATGGCGCATTCTACAGCGGTGGTGGCAAAATTCATGACGGTCAGGCTGGCGAGAAGATAGAGAGGAAAGGTGAAAACGAGCTCGGGCAGGCCGGCAAAAAGACCGAGAAGAAAAGCGTCGGAACGAGTTTTGGCGAGGCTGATTTTTTCTTGGCAACGAGCGGCGAAATTGCGAGAAATAAAAAGTTCGGTGCCGGGGGATTTGCGATAGTAGATAGCGCAAAAAAGGATGCCGAGGGCAAGAAAAATACCAGCGAGAAGCCAGTTAAAGCAAGGGGTGTTTAGGAAGCTTGCGACGAGTGGGGAAATGTTCAAAATAGCGTAAATGGCGAGAGAAAATAAAATGACGGCGGTTTCGGTGCCAAGAATGAAAAAAGTGCTGAGATCGGAAGCTTTGGTTTTGGAAAATTGGCCGAGTTTGGCGTGCGAAAAAAGGATAAAAATGCCCGGAACGAGTTGCAAAGAGGTCATGATAAGCATAATTAATAACAAAATTCCCACGGGGGTCAAATCACTCATGCTTAAATTATAGCACGAAAAAGGTTGTAATTCTAGTTCGGACGTGTTAGGTTAGGCGCATGAAGAAACGATTATGGAATTTGGTGCTTGGTTTCGCGGTGATTAGCGGGATGATTGGCGGGTGGTTTGATGGAATTTTAGTGGATTATATGGGCAGTCGTTTGGGTGGTAGTTTGGGCGAGACGAGAATGGCTTTTGCGGAAGGAGTGAAAGATGGAGTTTTGGGGGAGACTAGTGGAAGCGATGCGAGTGGAGAAATTGAGAGTGGGGGCGTTGATGAAAACGCTGGGAATGATGGGGGTGACGGAAATGCGGAAAAAGATGAGGAAATTGTTGATGATATAAAAAACGGGGATAAAAACGCGGAAACTGTTGAGAATGGTGCGAAAAATAGTGATAAAAATATGGAAAGTGACGTGGAAAATGACGAAAATGATGACGAAGACGACGAGGCGGAGTGGGAGAGGCCGAAATTGTTCGTGAAGGCATTAAATCCTGGATATAAGATTGATGGTATAAGTAATGTCGGGGAAATGATTGAAATTGCCCGTTGGGAAAGCTCCGACGCACCGATTTTGCTCGCTGGGGCCGCTGTAGGCTATACTAACACAAGCGGGAACTTTTCGATTTTGTTCGAATTTCCCGAGAACAGCTGGATGACCGGCGAGAGCATCCTCCTTCGGTTGGCTAGTTCGCCTGGGTCAGAGCTAGCCAACGCCACGTATACTAAAACATTGGCGCTGGGGGCGAAAATTGAGTTGATTTTGGATGGTGAGGTGATTGACGGGGTGTGCTATACGGGAAAAACGGGATGCTATAAGAGTTTCGTGTCGGATGCGCCGACGACGCTGGTAAGAGATCTAAAAACCGGTGAATTTAAGCACGAAAGTGATTATGAGCCGGAATTTGTGAGCGAAAATTATGAGATTAGGGCCGAGGAAACAGAGGAAGATGAAGTAAAAATGCCACAGTGCGCGGGGCTAGAGTTTTCGGAGATTTTGAGCTATTACGAGGCAGACCCGGCGGAGCAGTTTATCGAACTTTATAATCCGAATGCAGAGGAAATAAAACTGGACGGATGCAAAATAAGGTATAAAAATAATGAATATATGCTGGCTGGGGCGATGAAGGCGGATGGATATTTTGTGTATCGTCCGATAGGGTTTAAACTGACAAAAAATCCGGTAAATGTGAACACGCTGGAATTAGTCGATGCGGATAAAACGGTGGTGGACACGATGGAGTATCCGAATGGGCAAAAAGAGGGGACGGCGTATGCGTTGGTAGGGCATAATGAGAGCGGAAAAGAGATTTGGGCGACGACTTATGACCCGACCCCTGGTGAAGCGAATAATTATCAACGGTTTAAAACTTGTACCGAGGGGAAAGTGATTAACGAGGCGACGGGGAATTGTGTGAAAGTGGTAGAGTTGACCGAAAAAGTGTGTGAGGCGGGGTATCACTTGAATATTTTGACGGGGAGGTGCAATAAAGATGAGGAGGTGGAAGAAAAAACTTGTAAGGAATGGTATTATTTAAATCCGGAAACGAATCGGTGTCGGAAAATTCAGGAGAATACAGGGGCGGATTATGAGATAGTGGCGGAAGAATACGAGGAAAATTCGGCGTTTGTGGCGATTATTGCAGTAGGGGGAGTGGTGGCGGTGGGGCTTATTTATCTAATCTGGGAATTTCGGGAGGAAATTGGGAAAATTTGGCGAAAGGTATTAAAAAAGTAGGGTTTTGGTGGGGGGGGTTGGCAAAAACTGTGTTTTTGCGATGTTCGGTAATTTTTAGGGAGATTGTTTCGGTGGTTTTAAGAGGTGGCTCTAGCGTAGAGTTTGTCGATGATTTCGGCAAAAACGTCGTCGCGAAGTTGGTCGCCGTTAACTTCGACTAAGAGACCAAGGGCTTTGTAGTGCTGGAGAACAGGGAGAGTTTTGGTGCGAAACTCTTGGAGACGGTTTCTAAAAATTTCGAGACTTTTGTCGTCTTCACGCTCGCCACGGTCGTCTAGGGAGCTGACGGCGTTAAAACGGTTTTCGACATCCGCTTCAGAGATATTAAGCAAAACGGCGGCTTTAATTTCGTGTCCGGCTCCGGCGGCAACAGACATGACTTGATTTTCTTCGCCAGACCAGCGACCGATACTAGAGAGAACTAGAGGAAAATCACGAAGATCGCTGCGTTCAAAATACGGCAATACCCATTCGAAGAAGAGGTTGGTCGGAGCAAGATTGCCGCCAGAGGTAAGATTTTGACGAGTTTCTTTTTCCATGGCGCGGATAATGAGGCCGGAAGAGAGAAATTTAGCCCCCAAGGCTTCGGCGAGGCGCAGGCCCTGAGTGTCTTTGCCAGACATGGGCAAACCAAAAATGTTGATCGAGCCGGTATCCAGCCAAGTTTTGATTGTAGAAATTTTGTCGTCCATGGAGTTATTATACCATAACAAAGTGGAATTAAGGGGGGATTTGAAATGGGCGGATTGAACTTAAAAACGACACGGATTTAGGGGTGAATAACAGAGATGAAGTGAAAAATTGGTAATTAGCACTATTGACACGAGAGTGCTAATTTTGTATAATTAAGGCATGGAAATCACGGCACGACAGAGAGAAATTCTCTATCAGATAGTAGAAGAATATGCGGAGACGGCGTCGCCGGTGGGGAGTGTGACGCTGGCGAAGTTGTTTGGGGTGTCATCGGCGACAATTCGGGCGGAAATGGCGAAATTGGAGCTTTTGGGGCTAATTATGCAACCGCACACTTCGGCGGGGCGAGTGCCGACGGATGCGGGCTACCGGTTTTATGTGAACCATCTGGACGGGGCAGACGAATCCGAACGAACGCCGGAAAAACAAAAAATGTTAGAACGGGGGACGCATGCGCTAGAAGTGCGAGTGTCTTCGCAGTCGCAGGCGGATATGGCAATTCGGCGAGCGGTGGATGTATTGGTGGAGTTAACAGGGAATCTAGGGCTGGCAACAATTGATCATCAGCTGTATTTGTCGGGGCTGTCGCGACTGTTTATGCAACCAGAATTTGGTAGTACGGAGCGGGTACAGGCGGTGGCAAAATTGTTAGACAATTTGGAGCCGTGGCTAAGAGAGGCTGCACCAGGGGAAGCGTTGAGCATTTTTATCGGTCAAGAAAACCCGATTGGTAAAAATTCTGAGGTGTCGCTGATTATTTCGCGGTTTAAGTCGCCGTATTCGGACCATAGTTATATCGGGGTACTGGGGCCGACGCGGCAAAATTATGCGCGAGTGATGGCGCTGGTGAAACAGGCGGGCAGTATGCTAGAAAAAATATTGTAAAGGAGTAAAAATGAGAAGGAACGAGGAATGTGAGGCAAAAAACAGGGGTGAGGAAGCACAAAAACAGAGCGGTGCGACGCCAAAAACGGACGATTTTGCGGTAAAAATGGACGCGCTGACGTCGAAAGTGGGGGAACTGACGGCGGATTTACAGCGAACGCGGGCGGATTTTGAGAATTTTCGTAAACAAGTGGATGCACAGAAAGAAATTGCGAAGAAAACGGCAAAATATGCCACGGTGATGAAGATTTTGCCGGCGTTAGACGATATGGAGCGGGCGATAGTGAGTTATGAAGAATTAAAACCGCTGGAAAAAACTTTGGCTAAGACTTTGAAAGAGCTGGGGCTAGAAAAAATCGCCTCTGAAGCGGGGCGGGAATTTAATCCGGACGAGCAAGATGCTGTGATGGTAGAGGGGGACGGCGAAAAAGAGGTGATTGAGGCGACTTTAAGGGCGGGGTATCGTTATGAGGGGGAGGTTGTGCGTCCAGCGATGGTCAAGATTAAAAAGATGTGATAAAATTAAGAAAAGGAGTGTAATATGGCTGAATATAAGCTGAAATTAGAAAAACGAGAGATAACCGGTAAGAAAACTGCGGGTTTGCGCAAGGCGGGGTTGATCCCGTCGGTAGTATATGGCGGAAAAGAGCCGATTTTGACTGTTTCGGCATACGTAGAAACGGAAAAAGTGTTGGAAAAAGCGGGCTATCATTCCCCGATTGACCTAGAAATTGACGGAAAAAAGAAGTTGGCGATTGTGAAGGAGATTTACTCGGATGCGGTGTCGCGACGAATTATCAACATTGAGTTTCAGGCGATTTCTGCAAAAGAGACGGTGACGGCGACGACTCCGGTAGTGATTGCGAACTTTGAGGGGTCAGAAGCGTCTAAAACTCTGAAACTGGCGATGACGCAGGTGATAGAAGAGATTGAAATTAAGGCTAAACCGGCAGATTTGCCAGAGGAGTTGACCGTAGATGCGTCTGATATGAAGACTTTGGAGGACAAAATTACTTTGGCGGATATTAAATTGCCGGAAGGGGTGGAAATTGCTGATAAGGAACTATCCCCAGAGCAGATTGTGGCGTCGCTATATGACCCGGCGGCGGAAGCGGAAAAGCGCGAGACCGAGGCGGAGGCTCCAGCGGAAGAAGCCGCAGCAAAAGAAACGAAAGAATAGTCTTTTGAAAAAACAGCAGGGGTGGGACTGCTGTTTTTTTTGGTGGGATTTGAGGCGATTTTGGCTCGGGTTTTTTGGGTTATTTTTGGGTTATTTTTTGGGTGAGTGCTTGGCAGTTGGCTTCGAGGCGGGCTTTGAAGGCGGCGCGGGCGGCGTCGGCGTTGGCGTTGTCGCCGGCCCAGGCGTAGAGCGCTGGATCTTGGAGAGCGCGGGCAAAGGAAAAGGTAACAGGCCAAGGGAATGGACCGTTTTGTTCCATGGCGGCGAGGTTGTCGGTGGCTTGCTCGACGGTTTGCCCACCAGAGAGGAATACGACGCCGGTGAGTTCGGTCGGGACGTGGTTTTTAAGAACTTCGGCGGTGGCTCGGCCGACTTCTTCAGGGGTGGATGGCTCGGACCACTGTTTGCCGGCGAGGCACATATTAACTTTTAAGATACAGGCGCGGAGATTGACTTGGCCTAAGGATAGTTTTTCAAAGAGACAATCAAGAATCTTGCTGGTTAATTCGGCGGATTGGGCGAGAGAATAATTGCCGTCATAGACGAGTTCGGGCTCGACAATGGGGACGATGCCGTGATTTTGACATTTTTTGGCGTATTTGGCAAGGATTTGGCAATTTACGGCGATGGCGGAAGGGGTGGGAGTGAGGAATTTATCGGTTGCGGCGGTGTGGACATTGAAGGCGGCGCGCCATTTGGCGAAACGTAGTCCCATTTGATAGTATTCGGCGAGACGGGCGTCAAGACTGGTGAGACCTTTGGTCCAGGTTTCGTCGGGGTCGACCGAGGTTTTAGGGAGACCCAGTTCAGAAAGTTCTGGCGGCAAGGAATCGGCGAACTTTTCGAGACCTTGGTCGACTTTGATGCCGGGGATAATGCACTTCGTAGTGAGGAAATCGACAAAATTTTGACCGTTGTCGGCGAGCTGGCGGGCGGTTTCGTCGAAAAGAATGACGCCGTTAACGTATTTTTCGAGATCATTGGTGGTGAAAAATAGGTTGCGGTAGTCGCGCCGGTTGTCGTAGGTGTCGGGGATGCTTAGACTCTCGAACTTTTTATGAATAGATCCGCCAGACTCGTCGGCGGCGAGGATGCCATGGGGGTTTAAGACGAGATTTTTGGCGATTAATTCGAGATTTTCATCGTTGGTGGGTTCGGAAGCGAGTTGACGGAGCTTTTCGAGAGGGCAAACGGCATTGAGGCGAGAATGTTCGGCGTTCAAATGAGCAAATTTAAGGCTATCTTCGACCGAAAAACCGAGCAGAAAACAGCCGAGAACGGTGGCGGAAAGAATAGAATAGAAAGAGAGGTGGGTTTGGGTGTCGATACGGCCGGGGTGAAGAGGCTCGGAGAGGTTTTGGTAGATTAAAAGCTGTTCAGATAAGAAAATGGTTTTTGCGGGGTCTAGTGTTGGTGATTTTGGCGCGTCGGAATTTGCCGAAAAAACAGGGGTAGAGCCAGCGGAAGAGGTTGTTGTAGTATTGATGTCTTGCTCGGTAAAAATGAGCGAAGCGCGCTGAATCAGAGGCTGTAGATCGCGATTTTCGGGGTCTTTTAGATAACAAACCAGTTTGGTTTTGGGGGAGAGGTCGAGATAGGCGAGAATTTGGTTAATTACAGGGGTGGAAAGCATGGCGGAACGGTCAATAAAGAGATAGTCGACGGCCTCGGCAGGGGATTTAAAAACAGTTGGGGCGGGGTCGGTCGGGGCGAGATAAGAGACGCCGGTTTCGGAAACGAGGACGTAGCGATAATTAGAGGCGGGGACGGAGCGGTCGTCGCTCGAAAAATCAAGATGAGAATCGGAAATTTTGGCGTCTAAACCTAATTGTTGGAGGACTTCTAAAGAGACGGCTGCGCCACCAAAGGAAGAATCGCGGTGAAAAAAGTGATGGCTAGAAGCGTCAAAACAGAGGTCGAGCCACTCGTCGCCGCGGTGGTCCGTTTCTAATTTTTCGGTGCGAAAATCGAGATTTAAATAGACGTCTTTTAAGATATTGCCCACAACCAAAATGCTCATACCTATATAATATCATAAAATGCGGGTTTTATGGTATACTAAAAGTATGAAAAGAGTTTTGGCATTCGACATAGATCAAACTTTAAACGTGGCGAAGACGCCGATTACGGATGAAATCGGGGAGCTACTGGTAAGATGTTTGGATCACTTTGAGATTTGCCCGATTTCGGGGCAAAAATTTGACCAATTTTTGGTGCAAATTGTGGACCGGCTACCTAACCCTACTCCGGAGCAACTGAGCCACCTGCACCTGTTTGTGGCCCAAGGAACGCAATATTACAAATTTGACACCGCTAAAAATGACTGGACGCGGGTGTATAATTATCCTTTGACAGAGGAGCAAGTGGCGAAAATTTCGGCGACAATCGAGAAAGCGGCGCGAGAATTAGGTTTTTGGGAAGAGGACAAGTTGGCGGAAGGGGATGAAATCATCGAAAATCGGCTGTCGCAAGTAACATTTTCGGCGTTGGGACAAAAGGCAGGAACAGAGGCGAAATATGCTTGGGACCCGGATTGCAAAAAACGCGAACAGATTGTGAAAAAGTGCAAAGAATATGCGCCGGAGTTTGATTATGAAATTGGCGGGACGACGTCGATTAATGCTATTACTCCAGGGATGAATAAGGAGTTTGGGATGACGCATTTGCTTGAGGAGCTCGGGGTAGAGAAGGCGGATGTGCTGTATTTTGGCGATATGACGCAACCTGGCGGGAATGATTATCCGGTGGTAAAAATGGGAATTGAGACGATTACGGTGAGAAATCACGAAGATACGGCTTTTGCCTTGCGTGGGATTCTTGGCGTGATATAATAAAGATATGAAAACGTATATAATGGGCAACTGGAAGCTGAACTTCACAGTCGGAGAGGCTTCGATTTATCTTCATAAATTACAAAAGAAAATTCCGAATTATCGGGATTTGGAGGTCGTGGTGGCACCTTCGACGATTGCGTTGCAGCCATTATCGCTACAGATTGACCGGCATAAGATGAAACTGGCGGCGCAAAATGCGTTTTATCGAGATATGGGGGCGTTTACGGGGGAAACGGCGTTTAGTCAGTTGCGTGGAGTGGCGGATTATTGTATTATTGGGCATTCGGAACGGCGACATATTTTTGGCGAAGATGACAAAATGATTGGCAAAAAGGTGGCGGCGGCGCTGCGAAACCGGATTACGCCGATTTTATGTATCGGGGAGACAGAGAGTGAGCGGTCGTTTGGCGAGACGGCGGACGTGATTTCGGACCAACTGTCGGCGGGGCTAGTTGATGTATCGGCGGAAGATTTGGAGAAAGTGATTATTGCGTATGAGCCGGTGTGGGCGATTTCATCGACCAAGGCGGCTAAGGCGGCGACGCCGGATGAGATTGCGGAAGTGGTTAGCTCAGTGCGCAAGAATTTGACCGAAGTTTATGGGGCGGAAATGGCGGAAAAAGTGCCGATTTTGTTCGGCGGAAGTGTAAAACCGACGAATGCGGGCGCGTATTTGACTGTGCCAGGGGTAAATGGACTACTTATTGGCGGGGCGAGCTTGATTTTGGAGGAGTTCATGAGCATTATAGAGGTGGCTAAGAGAGTAAGGTCATGAAAAAGCAATATATAGATTTTGTGCCGGCTGGGAAAGCAGTGGCGACGACTGCGACGGTTGCGACAGTTGCGACGGGGAAGGGGGCGACTGAGCGAAAAACAACGGGGAGATCGGAGGCGAAAGCAGCAAGGGTCGGGGCAGCAAGGTCGGCTCGGGTAGCGAAGCCGGCGACAGCGCGAGCAAAGATGACGGCGGCGAACGTTAGAAAGACCGAGCAGGTAAGTTTTGCAAACGAAGGAAAAATGGGGGTGATAGAGGAATTGAACCCGAAATTTGTTAAAACGGACGTGCCGAAAAGGCCGCTCAGCGACAAACCGCATTTTAATGCAGCACAGAGGGAAATTGCCAAGATTAAGGCCCAAAAAGTGGTGGAAAAACCTGTGGAAAACTATGTGAAAAAGTCGGTGGAAAAACCAAAAGAGCAGGCCGCTGTAAAAGAGAAAGCAGATACTTACCAGATGCCGAAAACGCCGTTTATCAACCAAGGAAAGGTAGAGAAACGACCTCTGTCTAAGAATGTTTATGCGAAGAAAATCGCAGTGGCGACAGAGGAGCCGAAAGGGCCGGTGACGATTATTAGTAAGCCGGAGTCGCAGGCGCATGTAGGGCTGATTGTGACGATAATCTTAACGATAATTCTTGGTGCGGCGGCCGGGACGGTGGCGTTTTTGCTGTTGCCGAAATAGGGCGTAAAAAAATGGCATAAGGGCGGGAAGTGTGGTATAATAAGAAAGGTATGTATAAACATATTATTCCGTGTATCTAAAGAGAGATCTTTTGATTTAGACATGGTGGGATTAGCTCAGATGGTTAGAGCGTCGGATTGTGGTCCCGAAGGTCGGCGGTTCGATCCCGCTATCCCACCCCATGCAAAGGTTCCAGCACGGGTGCATCGTGGTTGGAACCGCCGAAGCGTCCCAAGGGGCAAACGGCGGTTCGATCCCGCTATCCCACCCCATTTACGGTTAAAATCTCCCATCTCGGCGTTTTTCCTCGCTCGCTCGATGACAAATCGCGCTTCGCTCGGAGAAAACACCGATCTGAAAGATTTTATCACGTAAATGGCAAGTGCATTATAATATGCGGGTATAGTACAGTGGTTAGTATGCGAGTTTTCCAAACTCGAGATGAGAGTTCGATTCTCTCTACCCGCACCAAATCCTTTGAAGCAAGCCTAAGATGAAGGGGCTTGTTTTTTGTGCTAGACGATGGAATATGGCTTTACTATTGACATTTTGGGGTAAGTGTGCTATAATGGGGGTATTGTAGCACATTGACAACACAACGAAAGAGGGGGCTGTGTCCCCGCAATTACGAATATCGGAGGTATATTATGTCTAAAAGAAATATGCAGACACAGGTACAGACACAGGTGCAGGCTCAGACTCAGACTCAGACGCCGTCAAGACAAGATTTATCTTGTGCAGTCGACGAGTGGTTTAGCTCTCAGCAGGAGGGCAAGACTTTAGAAGAGTTGCTGGCTGCCGCTGCGGCGGCTAAAGCAGCTGCCGAAAAGGCGACTAAAATAGCCGAAGAGGCTACAAAGGCCGCTGAAAAGGCAGCGAAAGCTGCGGAAGCCGAGGCCGAAAAGGCTAAAGAGGCGGCTGCTGCAGAAAGGGCAAAAGTCATCGCGAAAGCGAAGGCTGCCGGCAAATATCGCATGGCGTATCTGCCGGTGATGACCGACGGGACACTGGGTCGTCCGTATGCCAGTCCGTTTTTGGCTGAACAGGCCAGCCCAATGGGCAAGATTGAGAAACGCCTCTGTTGGGGCGCAATCACTGGGCCGATTGGCGACCCGCTGACGCCAGAGGAAATGGAAGATATCCAGTAGGATATCTTCCGAGGCTACACGTACATTACAAAGGATCAACTTCGGTTGGTCCTTTTTAACGGGCAAAATTTATTTTAAGGGGTGGTTTTGGCGGGGAAAGTCTGAAAATGGCTCAAAAAC
This sequence comes from bacterium, assembly GCA_963623485.1. Taxonomy (GTDB): domain Bacteria; phylum Patescibacteriota; class Saccharimonadia; order Saccharimonadales; family Saccharimonadaceae; genus Nanosyncoccus. The sequence continues at coordinate 29,457 of CAVFLV010000010.1, read as the reverse complement.
TGCTTAAAAATTGCCCAAAAATTATCGTAAAACTGCCCTAAAACGTTTATGTTTACAGTATAAACTAGACATAAGCACGAAAACATCGTAAGAGTATTGACAAAAAAGCTAAAGTGTGATACAATGAAGACAGTCTGAGTTTACCGGTGTGTTAAACGACGAAGACCATTAATAGCCAAATCATCTCAGGTTTCAATGAGACCTGAGCGCTATCTGTTGTTCCCCAAAACGTTAATAGAAGAAAGGGGGTAGTTGTTATGAGTACAACTATTTCTATTATTAGTAGCATGTTGTTGGCTATTGCAGTGATTATTATTGCTGCAATAGCACTTGAATGCCTGGAAACAAACGGGCATTTAAGGGTAGCTAGTGAATCTGGCAGACGTAAATTTGTCGGATTCAAGGATGTTAGTACTGATGGCTGGACCGGGGCGATAGCTCTTGGCGCATTGACTGGACTGATTAATTTTTTCAGCCAGTTCTGCATGCACAAGGGGTTTCCGGTGTTGTCGCTGATCACTATGTTCATAATGATGGCGGCAATTGTGGGCGTAGTCATTTATTGGCTACGAGAAGGTAGCGAATGGAGAGAAATTTGTCCATTCATACTTCTGGTTTTGTTGCTATTTGTAGTGACAAAACAAGCCTCACTGGCCGGTGCTGTAGCGGTGGCAGAAAGCCGATTCTGGTATTCTGTTATCAAAATTCTCCCGTTAATGACGCTGTTTGCGGCGTGTGGTATTATGATTGCCGGCACCGCAAAGTACCGTTACGAGGAGAGACCAGGGCTTTCGAGCGACTCGAGAAGTCGGAACTGCGCATGGTTCCGCGCGGTGGTAGTTTTAACTATCATAGCGTTGCTTCTGAGTGCCATTTTTGGCATCTCGTGGGGGTCACTCGGAAATTTTATTAATCCCGCCTCTAAGGCGGGATGGATCCATTATTATAATTTAGATCTGCAGAATAATGAAAACGCAGAGGACGATTATAATTTTGGGCCTAGTCCGGACGGAATAACGGTGGAGGAAGTTGAGCAGGAATTCCGCAACAGGTTGGCGGAAGACCCGATGCTCGGTGCGGCAGACATTGCGTGGTTGGATGCAAAACTTGGCACGCAATATCTAGGCAACTTTTATGCCGAAGAGAATGATTGGGCGCGCGCGATTAATAACGCGGTCTATAAATTCTCGACAAACCAAGGCTTATATTACGAAACTTTGGAACCGTTCTTCGCGTTCCTGGATTCGGCTGTACAAGTCAGCGTAAGAGATTGTCAGTCGGTGGTTGATCAGATGTATGCAAATCCGCACACAAATTCTGGAATTCCAGAGGTTGTTGTTTTTAAGACGTCTGATCATTCTGGGCAAGAGTTGGTATATACATTTTCAATAAAAGGGAATGTATATGAAGTGGTTTACAGGATTGACTGTGGCTTCCAGCCGACTAATGTCGAGGAAGTGATGGGGATTCCAGCACAGGATAATCCCTTGAGTCCGGTTCCAGAACCGACGACAGAGCCGGCTACGGAGCCAGTCACGACACCAGAGCCAACGACCGAAGAACCGACAACGGAGGAACCGACAACCGAACCTCCTACAACGGAGCCTCCGACAACGGAGCCTCCGACTAAGAACCCGGCGGAGTTGCCGAGTACTGATACTGAACGGAATGACAACACGGGACCTGGGGAGATTACGATTAACCCAGGCGACTCAGAGCATTCAGCAAAGGATATAACAGATGGAAGTACATCCTTAAATTCTTATGAAGAATATAAGGATACTATCGAAAACTTGCAAAAAGTTAATGATAGCCAGAAAGTTGGAGGAGACTCCAATACTCCATCTGCAACGCCGACACAACCGGCGACTTCGGTGAATGTTGACAACAACGGCGACGCTGGTACCGGAAATGGCGGTATCGATACGGCAACGCCGATACAAGAACATGCTCAAACCAGCAATGGTGAGAGCATTTCAAATACAGAGAGCAATCCGGCCGGCGCCTGGGGAGACGACGAAGAGCCGAAATGATTGCCAGAAGGTAGCGCAAGTGGATGAGGCTAGGGGGGCGAAGATTCGAGCCTAGTACATTTTTAGTGTCCCGGCGACATCGTTCGCCGGGCTCATCCCAATTTAAAATTGAATTCTGAGATGATTTGACTGTTTGGTTAACAATTTGGCTAGCAATACAATTATTAATAACAAATTTTATAAAGGAGATGTTATGAAACAAGTTTATAAAAGTTTAATGGGCGTGACGGCTGCGATTTCGATTGTGGCGGCGACGCTGACCCCGGCGGTAGTGAACGCTTGGGGTGATAATGGGGGCGGTCGGCCGAGCTACACTCTTGACCAAATCAATAGTGGGGTGCTGGGCGACAAAATTACATTTAACTCGATTTCGAATCAAGAAGTTTCGATAGGGGATGAAAAGAATTTCGTGGGGGCGAAAGTAGCGGGGGCAACGGTAAGTACTTGGAATGCGGATAGTATCCAGGTGAAAGATGGCGAGACATACACGATTCGGTTGTATGTCCACAACAACAGTCCGAAAGGCACGGATGCGGTGGCAAAAAACGTGAAAGCGACGTTTAGCTTACCGACGAATGTGGCAAAATCACAAACGATTGTTGGGTATCTCGATTCGTCGAACGCGACTCCGACTCGGTATTGGGATGAAGTAACGCTAACTTCTAGCGAAGATTTTTATCTTGAATATGTGGCGGGTTCGGCAGTGTATAAAAACAATATTGGGCAATTTAGCCTTTCGAACGACATCATCATCAATGGTGCGACGCTTGGTTACACCACGATGAATGGTGAAATTCCGGGTTGTTATCAATACGCTGGCGTGGTAACGATTAATGTGAAAGTGCATAAATCGGTTGCGGCGGAAGTGACGAAGAAGGTGCGAATTAAAGGCACGACGGAATGGAGCGAATCGGTGGACGCGAAGGTTGGCGACGAGGTTGAGTATCAGATTAAATACAAGAACTTGCTCGCGGACCAAGTGAATAACGTGATGATTCGGGACGTTTTGCCGACGAACGTGGAATACGTGGAGAATTCGACCTATCTGTTTAATTCGCAATATCAAAGCGGGATGCTGTTAAAAGACAACACCGTGACGACGACCGGGTTGAACATTGGTAGTTATACGGCGAAGGGGAACGCGTATGTGCGGTTTACTGGTAAAGTCGTGGATAAGACCATGGCTTGTGGGAGTAACCAACTGGTGAACTGGGCGAGCGCGACGGTGAACGGGAACGTTTACAAAGATGACGCTTCGGTGATGGTGAATAAGGAATGTAAGGACGAGCCAACGCCGACGCCGGAACCGACTCCGACTCCTGATGATAACACGCCGGATCAAATTATCGACACTGGTCCTGGGGCAATTGTGACTGGGGCAGTGGGGGCAGGTTCGGTGGTGACCATGCTAGGTTACTATATTGCTAGCCGTAAAAAATTGATGTAAGTTGACCGCTTCATAAGGGCGGGAACTTAAGAAATCCCCCTTGGCAGTAATGTGGAGGGGGATTTTTGGTTGGTCCTTAGTCTTTGTGCGGTGTATGGCGGATTTTGACATTAGCGGGAGAATTTTTTGATGATTTTTTTGTATTTTTAAAAATGGTTATGTTATAATGAGACTATATATGAATCCGTCGTACACTAATGAGGTGGGCGCTAGTGCTGGCAACCCTGCTGGCGCGCCGATTGTGCCTGGAGGGGATATTATATTGGGTGCGCCTAAGAAAAAGTTTCGAAAGTGGATTGTTTTTTTGATATCGGGGATAGTAATTGTGGCTGTCGCGATTGTGGTGGTAGTGATTTTGAACGCGAAAAACTTAACTCCAAAAACTTCTAGTGTGGATTTGACTGAGCTAGTGAGTTATATTGAAAATGGCCCAGACGGGGAAAATTATGCCGAAGATGAAAACGCTGAGACTCCGAACGGAGAAATTGATACCGAAATTGCCGAAGCAATTTATGCGATTCGAATCAAAGATAATAAAAACAGTGAAATTAAAGATTATTACAGTGAATTGGATAGAAAAGCCGAGAAAGTAACTGATGGAATACTCAGCGATGGCGCTACAGAGTATCGGTTGGCGTTAAGAGTTTTAGAAAATATGATTAATTATCGGGCGGTTAGCGAAGCGGTAGTGGAGGCTGCAAAAACCGGTATGGCTAATGCAAAAAAATATTTGGAAGAAAATTTTGACTGTACGGGAATAGATGGAGTGATGAATGCGATTTGTCGATTGGAAGAAACGTATTATGAAGCCGTGGCTGATGAATATTTTTTGTATGCCGATAAGGGTTGTTATAAAGATAATTATTACGATTACGAATGTTTAGAAAACGCTGGGGCGGATTTAGAAAAAGGGATTGAAGCTCCGAACGAGGCTTTGGGGAGGATGAGGCGTTATGCGGTATTGAGAACTTTGAGTGATGAAATAAAAACTTTAAATCAAAAGATGTTGGAGGAAAAATGAATAAGGGCTTTAGAAAGTTAGAGATGTGGCGGAGCGCAAGGAAGTATTTGATTTTAGTTTTGCCATTGTTTTTTGCTATTTTTTCTTTCAATAACGTTTCGGCGGCGATGACTTCGGAGGCGGATTTGTATAAAAAATCCTTGTTGATGGGGGTGAAGACTTGTTACGAAATGTATGCAAAAGACTCGATTCAGATTAAAGATTTCGAAGATTACTTGAGCGTTTTTAATAAAAATAGCGGATTTGCGAATGTTAGCAGTAGTGATATTTGGATTACGACGCACGTCGGGAATAGTTTGAATACTAGCTACTATAATGATAGCAATTTTAGCTGTAAACAGGTTTTTGAGGGGTACGGGTCTTCGGCGAGGGGGTTGAAAGATTTTTATACGATGCCGACGACGCTGGAAGGGATGGGGTATCAATTTAGCTCCGTGACATTGGATGGGGACGATGGAAATGTGGCTGAAAACGGAATTCAGCAAATTACTTTTTCGATTGGGAGCGTTACTGATGATACCAGCAGTAATCAAAATCCAGTAACGATTACTGGCGGAGGGATTTCTTGTAATTTTGTAAAAAAGACTAATGCGTGGATAGTGACGGAATGCAATGGTGAAACTGGAATCTCCTATAATGGCGAGCAACTTATGAATTTGGTGGGAAATGGTTCTGAAAACCTAACAATAGAAACAGGACCAAGTGTTTCTATGACGGCAGTGACTGCGGATATGCTGAATATTTCGCTTTATGAGATAGAAGTTGAGAAAGTATACAGGACCTTAAAAAGTTCCTTTGATGTTAGTGTTTTTACATCAAATTTAAAAAGCCTTGTAGGTGACGTAGTGAGGGATATATACGTTAGTCCGAGCGTAAAGATAGAGAGCTCTGTTTTGAATTGGAATACTGCAGAAAACCAAAATGCGACATATATTCCGATAGGCAATAGTAAAACTAAGGCAAAAAACAAATTTATTACTACCATCGGTGCTAGCTCGGAAAGTTTTTGGACCGTTAACGATCAATATTCATTATATTATAGATACTTACTAGATATAAAAAAGAATTATCCGGAAATGAGCATTAATCAATGCAGTGCTGAAAAGCCGGCGAATGGTTATGCCTTTAAAAATTCGCCGACAGAATGGTGTATTATTAGTATGCCACCTTCAGAAACGGGAGCAAAGAGCGAAACGATGTCGATTTTTAATGTGAATACTGGATTAAAAGAGGGGACTTTTGAGAGTGTTCTGAGCTGGCTTAGTAATGAGAACAACTATGCTAACGTTTCGGAGGATACTTATGCCAACGCATCGGTTGACGAAAATGGCAATTTGGTGCCGGGCGATAGCGAAGATGGGTCGACGGAGGAGGTGACGTGCCTGAGTTCTGGGGCGGCGGGGTCGCTAGGGTGGATTGTGTGCTCGTTAATAGATTGGTTTGGCGACGTGGCGCAAGATTTTTATACTAATGCAATAGAAGATAATTTGCAGGTGGATCCAATATTATTTACTGGTGGTGATGGGGGAACGAAACAGGCATGGGAAACTTTTAGAACGATTGCGAATATAGCATTTATTGTCGTATTCTTGGCGGTGATTTTTTCACAACTGACCGGCGTGGGGATTGACAACTATGGTATTAAGAAAATTTTGCCGAAGCTCATCGTGGCGGCGATTTTGATTAATCTTTCGTATTGGCTTTGTGTGGCACTGGTAGATGTGTCTAATATTTTGGGATATTCGCTACAGAGGATGTTTAATGGGTTGGCTGAAAATTTGAAGGTGGTTTCTAGTGTAATCCCGGGCAGTACTGTCCTACCTACTCTTGCAAGTGTGGCGATTTTGGGAATTTTGGCTGGGTCAGCGATTTGGAGTGGTGGGGCGATTGTGTTTACGTTATTAATTAGTGCGCTAGGGGTTGTGGTTTCGATTGCGTTTTTGTTTGTTTTGTTATCGGTACGGCAAGCTGCGATTGTAGTGCTAGTGGCTACATCTCCGCTGGCGGTAATTGCGTATATTTTGCCGAATGCAAAAAAGACGCTATTTGATAAATGGTGGAAATTTTTGAAGAGTCAACTACTGGTTTATCCGATTATTGGATTATTGGTTGGGGGCGGAAACTATGTGTCGAAATTATTGCTTGCGAGCGGGATTGGCGATCAGGGTGTTTTCTCGGCGGCGACAGCGATGATTACGGGTGTTGCTCCGATATTCTTTATTCCAACCGTACTCAAGAATTCGATGGCGGCGATGGGGACGCTGGGAACGAAGTTGTCTGGAATGGGGAGAACGGCGAGCGGCTGGGCGACGAAAAAAGCTACGAATTCCGAGCTTAACAAAAATGCCCAGAAAATGGGCCTCGAACGTAAAACGAGAAAAAAAGCTGGTTATAATGCTAATGGCGAATTGACTAGTATCGGAGAAATGAAGGCTAGGTTTGCAAGGACTGGTATTGGTCGTTTCGTCGGTTCTGATAAGCGATTGGCTATGGCTCAAAATGCCGCTAAAAAAAATATAGGTGTACAAGAGGAGGCTAATGTTATTTTGGCTAATTCGTTGGCTAGAGCGGGCATTGCTAAAGGTGGTGGCGATCCCAATGGATATTACAAACAACTATTTTTGGATGCTTCTCAGCGAGGTGACGAAGTTGGCATGAATGCAGCGATTGCCGCTGCAGTATCTTCGGGCTATATGAAAGATAAAGACATCGCAAAAATGGTGCGAGATGCAGAGAATAATGGAAATATTAGGTTCAAAGATACGGCAAGCCGAGCAGCGTGGCTACGCGATACGGCGACAAAATACGGTAACGGTTTTCTCGCTACGGATGCTGAGCTTAAAACGTTTATGCAAAAAGGCGGAGATAGTGCTCTTGGCGATTATGGCGCATACGCGGCAGCTGGTGGTGTAGGAATTGATGATTTGAAACCGGAAGATATCCCGAAGCTGTCTGGTGACAGTTTGGCTGGTTTGATTGCATCTGGGGTTTTGACGCAGGGAATGGCAAGGCGTATTTTGGCGTCTAATCCGAATATCTCGGAAGACAAGAAAATTATGCTTAGCGCACGTGCTGAGGGAGCAAATGTAACTGATGCCGGTAGATTTAAAGAGGAAGCTAAAGCTTTGATGGAAAATCATTCGGCAACTGGTGTGACGGACGGCAACGGCGCAATAACTGCGTTTACGCAAATCACCGGGACTGACGCTGCGACGATTGATAGATGGACTGCTAACAATCCGATGGACACAAATATAACCAACGATGTACTGAACACAAATGCGAATATAACCAACGATGTACTGAACACAAATGCGAATATAACCAACGACGTGTTAGATGTGCACGAAACAGTGCGGAATTATCAGGATGCGCAGGGGAATGTGTACGAGGTGCAGCATTCTCGGGGTGGACAGCATACAGATCAAGGCGGATTTGACGTGCAGATTGACCCAACTGGACAAAACGGGCTAAAGCCGATGTAGCTATTTACCGCTTGGCGGACTGGAGGACGTGGTCGAAGAGGCAGGTGATGGTGAGGGGGCCGACGCCGCCGATTTTGGGAGTGATGGCGGTGAGGTCGTGGCGGTCGCGGACTGCGTCGGCGACGTCGCCTTTTAAGACTCCGTCTTCGCTAGCGGTGCCAGCGTCGACGATAACGGCGCCCGGTTTAATGAGATCATCAGAAATCAGACCGGGAACGCCAGTCGCACTTATAATTATATCAAAGTTCTTAAGTTTTGTCAAGTCGTTGCCACGATGAAAGAGTTCGACGGAGTAATTTGAGTTTTTAAACATTTTAAATAGAGGCGCGCCAACGAGTTTGCCTCGGCCGACGAGGGCGATATTGGCGGTTTTTAGGTTAATGTCGTAGCCGGCGAGGAGCCATAGAATTGCGGTGGCGGTGGCGGAGTCAAACTGGGCGTTGTCGCCGAGACCGTCGACGTCTTTTGCCGGGGCGATGAGGTTGCAGAGTTCGTCAGTTTTGGTTTTGTCGGTTAGGGGAAGCTGGATGATGATGCCGTGAATGAGCGGGTCGGAATTGGCTTCGCGGATTTTGGCGGCGAGAGCGTCGGGGGTTTCGGCTTTAAAATCTTCGACTGTGATGCCGATATCGGTGCCGTATTTGATTTTGAGTTGGACGTATTTTTGGATGACGGGGTTGTCTGAGTCGCGCAAAATTAGAAGTTTGGGCGTGGATTTTAGTCCTCGAACTTCGTGGGCCTGGCGCTCCTTAATAAAGCCGGCTAGTTCGCTACCGTTTAAGATTTTCATTAGCGAACTCCGGTGGGGTCAGAGTTAGACTGGTTATTGTTAGCGAAATTAGGGTTGTTTTGGCCATTGTTCGTGAAACTAGGATTGTTTTGATTTTTGCCGGTGGGAATTTCGACGGGTTCTTGTTCGAGCCAGTAGCCGAATTTGTCGTAGACTTTGCTGACGATTTCGGCGCGGGCGCGCTCGAGGTCGGCATAGGACTCGGAAGATTCGTTAATCAGAACGAGGGGGGCTTTTTTATTGACGCGGAAGCCGTAAAAAGACTTGCCGGGGAGGTTGCATTGTTCGAGAAGCCAGGCGGAGTTGATTTTGATGCCGTCTAGACCCTTGCGAACAGGAATGCCACGGTTGCTGGCGACTTCGGATTCTGGTTCGGAAAGATAGATGTTTTTGAAGAAAGAGCCGGACGAGGCTTTCTCGGAGGGGTCGGGAAGTTTGTCGGCGCGGATGGCAGAGACGACGGCGCGGATGCCAGCGGGACTAAAGTCGGTGAGATTGTGGTCGGACATGAAGTTTTCTATAGAAGTGTAAAATGGACGAGACATAACGCCGACGTGAAGTTCGAGAGTGATGGAGACCACGAAATAACGGCCGGCCATGGTGGTGTTTAAGATGCTGTGGCGATAGGAAAAGCCGAGTTCGTCGCGAGTGAGAATTTTGAATTCATCGGCTTCGATGTCGTAGACCTCGATTTCGGTTAAGACATCGGAAATTTGTTGGCCGTAGGCGCCGATGTTTTGGACAGGGGCAGCGCCGGCGAGACCGGGGATTTTAGAAAGACCTTCGATGCCGGTGAGACCTTTGGAGACGGCGTATTCGACGACGTGGTCCCAATATTCGCCGCCCATAACTTTGAGGCGGAGACCGTTTGTAATTGGTTCTTCGAACATGCCACGCATGCGGTTAATGATGATTACACCGTTAAAACCTTCGTCGTGGCCGATAGTGTTTGCGCCAAAGCCAAGAATGAAAGTCGGGAGTTTCATGGTGCGGGCAAAACCGTAGGCGTCTTTAATGTCGCGCGTGGATTCGACCTCGAGAACATAGCGAGCCGGACCGCCGAGGCGCATAGTAGTTAAACTGGAAATCAAAATATTTTCATTCATTCTCATACTAAAATTGTATCACAAAGTTGAAAATTTTTTTAGGGTGTGATATAAGAGAAAAAGAAGAGGATGCCAAATAATCAAAATAAGGTATAATATATACAGAAAGGTATATTATTATGGCAAAAAAAGATGCGGTGGATAAAAAAACAGAAACGACGGCGGGAGGCGCTGGCGACGGGCGAAGTGAAGCGTTGAAGCTCGCGATGGCGCAGATTACAAAACAATTTGGCGATGGTTCGATTATGAAACTAGGCGATACGCCGAAAATGGACGTGGAACTTTTGCCATCGGGGTCATTGTCGCTGGATTTGGCGCTGGGCGGGGGTTGGCCAAAAGGGCGAATTATTGAAATCTATGGGCCGGAATCTTCGGGTAAGACGACTTTGGCGTTGCACGCGATTGCAGAATTGCAAAAACAAGGCGGGCAGGCGGCGTTTATCGACGCGGAACATGCCCTCGACCCGGCTTATGCTAAGAAAATTGGTGTTGATACGGCGAATTTGTTAATTTCGCAGCCAGATAATGGCGAACAGGCGCTGGAGATTTGTGAAACTTTGGTGCGATCGAACGCGGTGGATTTGATTGTGGTGGATTCGGTGGCAGCACTTGTGCCACAAGCGGAAATTGATGGCGATATGGGCGACGCGCAGATGGGGTTGCAGGCGCGGCTAATGTCGCAGGCGATGCGCAAACTAACTGGGATTATCTCGAAGTCGCGTGCGACGGTGATCTTCATTAACCAGATTCGGATGAAAATTGGGGTGATGTTTGGCAATCCGGAAACAACGACGGGTGGAAACGCGTTGAAGTTTTATGCTTCGGTGCGGGTGGATATTCGGCGAATTGGTCAGATTAAAGACGGTGAAAACATTTCCGGTAATCGCACTAAGGTGAAAGTGGTGAAAAATAAAATTGCGGCGCCGTTTAGGACTGCGGAATTCGACGTGATGTATAATGAGGGGATTTCGAAAGCGGGCGACGTGTTGGACCTTGGGGTGGCGCATGGGATTTTGGATAAAGCCGGTGCGTTTATTAAGTATAATGGTGAGACTTTGGGACAAGGACGCGAAGCGGTGAAAAAGTTGTTTAAAGAAAAACCGGAACTGATGGCGGAAATTGAGGCGAAGGTGCGCGAGAAAGCTGCAATGTAATGCATACGGACGAGATTTGGCAGTTATATCATCCGAATGGCGAGCCGATTAAGGACCACGGTTGGAATTCGGCGAAGGACAATCCGGAAATTGCAAGTGCGGATGCGCAAGAAATTGTCGGGGTGGCGGTGATTTTCTTGTATCGGTTGGGCGAGCATGGGCTAGAGTTTTTGTGGCAACGACGGTCGGAACTGGTGAGCCGGTATCCTGGCGATTATGATATTTCGGCGGGTGGGCATATCAACTTTGGCGAAACGGTGGTAGAGGGGGCAATTCGAGAAACTTACGAGGAAATTGGCGTGAAAATTACGGCGGAAGATTTGAAATTTGTGACGATGCGGCCATTTAATAAAAATCGGTTTGCGTGGGTGTTCGCGGTAGATTGGACTGGGCGCGAGGAAGCGTTTTCGTTCAATGACAAGGAAGTTTCGGAAGTGAGATGGGTGGAAGGCGCGAAAATGAGGGAATTTCGGGAGAAATTTGCCAAAGAACCGCTTAAAAATGACCAGTTGACGTTTGCGGCGCTGCGGGAATGGGCGAGAATGCATGGATATAATTAGGCTGGGGGATGAGACTCGGGGGTGTGAAGCTGATAATTGCGTGGCTAGTGGACGCAAGACTGATAGTTATGGAGTTAAAGGGTGTGGGGCTAAAAGTCGGGAGCCTGGCGAGAAAAATAAAGAGCTAGTGATTACGGATTTAAAACAGGGGGTGAAAAATCCGAATCGAGTGAATGTGTTTGTGGACGGAAAGTTTAGTTTTTCGCTCGATATTGCGCAGGTGGTGGATTTGGGGGTGAAGGTGGGAATTAAGTTATCGGCGGAGAAGTTAGCAGAACTAAGAAAAGCGTCGGAATTTGGAAAGTTATATCAGCGGGCGCTGGAATGGGCTTTGGTCCGGCCGCGGTCGGAAAAAGAAGTGCGTGATTATTTGTATAAAAAAGTTTTTGAAAAAAAATTAGATAAAAATTATATTGATTTGATTGTCTCTAGGCTGAAAGAGAAAAAATATTTGGACGACACAGTATTCGCGAAGTATTATGTGGAAAATCGGTTTGTAAAAAAAGGGATTTCGCGGCGGAGATTATCGCTTGAGCTTATGAAAAAAGGGGTAGCGAAGGAGATCATTGCGGAAGTTTTGGACGGGCGGAATGATGAAGAAGAAATTTTGAAAATGATTGCCAAAAAACGGGCGCGATATGATGATAAAAAGTTAATTAGTTATCTTTGCCGTCAGGGGTTTTCGTTTGAGCTGGTGCAAAATCTTGTTCGGGATTACGAAAAGGATTGACGAAATTCGGGACGAAATCTTCTTTTTCGGCGCGAGCTTTTAAAACTTTTTCCTCGTCTTTTACGATGACTTTGTCGTCGGTAATTTCGACAATTTCACGACGGTGAATAGTGAGTTCGGGGTCGATAAAACTTTTGAAAGTCGGGCGTTTGACGATGATTTGTTGAATAACAAAATCTTCGGAAGTGGCGGTAAAATCGATGATCTTGCCGAGATTAGTGCCTTTTTTAGTTTCGACTTTGAGGCCGATTAAATTGAAATTTAGATCCAGGACTTTTTTGATTTTAATGACGTCTTCGCGACCAACGAATTCATCGGCGCCATCAACGACAACGCCATATTGCGAATATTCGCGAATGGAGGAGATGTCGAGAATGTTATTAATCGCGTTCGCCGCCGAATTGGAAAGAAAAAAACCGAGAATTTTCAAATTATCAGGATCAACAATCGGATTGGAAAGACTAGCGATGGGCCCACCAGCTTGAACGCTGAGCACTGGTGTGCCGATGAGACGAGAACGATAGACTAGCATAACTATATTATAACACAAAGTGGTTGGAAAAAGATGTTTCAGTCTAAGTCCATGATATAATATCAATAAGATATATTTCTTAAAAATAAGGAGTCCAATACAATGGATAAAGAAGAGATTATAAACCACCTAAGGGAATTACATTTTCCCAAAGATGAATACTATGTTCTTTCTGGAGCGTCTTTAGTATTAAGAGGTATTCGCGAAGAATGTTCAGATATTGATCTCTGTATTTCTGAAGAACTTTTCGCCGAGGTAAAAGATGAGCTTGGCATGACGCCGGACAAAATAAATGCTTGCAATTTTTATCACCTTAGCGACTCATTAGAGATAGTCGTTGATAAAAAATCACGTTTTAATATGGATGAGGGAGATGAGTTTAATCTTGAAAATATCAATACTATTTTAGCTTTTAAAGAATCGCGCAATTTACCCAAAGATCAACAAGATATAGCTAATATTAAAAAATATTTAGAGAAATAAAATCCCCGAGCGGTCAAACCCGGGGATTGTTGACGAATTAGCACTGCTCAGCATTAAGGCACAAGTTTTTTGCTGCTTCTTTCATAAAAGAAATCCTATTATGGAATTCACCATAAAGAATCGGATCGTCGCTGTCTTTGATATCTTCGACAGTACCGATATTCTTACCGTAGGTTGTGTTATAGTGCGCAATAGCCTCCGAAAGATTTTTAACACAAACGTCGTAGTGTCCAAGCTTGATTAGGGTAAAGAGAATCTCCCAATCAACAGAACGTAAAGCGTCTTTCTTTACGAGATATTGCTTTACGATGTCAAAATCAGACTGCATATATAGTTCTTTCAGCTTCTCGCTATCGAGACTAATTGCTTCTTGCAAGATCCAAGGCAAAAAAGCTATGTCGGATTCTGACAAAATTCCGTCTTCAATGTAGTCTTTTACCACTTGTAGTGCATAGTAAAATTTCGTTCGGCTTTCTTCAACGAGAAAAGCTCCCGCATAATCACGAAGGTTGATGGCCTTCGATCTCAAAACGGCACGAGGATTTACTCTGCGAATTATCCTCTCTCGATAATAATAGCCTTTATCCAAGAAAGAATAGCTGATGATATTGTCGAACGTACCTTTTACTACATCCGCGTAAGTGTCGATATAAACATTATAAAGGCTGTCCCATTGCTGATTCCCCCAGGTCGTGACATTCCCGTTGTAATCAATCCAGAAATCGAGCCCCAAGGAACCATTACAATTTGTTAAGATGGACGGATTCCCATATTCGCTAATGCTCATATCTTCTTCGAACACGTCAAGCGATCTTTGGATATCGTCGCTCAATTCGTTAATGTCCAATTTGAGGTTAGACAAGAACAGTTTCGAACATCCTACAAAAACTTTGTAACCGTCATCGAACATCAAAGTTGCCTGCTTTGGCAGGATTTTGATGATTTCCTTATTATCGGAAACAGATTCGACATCACTGTAAACTACCCTGCAACCACCGATTTTATCAGCCACAATTTCCAACGTATCATCATTTTGCATGGTATGGATACGCAACTGAAAATTCGGTTCATCTCTATAGGTGTTCCTAAAAACAGAGATGATGTTGTCCAAGATAGCAAAACCGAGCGATTCATAATGGAAACTATCTATGCTTAACCGAAGGACGAACGTCATATTATCATTGACGGTTCTACTCTTGAAGCTCTCATAGAGCTCAGTAATTATGTCCTGTGCTACGCCATAAGTACGCGCCCAGATTCCGCTAGTTACAACGACGATACGGTTAGTTGCAGCTTCTCTTACAATCTTGTTAACAATATCCCTCCTAATCATTGGTTCGCCACCACCAGAAAGCATAAGATAAGGGTTGTTGGAGTCGTTTATAAATTTAATCAGACGCTCCGTGCCACAATCCGAAAACTGATATTTTTCGCTAGGCTTTCCTTCGTGATACATATCAGATTTGAAAAAGCAGCTCTTGCATTTTGCTGGGCACAATTTTGTTACCCAAGCACAACACATAGATTTTGAACCAAACTTCTTCCGCTTGACTTCTGGAATGCGAATCTTCTTGATTGCCTCAATGTGCCTATCAGGATCGTTAAAAATATTCGTCATGGTAATGTACTCCTTTCTTCAAAAGGCCTATGATTTTCATGGGGGACCCATGATTATCTGTATTTTAGCATATTTTATTATATTAGTCAAGAAAAAGCACCCATATAAACTATGGGCGCTTTCGAAAGGCTGTTAGCTATAATAACTTAATCCATTTATCCGTATGGAATTAATCTCATCAAGCGTCAATGAAGTCTCTGTCAATTTTAAGTATTCATTTGTTACGGAAGAATCAAAGATTAAAGCATCGTCACTTCCGATAGAAATGTTTAGGCCATGACGATAAAGCTTGACGACTGGATGCTCCTCCATAGACTTCACTCTTGATAACATCAAGTTACTACTTGGGCAGATGGTCAACGCTATGTTTTTTTCTTTTACTGCATATATTGCATCTTCATCTTCCGCTAACGTGATTCCATGTTGAATGTAGTTAAGATCTAGCTTGTTTATTGCGTCAATTACATAACTAGAGTCTGCAAACTCACCAACATGAGCCTTTCTGATTATGCCGTATTCCTTAGCAATTTTGTAACATCCCACAAAACTATCAACACCAATAAATTCATCACCAACCAGATCAATACTTTTAAAAATTCCTGTATCCAGAAATTTTTTAGTGATCTCTTCCATTTCTTTGCCGCGCTTATTTCGATCTAGGCATAATTCAGGATAGATATGCATATATTCCTCGAACATGTTTCCTAGTCTTTTTATGAAATCGATATATTTCACGAAAGAATCAAACTCTTTTTGTGCGCAAAAAGCAAAATTTGGGGCGAATACTTTTACTCCGTCTTGCCATGCCTGGAAATAACCAGCAAAAACTCTCAACTGATAGTCATTTTTTATCTTGATATTGTTTTTGCACCAAGCATTCATTTCTGGAATAGTGCGAAACTTATGATCGCATTTCGGGATAGTGCGATCTTCGATCGCTCCCAAAAAAACTCGACTACCACCATAGGGTACATGATTGTGCAAGTCACTTTTTGGAATTTTGGCAATTTTCCTCCTGTCCTTATCGTGTAATGCTTCAATAAATAGCGCATCGTAATCTCCTGTCATAGACGATCACCAGCCTTTCTCAAAATATAAAGGTGCAAGCCCAATACTAAGCTCGTCATTGTAATTATAGCATATTTTCAGTAAAATGCAAAAAAGATTCTAAGTTTACCCCTTAACTGCGACATAACCTCTTTGGAAATGAAAAAAAAGAGACATTATCCTAGTTTTCGTGCAAAATAGATTCTGTAACAATGTTGCACTTGAGGGGTAGATTCAAGCAGTGCTACCAGTGGGAAGTGAACTTATGATATAATTAGAGTGATCATTTGTTGGCGAAAAGAGAAGAACTGTATGGATGAATTTTGGAAAAAGACGACATACGAGAGATGCAAGTTTTTAGAAGATTTAATGATGGAAAGGACATAGTATGAGAAAATGCGTTGGGATTTTGTCTTTGTCAAGCGGAGTGCTCGGCGAGGAATTTGTTAAACATGAAGTTAAGCTGGTTGAAGACCGCCTGCAAAATGTTTTTGGTTTTAGGTTTAAATACATGGACAACGCTAAAAAAGGCGAAAAATACTTAGCCGAGCATCCGGAGGCCAAGGCTGCCGATTTGAAACAAGCGTTTTTGGACCCAGAAGTTGACATTATTTGGACAGTACTGGGCGGCGACGACACTTTTCGCACTTTGCCGTTTCTGATGAATGACGAATTTAAAGAGATTGTGCGAAAAAATCCAAAGCCGTTTCTGGGTTTTTCTGATACTACTAATAATCATTTAATGCTTTATAAGATGGGGCTAAAAACTTTTTATGCGCCTTCACTTTTTGCCGATATTGCCGAGCTTGGGCCAGAAATTTTGCCTTACACCAAAGAATGGCTAGATTTATTATTTGCTGGTACGAAAACCGCCATCGAAGTTAAGCCAAGTCCGTTTTGGTATGAAGCCAGGATCGACTTTAACGAAAAACAACTTGGCATAGAGCGGATAAAGCACGAAGAAAAACATGGTTTTGAATTTCTTTACGGCAGTGACATAGTTGAGGGCGAACTGCTTGGTGGGTGTTTGGAAAGTTTATCGGAAATGCTGACTGGCGGACGATATGATGACCAGCTTGAAATTTATGAAAAATACAATATTTTCCCAACACCGACAGAATGGGAAAATAAGATTGCTTTTATTGAAACTAGTGAAGAGCGACCCGCTCCGGAAAAAGTCAAAAAGATATTAGGAGCTTTAGAGAAACAGGGGATTTTTGAGGCAATTTCTGCATTGATTATCGGCAAGCCACAGGACGAAATTTATTATGACGAGTATAAGGACATTTACCGAGAGCTAGCAGAAAAACATTCTTTGTCAACGGTCTATAACTTAAATTTTGGTCATTCTTCTCCGCGTATGATATTGCCGTATGGACGCAAGATGCGGATTGATTTTAAGCAACAAATAATAACTTTACCGGAAGGGTTAGTAAAAAATGATAGACATTAATAACTATTTTCTGGGAGGCCTAGTTTTTTGACAAGATAATCAAAACTTTGGTGATGATGCGTGTTTTCTATGAAAAATCAAGTTTTTCGGCGTTTGTGATATCGTAGTTGCCGATTTTGAGGCGACGGAGGGCGGTGAGGTAGGCGCCGGTGCCGAGGGCTTCGCCGATGTCTTCGGCGAGGGTGCGGATGTAGGTGCCGGAGCTGCAGTGGACGCGGATTTTGAGTTCGGGGTAGGTGTAGCGTAGGATTTCGATATTGTAAATCGTGACTAGCCGAGAGGGGATTTCGAAATCTTTGTTTTGACGAGCTAGTTTATAGGCGCGCTGGCCGTTGATTTTGATGGCGGAGAATTTGGGTGGGGTTTGTTCAATTTCGCCCGTGAACTTTGATAGTGCCGATTTAATGTCGTCGTCCTTAGGCGTCAGAAATATATCTTTCTCGACGATTTCGCCTTCAGGGTCGCCGGTGGTGGAAGTGTAGCCGAGCCGCAAGGTCGCATCGTAGACTTTGTCGAGTTTTAAAAATTCGTTAGATTTTTTGGTCATTTTGCCAGAGAGCAAAATTAAAAGGCCGGTGGCGAAGGGGTCGAGAGTGCCGGTGTGGCCGACTTTGATTTTGCGTCCGGACTCGGCTTTTAATTTGCCGCGGACTTTGGCGACGACGCCGAAGCTGGAGATGCCTGCGGGTTTGTCGATTAAAATGATTTTATCTTCGTTCATTATTGCAATATTATAACAGATGTGATATAATGGAGCAATGATTACAAAAGAGAATAAGAACAAGGCTATTGCCAGTGTCGCGCGGAGCAAGCAAGACGTTGGTTCTCCTGAAGTTCAAGTTGCGATTCTTACGGCTCGGATTAAAGAAGCGACTGAGCACGTGAAGAACAATAAACATGACTTTATGGCCAAAAGAGGGTTAATTCAGATGGTAGGGAAGCGGAAAAAACTGCTGAAATACCTCGAAAATACCGATTTTGAGCTGTATAAGAAGACAATTTCGAAACTTGGGTTGAGAAAATAATAGCAAGAGAAAATCCGCCAATGATTGGCGGATTTTTGGGGATAGTTTAGTTTTTTGGTTTAGCGTCGACTTTGGTTTCGTAATCGCGAAACTCGAGCATAATTTTGCTGAGTTCGTCGATACGGCTAGATGCGGCGCGAATAATGGCACTTGCCCTTGGATCGGGTGTGCCTTTTTTGTACCTTACTACGTGTTCCATGCTCCAGAGAGCATCAGACAAAACGGTTTTGACCTGAATCTCAACTGGGACTTGGACTTGTCGTCCGTCAACGGTTGTTTTGATGACGGCGGTTAGGTGGACGGCACGATAGCCGTTATCTTTCGGGTTGCTAAGATAGTCATCTTCTTCTTTAATGACGAAGGCATTGCGAAGCAACTCGCAAATAGGCTCAATGTCATCTTCGAATAGGACTACGATTTTGGCGCCTGCGATATCGTCGATTTTATCAGGCGACAGATGCTTGCGATTGCACTTTTCGAGCAAGCTCGGAAGTGTCTTGATGCGGTCGGGATGGCTATAAATAACATTGCGACCGGCGCTACGCTGATAATCATCGAGAATGTTTTCAATTTCGCTACGCGCGTTGCTGAGAGCATGTCTATAACGAATTATGCGCTGCTCATATTCTTCTTCGGAAATATGGATTTCTCCATGGACTTCTGACATTTTTTTTCACCTCGTTCTGTAAATGTGCGAAACTAACCCCACTTTTTATTATATCACACTTTGCGAAAAAATGCAAGTTTTGGTATAATAGAGTTAGTAAATTAACATTGGGAAGACGGCAGATGTTGTGATTGGAGCTGGCTCCAGACGTGACACCTGAAGTTTTCCCGAGAAAGGGTATTTTTATGGAAATTATTAATCCTAACGGTAAGAAGACGGTGCGGATGTCTACCGAGTGGCTGGGGCGGGAGCTGACGCTCGAGGTGAACCGAGTGGGTTTTCGGACGACGTCGTCGGTGCTGGTGAGTTATGGGGATACGGTGGTGCTCGGCTCGGTAGTGGTCGGGACAAAGCCGGTGGTGCAGGACTTTTTCCCGCTGTCGATCGACTACGAAGAGAAGTTTTATGCGGCGGGGAAGATTTCTGGGTCGCGGTTTATTAAGCGCGAAGGCAAGCCGGCGGACGAGGCGGTGCTAGTGGGGCGGTTGATTGATCGACCGATTCGACCGCTGTTCCCGAAGGGCTATCGCCAAGAGGTGCAGGTGGTTTGTACGGTGCTGTCGATGGACCCGAATTTTCGGCCGGATTGTGTGGCGATGGTGGCGGCGAGCGCGGCGCTAATGAACGCGGGCGTGCCGTTTGATGGTCCAGTGGCGGGGGTGAGAATTGGGCGAATTAATGGTGAATTTAAGGCCTTTTTGTCGCCGGAGGAGCGGGAAAAATCGCCGCTCGACCTCGTGGTGGCGTGTAAAGACGGCAAAGTGATGATGGTTGAGGCGGGGGCGAACGAAGTGCCGGAGGATATGATTATTGAGGCGATGCACTGGGCGGTGAAAAATGTGCAACCGGCGCTGGATTTACAGAGAAAATTGGCGGAGCAAGTTGCGGCGGCGAAGCAGGAATATGAATTGATTTTGCCGTCCGAGGAAGTTCTGCAAGAGGTGGCGGATTGGACAGAGGGGAAATTTGGTTCGAAAGTGCGCGGAAATGTGATGGAGCGGGCGCAGATTTTGGACGATTTGAAGTATAAGATGCACGATGAATTTGCGCTTGCTAAGGGGCAAGGTGAGACGGACAATGAAAAAGTCGAGTGGTATGATGCGAATTTGCGTGATGTCTATGACCAAGCGTTTGAGCTGGCGGTGCATAAGGAAGTGCGGCGGGGGATTATTGAGGAGGGAGTGCGGCCGGATGGGCGAAAATTGGACGAAGTGCGACCGCTATCGTCGCAAGTGTCGATTTTGCCACGCACGCATGGTTCTTCTCTGTTTACACGTGGGGTAACGCAGGCGATGAATATCGTGACGCTCGCGCCACTATCTTATGCGCAAGAGGTGGATACGATGGAAGTGACCGAGGGGACTCGGCGGTATATGCATCACTACAATGCGCCGAAATATACGGTGGGGGAGCCGGGGCGGTTGGGTTCGCCAGGGCGACGCGAAATTGGGCACGGGTATCTTGCTGAGCGAGCGCTGATTCCGGTGTTGCCTACGGAAGAGGATTTTCCGTATGCGATTCGTTCGGTGACGGAAATTATGTCTCAAAATGGTTCGACCTCGATGGCGGCGACTTGTTCGTCGTGTATGGCGCTTCTGGACGCTGGTGTGCCTTTGAGACGTCCGGTTTCGGGGGTGGCGATGGGGCTGATGGTGGATGTGCCGAAGGGGACGGAAATTACCATGGACGATATTGATAAGGCCTATGTGTTGACGGATTTGATGGACGCGGAAGATTTTGCGGGTGATATGGACTTTAAGGTGACGGGGACCGAGGAGGGGATTACGGCGCTCCAGATGGACATGAAGGTGCATGGTTTGCCGGTGGAGATTATGGAAAAGGCGCTCAAGCAGTCACACCAGGGACGGATGTTTATTTTGGAGCATATTAAAAGTGTGATTTCGGGGCCCGCGAAAATGAGCGAATATGCGCCGCGGATTGAGAAGTTGATGATTAAGCCGGAGAAAATCGGGGCGGTGATTGGTAAAGGCGGGGAAACGATTAATAAAATTACTTCGGAAACCGGGGCGGAAGTAAATATTGAGGACTCGGGGCTGGTGACGGTGTCGGGGACGGACTCGCAAAAGATTGAAAAGGCGATGGAATGGATTCGGTCGCTGGTTGAGGAGCCGGAAGTCGGGAAGATTTACAAGGGGAAAGTGGCGACGATTAAGGATTTCGGCGCGTTTGTGACGATTTTGCCGGGAATTGACGGGATGCTCCATATTTCGCAGATTACAGATAAGAAACGCTTGGCGAAGGTGACGGAAGTGTTACACGAAGGCGATGAGATTAAGGTAAGACTGGTGGCGATTGATGACAGGGGGAAGTTGTCGCTGACGATGATTGGGGTGGAGCAGTAAAACGGGGTTCGACAGAGGTCGTGATGAGTGCTCGGTTGACAAAATGTGAAAAGTGTGCTATAATGGAGAGTTAAGGTGTTTATGGATAAAATTCGAAATTTCTGTATTATAGCGCACATTGACCATGGAAAATCGACGATTGCGGACCGGATGATGGAAATTACGGGGACGGTGGCGAAGCGGGAGATGCAGTCGCAGTTGCTGGATTCGATGGAACTTGAGCGCGAGAAGGGGATTACGATTAAGCTTGCGCCGGTGACGATGCGGTGGAAGGGGTATACGCTGAATTTGATTGATACGCCGGGGCATGTGGATTTTTCGTATGAAGTGTCGCGGTCTTTACAGGCGGTGGAGATGGCGGTGCTGGTTGTTGATGCGACGCAGGGGATTCAGGCGCAGACGTTGGCGAATGTATATTTGGCGCTCGAACAAGATTTGACGATAATTCCGGTGATTAATAAGATTGATTTGCCGGCGGCGGAGGTTGAGAAAACGGCAGGAGAAATTATTAGTTTGCTTGGGTGTAAGCGTGAGGAGATTATTGAAGCGTCGGGGAAAACTGGGTTTGGGGTTGATAAGATCCTCGACAGGGTCATTGAGTGTGGTGTCGGAGCTAAGGTTAGTTCGGGTGACGGGTCGCTCGCGCCCGTCGTCACGGGGCTCGCGCCCTCATCCTCGGTCGTAACCTCCGGAAGCCCCCGAACCAACCTTAACTCCTCCAACAACACAATTAGCCCCGAACAGCAGCCTCCGAAAACCCCTGAACTAATGCTTGGTTCGAGCACCCCCAGAGCGCTGATTTTTGACTCGTATTTTGATGATTATCGGGGGGTGGTGTTGTATGTAAGAGTGGTGGAGGGGGAAATTCGGAAAAATGCGGAGATTTTGATGATGGCGGCGGGGAAAAAGGGGCTGGCGCTCGAGGTGGGGATTTTGACGCCGAAAATGACGCCAAGAGAGAAACTTTCGGCGGGGGAAATTGGTTATATTGTGACGAATTTAAAGACAACGCGTGAGGCGAAGGTCGGGGATACGGTGACGCTGGCGAAAGGTTTGTTCGTGCGCGAGAATGAGGAAGCGAAAACGCACGAGATTGTGAATGCGAGGGGCGAGGTTTTGACGCCGCTGCCGGGGTATAAAAATGTGTTGCCGTTTGTGTATGCGGGATTTTTTCCGGTGAGCAATGACCAGTATAAGGATTTGCGTGAGGCGGTGGAGAAGTTGGCGCTTTCTGATTCGGCGCTGAAATTTGAACCGGAGAATTCGCCGGTTTTAGGATTTGGGCTTAGGATTGGGTTTTTGGGGCTACTTCATATGGACATTATTCGGGAACGGCTGGAGCGAGAGTTTGGGCTGGAGCTGATTATTACGAATCCGTCGACAAATTATGAGGTGGTGATGAATAATGGCGAGGTGATCGAGATTAATTCGGCGGCGGATTTGCCGGATGCGAGTGAGATTTTGGAAATTCGGGAACCGTGGGTGAAAGGGGAAATTATTGTGCCGCGAGAGATGATTGGTGGGGTGCTGAATTTGATCAATGAAAAACGGGGGCATCAGACGAATTTGTCGTATATCGAGGAGCGGGCGGTGATTGATTTTGAGGCGCCGATGGCGAATTTGCTGACAGATTTTTATGACCAGTTAAAATCGGCGACTTCGGGGTATGCGTCGTTTAATTATGAGCTGAGTGATTACCGGGCGGAGGATTTGGTAAGAGTGGACTTTTTGGTGGCGGGGGAGAAAATGGACGCGCTGTCGGTGATGGCGCACCGGAGCGAGGCGGAGGCGATTGGGCGAGAGGTGACGAAAAAGTTGAAAGAGGTGATTCCGCGGCAGAACTTCGAGGTGGCGCTGCAGGCGGCGATTGGGGCGCGGATTATCGCGCGGGAGACGATTGGGGCGTATCGGAAAGATGTGACGGTGAAAATTCATACGGGGGACCGAGACCGAAAGGCGAAGTTGCTAGCTAAGCAGAAAAAGGGTAAGGCGCGACTGAAGCGGTTTGGGAAAGTGGATATTCCGGCGGAAGCGTTTACGGTGCTTTTGAAAAGGGATTAATTGGTGTGTTATAATAGAAATATGAGAAAAAAGAGGCTAATCTTCTATTGTATCACACTTCTTATGCTTTGTCAAGTGGGAGGGGGTTTGACAGGGGGAATGGTGATGGCGAAGGAGGCTCTAGCGGTGGCGGAGACAACTGCTGATGGTTCTGAGACTGGTTTAGGGACGAGCTCGGAGACTGGTTCCGTAGCGGAGGTTTCGGAATCGGTGCAGGCGGGGATTCGTGAAAATTGCACGGTGATTAAGGAAAATCTGGCGAAGGTGCAAAAGGCGGATGCGCGGGCGCGGGTGTATTTGGGGCGATATTATGAGACGGTGCTAACGAAATTTGTGACGCCGCTGAATTTGAGGTTGGTGGAAAATAATTTGTCGGCGGCGGATTTAGTGGGGAATCAGACCAAAATGGCGGATGCGCGGACGTTGTTTATCAATGATTATGTAAATTATCAGAAAGAGCTGGAGAGTTTAGTGGCGATGAATTGTGAGGAGAAGGCGGTAGAGTTTTATCAACAATTAGTGAAAGTGAGGCAAAAACGGAAAATTGTGGAGCAGGATGTGCTGAAAGTGAGGAATTTGATTTCGGAACATGTGAAATTGGCGGGGGAGTTAAGGGGTAAAGTGTGATGGAAAAGGTTAAGTCGAATGGGGCGAGGAATTTGGTGCTGCTCGGAGTGGGGGCGACGGCGATTGCGATTATTACGACGAGTATTTCGCTAGCGATTTATCATAATTCGGGAGATATTTATATCGATCGGTCGCGGCCGGGGTTTTTGCCGGAGGAAGAGGAGCTGGAAGAAGAAGAGGCGGGGGCGGATTATGAGATGGTTAAGAGTGGAAAAATGAGTGAAGAAGTGCTGACGGAGTATTTGGAGAATTTGGATGCGGAAGTGAAAGCGATTGATGCGTATGAAAATCCGTTTTCGGGCGAGGCGCTGAGTGATGAGAGGTTGGGGATTCCGGCGGGGGAGTAGCGGGGTGAGTCTGTTCGGGGGTAAGTGGTGAGATTGTTCGGGGTTAACGGGCGAAATTTGGCGAAGTGTGAAGAGGGGTAGGCTTAGCACGGCTTGATGATGATGGGGACGAAAATTTCGTCGTCGGTGTAGCCGGCGTGCTGGGAGGTGAGAACTTCGTCGTCGGGGGCGACGAGGCAAACGTCGCTTTTTGCGATGGCGAGAAAATCACCGAGTGCGGGGCGGTAGAACTTATGCTCGGGGCCGTCGCCGAAAAATTGGGCGTCGATAACTTCTTTGGTGGAATATAAATCGTAAAATTCGCCGAGATATTGGTTAAAGAGGCGGCGGAATTCGCGTTTTTTGCCAGATTTGACTTTGAACACTACGGCGCGTTGGTCGATAGAGGTGCGACCGGCAAGTAGGGCGAGGAGGTCGGGGTAGTCGGCGAGAAAAAGATTGCGGACTTTGATATGACCGTGGTCGGCGAGAACGATGAGGAGGGTGTCGTCTAGTTTTGCGGCGAGTTTTTCGACTTTTTCGCTGCGTTCAAGGATGGCGCGTTTGACGGCGTCGTCGTCGGGACCGGTGTGATGCATGATGCCATCGGGTTCGGAATCGTAAGCGTAGATGTAGCGCTGACCTGGTTTTTTGGTTTCGAGCTGGATTTCTTCTAGCATCTCGTCGAGATCGAGGTAGGCGGCGGAACCAAAGGGCATTAGTTCGACCGCGCTGAATTTGCCGCGGGCGTTGATTTCTTCGACGATGGTTTTAGGGGTGAAACGGTCTTTGATTTTGAGAAAATCTTCACAAGTGCCGTCGAGGCTACATTTTTCGGAGTTGGTGAACAGGGTGATGATTTTTTGGATGGGTTCGATATACATAGTCCAGCCGAGCCAGCCGTGTTCGACTGGGTTGAGACCGGTGCGCAGAGAAGTGGTGACGGCGGTAGTGGTGGCAGGAAAAACGGTGGTGATGGATTTTTTGAGATTGCGGCGGAGAAAAGCATCTGGGGGTATAGAGCGTTCGAGAATATTAGTGCCCATGCCATCAAAAAGGATGACGACGACGTTTTTGGGGTGATAAATTTTGAGATATTCGTCAACAAGATTGAGAGTGTTGTGCTTGACTGGTAGACCGAAATATTTTCTAATCGAACAAGCCAAGTTGGTGAGACATTCGTGATAGTCGTTGCGAACCTGCATGAGTATATTATACCATATTTTTGGGATTTGGCGAGGGGCTTAGAAAATTAGGGTGGCAGTGATTTGGTGCAGGCGAGGAGTAGTGATTTAGTGCAGGTGCAGGATGGTGATTGGCGCAGGCGTAGGACAATGATTTAGTGCAGGGTGTGCAAGGTGGTTGACTATTTTTTCAAAAAGACTTATACTTAAATCATGAAAAAGCGAGCAAAATCGCAAATGATTACTGTGGTGGTAGTAATGACTTTGGGGGTGGTGATGGCTTTCTCGATAATTGGCATGGCGACCTCTGTGAAGAGGATTTCCGAGACGGCGGTTTCGAAAACGGCAGAGGCGGTGCTAGCGTCGGCGGGGGTGGAAAATGGGGCGGACGTGAGCCTAGCGGTGACTTATTTTGATCAAAAAGCGGATGCGTGCGTGAATTTGTATGATTTTGGGGCGGAAAAAGCGATAAAAAATCGGCAATTTGAGTGGGGAAGTTGTGGTTATGAATACACGACGATTGAGGAGGGGCTAGCCGAATATGAGTTGTCGAAGGACTATTTGCCGGTGGCAACAGGGGCGGGGAGGTTGCTTGCGAACAGAGGGGTGACGGATTTTGCGCGGTGGTGGACAGCGGTGGACGGAGTGAACAAAAAATATGCGGGGACATTGGCGCTAAAATATACGGCGGACGGGGCGGCGAAGTTTGCGTTTTTGGATGAAGAGTTTTATCCGCTGGAAATGACTGAATTTAGCGCAGAAGACACGGTAAATGCGGATGGGAAAAATCATTTGTTCACAATGGCGCTGAATATTCCGTTTACGGTGACGGCGGACGGAGAGGAGCGGTTTGCGATTACGGCGGATGATGATACGTTTGTATATTTGGGGGAGAAATTGGTGCTAGATATGGGTGGAATTCACGGGGCGACGACGGGGCGACTGATGATTAGCGAAACTGGGGAGGTACAAACGGGGGTGGGGGGTGAGGAATTGGCGTTTTCGGGGGTAAAGGTGAACGCTAATGAGGGTAAAGTTTTAAGGATTTTCCATGCAGACCGAGACGCTAAGGGCTCGGTTTTTGGTTTGGAGCTTTCGAATATGAAGTTGAATGTAGAACGGACGCAACTGGCTGGCAAAACTGGGGTGAGCGTGGCGTATAACGAAGCCGACCCGTCGTATGTGGGGCCGCTGGGTGAAAGTGCGGTGTTTTCGCCGGATAACACTCGAGGACATGTGATTATGGCGACGATTTTGGGAGTGGTGATAGTAGTGTTGGCGGCGCTGCTCATGATGAGCCTAAGACGACTTTGTGCTAAAACGGTGAGTTTTCGGGAAAAGTAGGGCGAGGCTTGTGAATTTTTAGTGGTTTTTGTGTTTTTTCGTGTTTTTTCGGCCGTGGGGAATGTTTTTGGACAATTAGAATTTTTTTGGCCGTTGCGGATGTTTTAAAATTGTATTCTTGGGCTATTTTTTAGGGGTGGTGATGTTGGCGTGGCGGCCGTAGTCGGGGAGGATGAGGAGGCGCCTCTATTTTCTATAACATCCGCAAACGGATGCCAAGAACTCCGTACTCGGCTTGTTTTTCTGGCGTGTAAAATTCGCTTAATACGTCAAGTAATTCTTGTTTTGTCATTGAGCTGTCGGCTAAAATGGAAATGTCAAAATCTTCGAATAAATCCGTGAAATTTTTGTATCTTAAAAGTCCGATGACTTCCGCTTCTAGTTTATCATTTTCTGATTTTGAGAATTCGATGATGTCGCCAAGTTGAATTTTGCTTCTTTTTTCATCATAAAGGCGGAGTTCAATACGTTTGATGCCGTTTTTGATAAAATCGAAGTATTTTGGCTGTAAATTCATTTCGTGTTTCATGCTTTAATTATAACATAGAGTTATTTTTCGGCTCTTAGGTAAAGGGTCCCCCATTCTCTTTTTGGATTAATGATTGATGATTCAATTTGCCATTTTTCTATCAAATTAAATCCGCTATTCTTTAATAATAGTGTTAGATTTTCTTCATTATACCCCCAATAATGCGGGTGATATTTCGCATGAAATAATTGATCCCGCATAACATAGTTTAAATAATCAAGGTTGGTAATCATATTCGTTGCAACATCTGGTCTATTGGCGTACCATCTTTGTTTTGCAATGTTCATATTTTTCTCACTATGGGTGCAGATATCATGTATAGGAAGATTACAATCCGGCACCCCAATGATAAGCTCCCCGTCTTTTTCTAAAACCCTATATGCCTCTTTAAGTATCGTATTGACGGATATCGGATAATCTAAATGTTCTAAGACATGTTCTGTGAAGATTCTTTTTATGGAATTATCACAGAAGGGTAGATCATTCCTTATGTCCCATTGTATATCAGCCGGCGATACAACATCTATATTGATGTAGCCTTGTATAATATGTTTTCCGCAGCCAAGGTGCACAAACTTTGTTTTTGTGACGAGATTATGAGCTTTCTCTAGATTTAGCTCCCTATTATTACGACAATTTTTTTCTATTTCAATTTCTTCTTTTACTGCAATGAGCATACATCGCAAAATTCTTGGGAGATCGTCTTTCGTCAATACTCGTTGGATGTCGTGTAGCAGTTCTTTCATATCTCATCGCTATCACTATTTAATAATTTTTGCAGTTCAGAATTAATGAGCTTCAGAGTGTTTTTATTATTATCTTTTCCGAGCATTTGGTGCGCCTCATCAAAATCACACCACCTAAAATCATCATGCTCTTCCGACAGAGCAATAATCGAATTTAAATCAATCTTCACGGCGTATACATATTCCGTAATCATAAATCCTGTTTTCTTGGACCATTGTAATGTCTGCTTTAAATCCGATATCTGCAAAAGATTATTTCGATTAACCCCTAATTCTTCGTCGATTTCTCTTATTAAACAATCCCGTAGATTCTCCCCTTCCTCCAATGTACCAGTAACTCCTTGCCAAAACCCTCCATCCGCTTTACATCTTTTTATAATAAGGTATTTAATTTGATTATTTTGAATGGCGTATACCACGCCCTGCACTTTAATTGGTAATTCCATTTTGGCTCCTTTCATTATTATTAAATGGATTCCTCATATTACTATTATTTGTTAATTGCGCATTTATTGAAAGATTGACATGTTTACATTTATCACCGTATTCATAAATTTTTACCTTTTGCAATTCGGTCGGCAATAAACCCATCTCTCCTTTCGGTAGTGCGTACGTAAGTACATTAATGCCTTTTTCCCGTGCTTCTTGCCACAATTGTTGAGCGAATTCATGCTCCAATTTTTTTCGAAAATCAAAATAGCGAAAGATTATATGCCCTTTTAAATTGTCGGTATTGTTAAGAAAATATTTCTCATTTTTTGTCGACAAGAGAAAATCAAAATATTCATCGAAATTATGCATATCAACTTTGCCACTATTTGACGCCGCTTTTAAATATTTATCATTGTTAAAATAAAAATTCGCTAGATTGAATTTTTTTGACATTTTTGGGGATAGTCTGAACACGATGTCTTTTACGCACCTATTATCCATTTCATTGTTCACGAAACAAGATTGTCGCATGAATAGACATTCCGATACGGATTCGAATGCTAGCATTTTTAGTATAGCAGAAGAGTTAATGAGGGAATTTATATTTTCTTTTTTTCTGATTTTCTCCAATAGTTGTGTAGCAAGGGCATATTCTTTTTCGTAGATTTCGTTAATTTTTTCTTGTAGACTAGGT
>CAVFLV010000009.1:0-4886 GCA_963623485.1 bacterium | reverse complement strand
ATAGGAATAACTATTTTACGAGCACAAAGTGTACACGATGTAGTGATTTAGTGCATGATTTTGGAATTTTGCCAGAGAAATAGTATAATAGAAACAGAAAATTTTATTAAAAACTAAAGTTATTTGGGGTAACTAGATATCGTTTTAATGAGGGAAGATATGGATGATTTATATAATATGTTTAAAATGGATCAGTCAAAATTGAACGAGATTATTTCTAAATTTCAAATGCCAGAAGGGGAATATGAAATAATTGCGAGTGGGGAATTTGGTGAAAGTGAGCTTTACTGGGTTATTAAAAACAAGAAAGAACACACAAAGTTTTTACTGATTAATTCGTATTGGCATCCAGTTCTTGAAAAAGAGATTGATTTTTATAGAGAAAACGGATTTAATATTGAGAGAGCGATTTTACGTAGACCCGAGACTATTGAAGCAACGGAAGATAAAAAAGATCCGCGAACAGAATATCTTTTGTTGTTTTTGTATGCGATTTTTGAATTGCGATGAAAAAGGCAGAAATAATTCTGCCTTTAAAATTGTGGAAAGTGGTTATTTTTTCTTTTCATTGATACCCGGACATCTTTCTTCATCAAGAATGACGATGTTTCCGGTTAAATCGCGATGAAAAACAATTTTTCCGGTTGAATTCTCTATGATAATATGCCCATGCCCATCATTGCCATTGTTGCCATTACTACCTCCGTATAGAATATCCGTAAAATGCTCAGGGTCTTTTCTATTTGGATACCGTTTTGCCGGTTTGCCGTCCCAAGTGTAGTTGCAGTCTTCTTCGAAAAACTCGTTTGGTCTAATAACGTTACAGCTAGAAGATACTCTGCCATAGGCACCACCTAGGTCGACTGTTAAATACCAATCACCACCATGCGGTACTATAATTCGAAACGGACTATAGGTTACGTAACCGCCTCTGTACTCAAAAGAATTGCCCATCTTATAGCGCATAAAATCGCTAAAAGACATCAAACAGACGTTTGCCGCGGCGGATAGGGAAACCTCTATTATTTCTCCCCCTGCAAGGAAACCTAAATGATAATAAGAATAATCCAAACCATTGCACCTCCTTTGATTTATTCTGATGTCGCTAGTCTACATTCTTTAGCACCATTTCACCTCACTTTCCTAAAAAGTACAAGTTTCAAAAAACTCCAATATTATTATAACATATTTTTTGCGAAATAAAAGGGGTTGACAGTTTTTTGGTTATGCTTTATTATTGAGATAAGCTGGTACGCTTCACAGGGGTTCCACTGATTACTTAGTGGAGTGTGGAGACTTACATTAAAAACAAACAGCGGATTAAAACAAACCAATGTGCCCCACGGGTGGGCGCGTAGCAGCGGGGAAGGAGACGGCACGCAACGTCTCCTTTTTGCTGTGGTATAATATAAGTATGATAAAATTTACGATTATTACGCTGTTTCCGGAGGCGGTGAAGCCGTATCTGGAGGCTTCGATGATGTGGAAGGCGACCGAAAAGGGGCTGACGGAGTTTGAACTGGTGAATTTGCGAGATTTTGGACTGGGGCCGCATAAGTCCGTCGACGACACGCCGTATGGGGGTGGGGACGGAATGTTGCTGCGGTGTGAGCCGGTTTTTGCCGCGATTGAAAGCGTCAAAAAAGCCGACCCGAACGCAAAAGTGATTTTGCCGACCCCAGTCGGAGAGATTTGGAATCAAGATATGGCAAGAAAGTTGGCAAATGGTATAGAATTCGCTAATACCCCATCGAGGTCTCATTATATTATTCTTTGTCCTCACTACGAGGGCTACGACGAGCGGATTTTAACGATTGTGGACTATAAGATTTCGCTAGGAAAATATGTGCTAACAGGGGGAGAACTGCCGGCGCTGATTATTATTGATAGCGTGGTGAGGTTAATTCCTGGGGTGCTAGGCGGCGAAAAATCGGCGGAGATTGAGAGT
Source organism: bacterium (assembly GCA_963623485.1). Taxonomy (GTDB): domain Bacteria; phylum Patescibacteriota; class Saccharimonadia; order Saccharimonadales; family Saccharimonadaceae; genus Nanosyncoccus. Next base: position 2,938 of record CAVFLV010000009.1, on the reverse strand, counting down.
TTTTCGGATGGGGATAATCTAGAATATCCGCAATATACCCGCCCGGATGATTTTCGGGGGATGAAAGTGCCGGAGGTGCTGCTATCTGGAAATCACGGCGAAATCGCGAAGTGGCGAGAAAAACATTCGGGGCGAGCATGAATTTAGCAGATTCTGTCGACACGCTAAAAGGGGTGGGGCCGAAAACTTCTCTGGTCCTCAAGAAATATGGTTTTCGCACGGTGGGGGATTTTTTCTACAATTTGCCGCGCGACTACGAAAATTACGCCTCGCCGCGGACGATCGCCGAAATGCGACCCGGAAAAGTCGTAATTAAGGGTAAAATCGAAGACCTAGAGACCCGGCGAGCTCGGCGACGCAATATGTCGGTGACCGAAGGGGTGATTAGGGACGAAACAGGGGCGGTAAAAGTGGTGTGGTTTAATCAAAATTATCGCAAAAACCTCTATCAGCCAGGGAAAGAATACTATTTTACGGGAAATTTTGAGTTCAGAAATGGCCGTTATAGCCTCATCTCGCCGTCGAGTGCGGAGGTAGGGCGGATCGACCCTAGAAACGGCCTGGCGCCCGTCTACGTGGCGCACGGAGCTTTGAAGTCGGGAGATTTTCAGCGTTTGGCGAGAAATGTGCGGGATTTGTTTGCGGAAATCCCGGATTTACTACCTTCGGTGCCAAAGGGGACGCGGGCGGAGGCGCTATTTAATGCACATTTTCCGGATTCGACGGCAAAAATTACGCGCGCACGGGGGTATTTGGCTTACGAGGAATTGTTTGAGCTGATTTTAGCGTCAAAACTGAACCGGCGCGAAAATGAGAAATTGCGAGCCGATAAAATTCCGTTTAACAGAGATAAAATTCGGGGATTTGTGGCTGGATTGCCGTTTCGGCTAACCAATGCGCAACGGTTAGCGGCGTGGGAGATTTTTCAGGATATGGAGAAGCCGACGCCGATGAACCGGCTTTTACAGGGGGACGTGGGGTCGGGAAAGACGATGGTGGCAGCGGTGAGTGCTTACGAGGCGATTCTTGGCGGAGCGCAGGTGGCACTCCTTGCGCCGACGGCGATTTTAGCTACGCAACATTTTGAGGGGCTAGTCAAGATTTTGGAGCCTTTGGGGGTGCGGGCGGCGCTACTTACTGGTGCGACTAAGCAAAAACCGGAGTTAAAACGCCGGGTTGCGAGTGGTGAGGTAGATTTAGTGATTGGGACACACGCGCTACTAACTGATGACACGGAATTTATGCGGCTCGGGCTAGTGATTATTGACGAACAACACCGTTTTGGGGTGGAACAGAGGCAAAAATTGATGTTGAAATCGCCCGCGGGCAAGGCTCCGCACCTGCTCGCGATGACGGCAACGCCGATTCCGCGCTCGCTGCAGCTGACGGTGTTTGGTGACCTTGATGTTTCGATTTTGAATGAACTGCCTAAGGGGCGCCAGCCGATTACAACCGAGATTTTAAGAGAAATCGAGACGCGCGAGCGACTGTTCCCAAAAATTAGCGAGACGTTGTCAAAAAAACAGCAGATTTATTGGATTTGTAAAGCAATCGATAACGAGGCAGAGTCTGATACAACCTCTGTAAAAACGCGGTTCATGCGCCTTAAAAACGATTTTCCGCAGGCAAAAATCGGGTTTTTGCACGGCAAAATGAAGCCGGCGGAAAAAGATGCGGTGATGGAGCAGTTTTCTAGGGGTGAAATCGAGATTTTGGTCTCGACGACCGTGGTGGAGGTCGGGGTGGATGTGCCGAATGCGACGCTGATAATTATTGAAAATGCCGAAAGTTATGGGTTGGCGCAACTGCATCAATTACGGGGGCGCGTGGGGCGAGGGACGGAAAAATCGCACTGTTTTTTGCTGACGACGGGCGAATTTAAACCGTCTAGGCGGCTGCTCGAGTTAGAAAAGTCGAACGACGGGTTTTATCTTGCCGAAGTGGATTTGAAGCTAAGGGGGCCGGGTGAGATTTATGGAGCCTTGCAGCACGGGGCGCTGGACCTGAGATTCGCGTCGCTTGGCGATACGAAATTGGTGCATCAGGCGCAAAAAGATGTCGAAAAATTCCTCAGCGAGCCGGAAAAAATGGTAGAATATAAAGAACTGATGGCGGGGATTGTGAAGTATCAACAGATAACGACATTAAATTAAATGAGAGGAGGTAGAAATGTTTAGACGTGTAAGGCCGGTGAGGTATGAGAGTAAAGAGAAACCCGGTATAGTACGAGTCGTCGCTGGGAGATTTAAGGGGCGAAAATTAAAAACCCCGGGTGATGGAACCCACCCGATGGGAGAGCGCGAAAAAAATGCATTATTTAATATGATTAGCGCAATGGTGCCAGGGGCGTTCGTATTGGACGCTTACGCCGGAAGTGGGGCGCTCGGGATTGAAGCACTTTCAAGAGGGGCGGCATTCGCATTATTTATAGACAAAGATCCGCGCGCGGCAGAAATAATAGATGAGAATTTAAAAAAGCTGAAACTTTTTGGACTTCATGGTGGAGCGATAAAGGCTGATACGACAGTGGTAGTGCGCACCGCGACCGACCGATTTTCGATTGTTCTTGCCGATCCGCCGTATGACAAATATGAGCCCGAAATGATTACCTTGCTAGGGCGATTAGTGGCGAAAGATGGGATTTTAGTCGCTTCCACTCCTGAGGATGGGCCGGAAATTGAAGGCATGGAGAAAATTAAAAGCCAGCAATATGCTAGGGCGCATATTACGGTGTATCGTTGGGCGTAGTAGAAAAGGACGACTTAGGAGAGCTGGATATTTTGGCAAAAAAGTCAGAAAATTTGCATTTTTTAAAGCATTAGTGTTATAATGAGTTTAAGTATGAGGCATGCACTAAAAATGAAAAAAATGGTTTCTGGTACCGGGGGGGGGTGTGACATTAAACAGAATTATAACAGCTGATTTTATTAAGACGCCT
>CAVFLV010000008.1:0-35690 GCA_963623485.1 bacterium | reverse complement strand
TACTAAGACATTTTTCCGATTATCTTTGGAACCAATAGCAAGCACAATATTATCAGTAATTCTTCCAATATCTCCTTTTTCATACCATTCGCTCACCATATTCATTATTTTTGGGTGTTTTTTAACAAGCTCGTTATTATGCAGTTTCTTTTTATCTAAAAAAGACTGCGTTCCCTGATGAAATACATAAACGTCATCACAAAGTATATGTCTATACCCATATTTGAGACACCTAAAACAAAAATCATTTTCTTCTCCATACCCCTTGCCAAAAGTTTTTTCATCCAAAAAACCTACTTTTTTCAAAGCTTCCCTTTTTATAAACAGACAAAATCCATGTCCGGTCGGAAGTTCCGGATATTCATGCATCGAGTATTTACTCACTAACTCAGCCATCCAATCAAGACTACGCCCTTTTGGAAAGCCCTCTTTTCTGAAATTCTCAGGTAAAGGCTTAATTGGTGTTAAATTATTTGAAAATGGCGTCACTGTCGCAATATTCTTATCATTATAAGCGCAATCTATTATTTTTTTCAACCACCCTTTAAACACTTCGGTATCGGAGTTTAATAAAAGTACATCATTTTTTGAATATTTCAAACCTTTATTAACTGTTTTTACGAAACCCAAATTTTTTTTATTCACTAATAAGATCACTTTTTTAGGATTATTTTTTTCATATTTTCTTAATAACGGCAAAATCCTATCGTCCGTGCTTTTATCATCAATCAAAATTAGTCGAGCCTTATTTAAATCTGTATTTTTTATTACACTATTAACACATTTTTTTAGCGACTCGTAGGCATTAAAAACCGGAATAATAATATCGCATCTATTCATATTCCATATTATATCATATCGATTTTAGAAGCAATTACTTTCTTACTAATTCAATCTCTATCGCCTCCATGCGTTTACTCTCTCCAGTCGTCCCTGCAGTCTCACCATTTTTCTCCCAGTCCATCCATCCGTAACTTTGTGCATGCACTCGGTAATAAATATCATATTGGTTAGCTAAATTATCTGACAATTTAATTTGTATTGCCTCCGCCCTCAATGATTGTCCAGTTGTTCCTGCAATCTCACCATTTTTCACCCAGTCCATCCATCCGTAACTTTGTGCATGTACTCGATAATAAATATCACCTATTTTAGCAAGCTCGCTTGGCAGGGTAATTTTTATGGCTTCTGCTCGTCTACTTTCACCAGTAGTACCAGCCAAAGCCCCATCTTCCACTTCTTCTACCCACCCATAGCTTTGTAAATGTAAACGATATGTTGGGCCAATCCCTACCGTCTTTTTCACTATTTTTATTTGAATAGCTTCCACTCTTTTCTTTTCACCAGTCGTCCCTGCAATCTCACCATTTTTCACCCAGTCCATCCATCCGTAACTTTGTGCATGCACTCGGTAATAAACATCATACCTCTTTGCTATCTCCCCAGTTAATTTTATTCGCACTGCTTCTGTTTGTAAGCTTTGTCCTGTAGTCCCAGCAGTTTCTCCATTACTAGCCCAATCCAACCAACCCTTACTTGCGACATGCGTCTGATATGTAATTCTGCCATCCACATTATCACCTAGTTTTAATTGTAATGCCTCAACCTGAATTGAATATCCAGATGTTCCAGACATCGCTCCATTCTCAACCCAATCCAACCAACCATAATGTTCAAGATGCGTACGATAAGTAATATTTATATCGGAACCAGTATTCTCTACACGGTTATTGTTCAAAATTACATCTAACGGCTGGTAGCCTTCATCTGTTATTTTCCCAAACCAATCCTCAAAATACAAATAAAAATTCCTATTCCCATACGCCCCACAACTCGCCGTGCCATACCCCGCGGCGAGAGCCCCCGCGTTCGGCTGATACGGCGTGTAGCGATATAGTGCGCTCGTCGCCAGATTTTTTACATTCACCACCGACCCCCCACACGCCGCGTTCGGATTATACTGAATATAGTTATTCCCTAGCGGATAGTTCGTCCAACCCCCGTCCAGCACCGTCCTAAATAACGCCGCCGCGTTCCTTACCTGATTTTTAAACCCATAATATTTCTCCGAACACGCCGCCGTATCCGGACACCCATACCCCGTCGCTTTGCGATAATCGCCACTATTCGGAATTGGGTCCGTAATCAGCCCAGTTTCTTTCTGCAAAAGCACAATCAGCACCTTCGGATTAATCTTATAATCCTGCGCCGCTTGCCAAATAATATGCGCCGCCGTTTCCCCCGAGCCAATCACCTCCCCATCGCCAAATTTTTCCTCGGACAAGCATACAAAATGCCCATTCTCCCAGTGCCACGTATAATTTCTATTCTGCGACAGCGCCACATAATAATTATAATTCGTATTCGCACAAGAATTTTTCGCAGTCAAAAACGCCTGAATTTCCGCCTCGGTCATCGAACTATAATTCCCCATCTGATAATCCGAAATAATATACCCCGGATCAAAATTCGCCAGGCTCGCCGCCTCTACCTCTGTTTTATTACTAAACCTCTGCGCCAAAAACGTAAACAAAAACACCGCCACAAACACCCCTAGCGCCACAAACCAAATCTGTTTACTATGTCTCACTCTCATCAAATTTCCACCTCCCCGCTGATTACCCCGCTTCGCCCACCAGCGCTTATGTTAATATTAATTTCTATTTTTCCCGCCCCCGTCGCGCCATTCGCGCCCAAGCTTTCCACCGGAATATCAAACCCCTCACAACTCGACGTCGACGCACTCCCGACAATCCCCGCCGCACTACTATATATCACTGCCCCGTCTTTTCGCAGGCTCAACTCGCACGTCCCCATCGTCAAATACTGGTCAATACTCACTCTCACCATCAACTTTTCCCCACTCATCCCCGCATACGTCACCACCCCCGACAGCCCCACCTCGGTGTTCGGGTCCTCCCCCTCATATTGCACCACCTTTTCTTTCTCCACCCCCGTACTCACCGTCTCCGCCGACTCAGCCTCTTTTTCCTCCTCCGCCGTTTCGGTTTTTTCAGTCTTTTCTACCGCCGTCGTTTTTTCAGTTTCCCCACTATCAGTATTATTATTCCGCCACACCCACACTCCCCCACCCACAATCGCCGCGAGCACCAAAATCCCCGCTCCCCACCATAACCATTTTTTATTATTTTTGCGTTTTTGTGCCGTCATGATAGTTCTCCTTATCCCATTATAGCATAAGCACAAAATTATAGCAAAAAGCTTATTTTTTTACATTACCACCAAAATCCGCGTCAAGAGGAAAATCCAAATTTTCAGCCGAATTCTTGGATTTCATTCCAAATATTCGGCTGAATTCTTGGATTTTTTACTCCAAATCCAACCCCAAAATCTCCGCTGCTCTCATCAAAACTTTCTTGTCTTCCTCGCTCGCCGTCACTATTTTATCTCGAAACAGCTCCACCGTCTCTTCGTGCTTATAATCCAAAATCTCTAACGACCGCGCCGCCCCTGGCACTTTTTTCAGCGCTCCCTTCATCACCAAATTATCAACATGCTCCGCCACCGCCGACACTGACGACAACCCCAGCCCCGTCATAATTTCCCGATACGACGGTGAAAATCCCCGCTCCTCTGTAAACTCCTGTATAAATTCCAGCACCGTCAATTGTTTTTTTGTTAACTTAACCGTCATTATGTTATAATTATAAACAATGGATAAAAATAAATCAATTGATGGGCTTGAATCTCGTCGTTCTAAAAAAGCGACCACTCTCAAAAATACCACTAGTTCAAAAACTTCTACCTCTAAATCCGCACCTAAATCTGCTATTTCCAAACCTTCATCCAAAACTTCCACCACAAAATCTGCCGCCACCGCCCTCAAAAACTCTCTTTCCGAGTACCAAGCCGAAATTTCCGCCAAAACCCCCGCTTCCAAAGCTTCCAAAGCTTCTAAATCTTCCAAAACCTCTCAAACACTCAAAGCGCCTAAAACCACTGAAATCACTAAGCCCCAAAAACCCACTCCTCTCGCCAGTACCGAAGACTTCTTAAAACCCGTCCAAGCTTTTGATTTTGACGAGCAAAGTGGCGAACTCAAAGCCGCCGCGTCTCCTATCACTACTGCCAAAACTTCCAAAACCTCCACTATTAACCAAAAAGGTAAAACCATGAAAAACCCAAAAAAACCCGCCAGTAAAAAACGCAAAATCATTCTCGGCATTATTATCGCTCTTCTTAGTCTAATTCTTATCGCCGGCACCATTTTCGTCCTCTGGGGCAACGACATTATCGCCAAAATCACCGGCGGCCAAGGCAACGTGTTCGACATCATTTTCACTGACGACCAATACGAGCCCCTAAAAACCGACGACAACGGTCGTACTAACATTCTCGCTCTCGGCACCAGCGGTTATAATATGGCGGGCGACGAAGGCAACGGTACTCACGACGGTGCCCAACTCACCGATTCCATCATGGTCATCAGCCTAAACCAAGACACCGGCGACATCGCCATGCTCTCCCTCCCTCGCGACCTAAAAGCTTCCCCGACCTGCACCGCCACCGGCAAAATCAACGAAGTTTATTGGTGCAACAACATTAACGGCGACGACGAAGCCGCCGGCGCCACCGCCCTCATGACTGAAGTCGGCAACATCCTCGGCATGGATTTCCAATATTATGCTCACTTAAACTGGGGCTCACTTGTTTCTATTGTCGACACCCTCGGCGGCATCACCATCACCCTTGACGAAGATATCGAAGATTATTATTACACCAAAGCCGTCTACCAAGCCGGTGTCGAATACACCATTAACGGCGATGAGGCTCTAGGTCTGGCCCGCGCTCGTCACGGCACCACCAGTGGCGACTTCTCTCGTGGCGCTTCCCAACAAAAAATCCTCATCGGCATCAAAAACAAAGTTTTCGAAAAAGATTTATCTATCACCGATTTACTCAGTCTCGCCGGCACTCTCGGCGATAACCTCCGCACCAACTTTTCTATCGACGAAATGAAAACTCTCGCCCACCTCACCTCCGAATTCGATTTCGATTCTATGCGCCAAATTTCTCTCCTCGCGCCCGAACGCCTCATGACTACCGGCATGATTAATGGCATTTCTTATGTCTTACCTTCTGCCGGCGTCGGCAACTACACCGCCATCCAAAACTATATCGCCAAGATGCTCTCTAACGACCCGAAAGTCTACGAAGACGCTTCCATCCTCGTCTTAAACGGCACCGACACCGCCGGTCTCGCCTCGTCCGAACGCACCTCACTCAAAGAAGATAACTATCTAAATATCGACGTCGACGACGCCCCCGCCGGCACCTACGACGCAGAATACACCCTTTACACCCTAACCGACGACAAACCAAACACCAAAAAATCTCTCGAACAAAGGTATAATCTCACCGCCAAATCCGCCGACGAACTCCCCGCCGGCATCTCCACCGCCTACGACTTCGTCCTCATTCTCGGCACCACCCCCACCGAAACCGAATGAATGAAATCCCCATCAAAAATCCCCTAAGTTATCTCAGGGGATTTTTAAAAACATTCTCTTTAAGCTACTTTTTTAATAATCAACTTCCGCTCTCGCCCTTCCCCCTCGGAGTGCGTCTCAATATCCGAATAATCCGCCGCAACCTTATGTACTACTCGCCGGTCCGCCGCGTTTAAATCTATCGTCATCGGCTCACCATTCTCGCGCACCTTTGCAATCCAACCTTCCGCTTTCTCCGCAATCCTATCCGCCCGTTGCCGTTTATAATTCGCCACATCCACATTCACCCGCGTCACTTCCCCGCCTTTTGCTACCAGCGCCATCGACACAACGTGTTGCAAAGCCCTTAAATTATCCGCATTTCGCCCAATTAACAGCGAATTTAGCGACGTAGATGGCACCGAGAGTTGTATCACCTCGTCGTCAATCGTCGACGTTACCGCCACGTTAATCCCAAAAAAGCTCAGCAGGTCTTCCAAATACCGCGCTGCAAACCTTACGGATTCATCTTTATTCATATTATCTCCTTTTCTTTTTAATATCCTTTGCGGAGATGCGCGTTATTTTGGTTCCTGTTTTTTTATTTTCCACCACTTCAGCCTCTTTAATCCCCCTCAGCTCCTTTAGTACCGCTCGGTCCGTCACCGCATCAATCTCGTCATTCACTTTGCTAAGTACCACTTTTTGTTGCACCACCGTAATCACATTACTCAAGAAATAATAAAACGACAACGCCCCATTCAAATTAAACATAATCATAAACATCATAAACGGCATCATCCACGACATCTGCCTTGTCGTCATCTGGCTCACATCCGACTCATCCAGCTCCCGCCCCGCCTTCGCCTCGTTTACTAAATCCCTAAACGACTTTTTCTTTTCCGACTTCCCTGATGCCATTTGTTGTTTGGTCGAGAAATATTGCACCATAGACGCCGCCACCGTACATAATAATATAAACAGCGCCGACCACGAAAAATTCCCACTCAGCGCATCGCTCGCCTTTACATCCAAATTAATCAGCCAAAACAACTGTGGATGAAAATCATACGCCGTTTTTTCCTCCGCCGGAATTTTCTCATTCGTCAAATCCGCCAGATAAACCTTTTGTTTTTCCTTAATTTCACTAATCTCGCTCCCCTCCCAAGCCACAATTTCATACGCCCGGTTCTCCAAATTATCCTGCACCAGAGGTGTCGCCACCACCCGAATCGCCGAAAACACCGCAATAAACACCGGCAACTGTATAATCAACGTCAAAATCGACGCAAACGGCTTCACATTATACCGTTTATATAAATCCATCGTTTGTAGCGACTCTAATTGTTTATTCCCCTTACAATTTTTCTTAATTTCCGTCAATTTCGGCTGCAGTTTTCGGATCAACCGCGTCTGATTAAGCTGTTTTTTCATCAGCGGCCACATCAGTAGTTTTACCAAAATCGTCAAAATAATAATTGCCAACCCAAAATCATGCACCAAATTAAAAATCAAAAACAGAATATTTACAATCGGTCGCACAATAATAATATCAATAAACTGAAACGGTCCGCCAGCAAAAATCGAGCCGACCACAAAAATTCCAAAAATCCCCCAGTAAATCCACTTTTTAATACTCTTAGTGTCCATTCTCTCCATTATATCATATTTTTACTCTCAAAGACGAGCTCGCCGAGCATTTTCTCAAGTTCCGAAAATTTCATCTTCCCCACCTTTTTATCATACACCACAAAAATATAATCACGCTTTAAAGGCATATGTTCCCAATTTACCCGAATCGCCTCATAAATCCGCCGCCGAATCAAATTTCGCCCCACCGCCGTCTTCTCCACTTTTTTAGATACCACCACCGCCACCCGTGTAAACCCCTTCGTATTATCACAAAAAACCAAAGACATCTTCGGTCGGCGAACAGTCTTACCTTTTTTATACACATATTTCACCCCACCTCGGGAGTGAAACCGAAATTTTTTATTCAACATAATTATATTTTACCAAATAAGCCCCCTTGGGGGCCTATTTTATGCAGTTAATTTTGCTCGCCCTTTGAGTCGTCGCAATTTCAAAACCTTACGTCCAGATTTACTTCCATTTCGCTTCATAAATCCGTGTTCTGCTTTACGATGTAACTTGTGTGGCTGATATGTTCGCTTTGGCATATTATTCCTTATTTTTTAGTTATTTTCAAATTCTTTATATAGTATACCTCATTTTTCCACATTTTTCAAGAAGTTTTCCACATCTTTTTATGGGGTTTTATTTTTTATGTGCAAAACTCCCTATCTGTTTTTCTTTCTCCATTCTACAACACAAAAAATCTTTTTCACAACCTGTGGAAAACTTTTTCATTCCGTGATATAATACCCTCTAAAGGAGGTCCCACTAACAATGTATGACGCATGGAAAAATGCCTTAGCTAAAATCGAACAGCAACTTTCCCCTGCTAATTTTTCCACTTGGTTTCAGGATACTTCCCTCCTCTCCGCTAAAGACGGCCACGTTAAAATCGGCGTCAAAAACACTTTCTACGTCAAACAACTTCGCAACCGTTATTATGACTTAATTCTCGACGCTCTAAAAGACAGCCAGCCCGATATTATCGACGTCGAATTCGAAGTCAAACCACCAGCCAAAACCAAAATCCGCCCACGCGAGGTTACTGCCGACGTCACTAAACTATCTACTCACGCACCACGCGCTCCTCACACTACCATGAGTCGCACCAACCCCACCCTCTCTACCGGCCTAAACCAAAAATACACTCTCGATAGCTTCATCGTCGGCTCTAATAACGACCTTGCCGCTTCTGCCGCCCGCAGCATTATCGACTCTCCTGGCGACCGTTACAATCCATTCTTTCTCTACGGCGGTCCGGGGCTCGGCAAAACTCACCTCGTCCAAGCTATCGGCAATGAGTTATTCCGTCGCAACCCCAATTATAAAATTCTCTACACTCCTATTTCCGATTTCTATTCCGATTTTATCGACGCCGTCCGCAATGGCAAGGGCAAAGATTTTAACCAAAAATTCCGCACTCTCGACTGTCTCATTATTGACGATTTTCAATTTATCGTCGGCAAAGAAAAATCTCAAGAAGAATTTTTCAACATTTTTAACGCCCTTTATCAACTCAACAAACAAATTATCGTCACCAGCGACCGTCTCCCGTCCCAAATCAAATCCGTCGACGAACGCCTAGCCTCTCGTCTCGCCCAAGCCGGTGCTTTCGACCTTCAACTACCCAAATTCGAAGACAAATGCGCCATTCTCCGCGCCAAAGCCGACCTCATGGGCGCCGAAATCGAACCCGAGGCCATCGAATACATCGCCGAAAACGTCAACACCAACATTCGCGACCTCGAAGGCGAATTTTCCACTATTCTCCTCATGTCTGAAGTTCGCGGCATGACCCCCTTAGAACTCATTCAAAACGGCGCCGTTTCGGTCAACCGCTCATCTAAACTCCGCCCCGCTACTCCGAAACAAGTCGTCGAAAAAGTCGCCAAATATTATAACCTTTCCGCCAAGGAACTCTGCAGCAAATCTCGCGTCGCCAACATTAAAAACGCCCGTCAGGTCGCCATGTTTATTTTGAATAAAGAACTCGGCTCTTCTACCAATAAAATCGCTCTCGAGGTTGGCGTCAAAGACCACACCACCGTCATGCACGGCATTAAAAAAATTGAACAGGACTTAAAACTTAATTTCGCCCTCCGCGATCAAATCGAAGAAATCAAGGAAAAAATTTATGGCCTCTAATCTTTATTTATTCAGCTATACGTACAAAACTATGTGCAAATCTCCGTGTAAATCCACCTCAAAACTCCGTGCAAATTTTTGTGCAAAACTTTTTTTCCAGAAAAACCCGTGTATAAAATATTTATTCTCCACCGCCTTTCCCCAACTTTCTCACCGACTTTTTAACAACCCCTCCATATCTGTAAAACCACCCACTTTTCCACTTTTGCACAGCCCCTACTATCACAACTACAAAATTAATTTAATAGAAAGGAACTAAATGAAAATCCAAGTCACTCAAGAAAAACTCGCTAAAGCATTAAATAATGTTAGTCGAGTAGCTATCGGTAAAACTCCCTTACCTATTCTTAATAACGTTTTAATCCGAGTTGATAAAGGTAAAGTCTCTCTTATCACCACCAATCTAGACATGGCAGTAATCGATTTTCTTCCAGTCCCAAGTTCAGAAGACGGTGTTGTTACTGTCCCCGCTAAGCTTTTAGCCGAATTCATCTCTAACCTTCCTCGTGGCGAACAAGTCGAACTCTCTAGCAAAGACACTAAAGTCACCATTTCTGCCGGTAAATATTCTTCCACTATCAACGGTACCATCGCTGACGATTTTCCAGAACTCCCCGAAATCGACGAAACCAAAGCTGTCACTTACCAACTCGGGGTCGATGAATTCAAAACCGGTATCGGTCAGGTCCTAATCGCGAGTTCTAACGACCTAACTCGCCCAGCCCTCACCGGCGTATTCTTTAATACTGACGGCGACAAACTCGTTATCGCTGCCACCGACGGCTATCGTCTCGCTACTCGCCAACTCATCGATAAAGTCGAAAGCGAAATTAAAGCCATCGTCCCTTCGAGCTCGCTCCAAGAAGTCCTGCGTTCTATTACGGACGATATCGAAGTTATCGAAATCACCTTTAACGAAGACCTTGTCCGCTTCCGTCTTGGCGAAATCGAAATCATCTCTAAACTTATCGACGCCAGCTACCCCGAATACCAAAAACTTATCCCCAAGGATTCTAAAATCCACTTAAATATCAAGCGCGACGAAATTATCCGTGTCACCAAACTTGCCGCTCTCTTTTCCCGCTCCTCTAACGGAGTTATTGTCTGCGAAACTATTTCCCCCGACACTTTTTCCGTCCATTCTGTCGCTAATGAATTCGGCGAAAATAACTCCAGCATCGAAGTCGAAGTCAGCGAAGATCAAAAAGTTGGTGTCAATTCCCGCTTTTTCCTCGACGCGCTCAATTCCTTCGATACCGGCGAAATTGTTTTCGAATTCACCAACCAAGACCTGCCCGTCGTCCTTAAGAATAAAAAAGATGATAAATATGTTCATCTCGTAATGCCAATCAAAATTTAATGATTATAAAAGACGTCAAATTAACTAATTTTCGCAACCACGCCGATTATTTCCTAGAATGTAAGGACGAAACTTCGCTCATTCTCGGTGAAAATGGTTGTGGTAAAACCTCGGTACTCGAAGCGATCTATATCTTAACCCGTGGCAAAAGTTTTCGCGCCACCGACGCCGAAATCTTAAAACGCGGCGAGACTTTTTATCGGATTGAGCTAGATTATCTTAATGGCGACCAAACTATCGCGACTTTTGACGGCACGGATAAATTTTTTCATATTGCGAATAAAAAAACTAAACGCCTGCCCAAAAAACAAAAATATCCCGTCATTTTATTTCTTCCCTCTGATTTGAACTTAATCAGTCACTCCCCCGGCCGTCGCCGCGACTATTTTGATAATTTATTTTCCGATCTCGACGAAACTTACGCCGAGAACCTATCTAAATACAAAAAGACCCTCAAACAGCGCAATGAAACCCTCAAAAAAGAAACCCTTAATCCCTCCGAACTTTTTTCCTGGAATATCTTATTGTCTCGGTTTGGTTCCAAACTCGCTAGCCTTCGCGCCGAATATATTAACAAAATTAATTCCCTTCTCCCAGAGACCTATCATTCTATCGCTCAAAACGACGACCAAGTTGCCATTAATTATGAGAGTGAAGCCCTAAATCTAACTGAAAATAAATATTTTAACCAGCTCGAACAAAATTTTAAAAAAGATATCTATCTTGGGCATACTTCTTTCGGTATTCATCGTGATGAATATTTGTTCGAATTCAATCATAAACCCGCCGACGGTTCCGCTTCGCGCGGCGAAACCCGTTCTATTATTCTTGCCTTAAAATTCATCGAAGCCAGACTTATCGAGGAATTTTTAAGCCAAAAACCTTTAATTTTGCTCGACGATGTCTTTTCCGAACTCGACGAAACCCGTCGCGAGTGCCTCGTTCAAAATTTTAAACACCACCAAGTTATTATCACTAGCGTTGAGCGGTTTGACTATAATTCTCAATAAACGCCACAACCGGATTTTCCGCCCCCTCAAACCCAAAAATATTGGTATAAGCCGTTGTCGAATCGGCGTATTGTCGAAGCGATTCTGTCGCTCGGGCCAGCGACACATATCTCTGTGCATATTTGTATTTCGACCAACTCGCATTACTACTCGAATTCACATATTCCGCCCCAGTCGCAATCCGTTTATTTGTCTCATTCGCCCCGAGAAAACTCTTAATCATCCCTATAAAATCCGACAAAAACCCTACCGACGACGAACCGCTCTCTAGCGAACTCAAAATCCCGCCGTCCATCACTCCGTCCGGTGTAGTCCGCTCATTATTATATAAAATAAAATCCGCCAGCACCGAACCCGAATTTATCGTCCTCGTCCCCGATGATGACAAAGTGGTATTTTGATTCACAAAATCGATAAACTCCGCATCTTTAAACGTGTCATTTAGCGTCGAGGTGTCAAACGTCGCGATTTTCGAACAATGCGTCGTCCCTACCGCGCCCAGCACCGTCTGATAAGTCTCACAATCACCAAATTCCGACAAAAATCCCTCCGTCTCATCCGCATAAGTTATCGGCAACAGACTCATAATCGACGAAGTCGTCAGACTAGACATCACCGTCGCATTCTTAAATAGCGAATTTTTCATCCCCATACTCACCACCGCTATTTTATACACAATCGAACCTAAAAATGTGTTTTTTGAAGTAATATCAAACGGACTTCGATTAATCCGATCCGCCTCCGCATCCATCGCTAGCACCGCCGAGGTCAGCCTCGCATAATTCGTCACCGCCGCCGCGTCCCCCGCCGTCGCTCCACTCGCCTTTGCTAATTCTTTCCCCACATTCACCGCCCCCTCCACCAAAAACTCACCCGCGCTCACGCCCGAAATCGTATTATAAGAATTATTCACTAGTGAACTATCCACAGTTTTATTCACCGAACTTAAGATCTCCGTCGACGACCCCGCCGTATTTAAATTCAAAAATCGCCCAATCGAACCCTTTACTCCGGTACTTGTCGACGCCACTGTCCCCAAAATCGCACTACTCGCCCCCGTAGTTCCTAATTTATTTTCCACCGTTTTCAAAATCCGTTCCGATGAATAATTTTGAGTAATATCTGTATCTATTTCCCCGCCAGCCAAAATCGAATACAAACTCGGCGACTCTAGCGCCGTCCCCTTAATCGTAATTGTCTCCCCCGTTTCTACATCCACCACTTCCGACTCACTCTCTTCGTACAAATAATTCATCGCCTCATTTATTCTCGACTCATTCCCCTCGCCAGCTTTCATTTTACTAATATTTTCCATAAATGTCAGGAAAAATAACGACGAACGTTGCTCTTTTGAAATCGTGTCCGCAACCTTTAAAGTGTCTGCCGAGTTCAGAGTCGCCTCTGTCGACGACCCCGCCTTATTTACCGCGCTCACTCCGCTAATAAACTCCCCCGCGCTCGTACCGGACTTACTCGTTTGCCCCGCATCGATATATTGTATATTATCCTCCTCGTCTTTTTCCGTCCCCACATTATTCACACTAATACTGCTCCCGCTCCCAATCATCGATTCCATCGTCTCATCAAATTTCGCATCGTCCGTATAATTATTCCGCGTTGTGCCAATTTTTTTGAACACTTTTTTTGCCGAGTCGTCATAATAATACGCCGCCCGCGAATAAGTCGCCCGATTAAACGCGTTATAAAGATTGGCGTCCGTGCTGACTTCCGTAATAAAATTGTTCGCCGTGATAGTTTTATTATTCCCGGTCAAAATTATGCTTTCGCCCTCGGCCTTTCCCACCGTATAACCGCTCTGTTCTAATATCGCCACCGTGTTTTCCGGCAAATCCCCACTTTGCATCGCCTGTTGAAACACCAATTTTTTACTTTCCACCGCGTCCGCATATTGAACGTCGGTCTCCTCAATTAATCTCTCCGAAATCGCCGACGGAATCATATTTCCCGAACTAAAAAACACCGCCACCACAACCAGCGCCAGCGTCAAAAACCCCACCGCCCCAAAAGATTTTGCCTTATTTTTGATTTTCGCCTTCTGTTTTTTACCAGTTACATGCGAAATAATTTGCGTGTTTTCTAGCGCCGAGTTTTCACTCGCCTGCAAGATTTGTTCGGCCTTCATAATATTTAAATTATAACATATTCCATGGTATAATCAAAGAGTGATTACTGTTGAAAAATTCATCCCCGGGGGCATGAGCCTCGGTACCGCCGACGACGGGCGCAAGATTTTCTTTTGGAACGCTTTGCCTGGCGAAAATGTTTTGAGCTACCAAATTACCAAGCAAAAATCGCATTATTCCGAAGCTATCGCCGCCGAAATTGAGAATTATTCTCCTTATCGTGTCGCACCCAAAGACGCCTGTTTTCTCGCGACTTCTCCGTGGCAAATTTTAGATTTTAATTATGAACTCGAGCAAAAACAACAACTCGTCGTCGAACTTTTTCGTGAGCACGATATCAAAATTACTACTCCCGAAATCATTACCGACCACCACGAATATTCCTATCGCAACAAAATGGAATATTCTCTCTACTATAACCACGCCCTTGAGACTATTCAGCTCGCCTTTCACGTGCGTGGTTCGCACCAAAAACTTCCTATTACTAGCTCTTCAATCGAACGCCCCGAAATTTTTAAGCGTGCCACCGAAATTATTAACGAATTAAACCAAAACGGCGACGAAGCCCGCAGATACCAGTCTCTTCTGTTTCGTTGTAACCAAGCCGGCGAAGTCTCTGGCGGACTTCTCGAAAAGAAAAAACCACACCCCACGTTTGAACCCTTAACCGACATAATTTTAGGTCAAACTTATTCTTATTCCCCGAACGGCTTTTTCCAAATTAATCTCCCAGTTTACGAGCTAGCGCTTGCGGAAATTAAAAAACATATTACCTCTGCCGACGTGTTGGATTTATATTCCGGCGTTGGCACCATCGGTCTTTCTGTCGCCCGCGACAAAAACCTCACCTTGGTCGAGGTCGACAATTCCGCCTTCGCCGAACTGATTAATAATTCTTATAATTTAAGCAATGTCCTCTCGATTTTATCTAAATCCGAAGAAGTTTTAACTCACGTTCGCGAGGGGCAAACCGTAATTCTAGATCCGCCTCGCGCCGGCTGCGATGCTAAATTAATTCAAAAACTTCTCGAAATAAAACCTGTCAAAATTATTTATTTGTCCTGCAACCCCGCCACTCAAGCTCGCGACATTAAACTTCTCCTCGAAAAATACCAAATCGAAACGGTAAAAACCTTTAATTTCTTCCCCCGCACCCCGCATATCGAAAATCTTGTCATTTTGTCACCAAAATCCCCTTTAATTTCTCTTTAGTTCGTGCTAAACTTAAATTAACGGAAAGGTGGCCGAGTGGTTGAAGGCGCACGCTTGGAAAGCGTGTAATGGGGCAACCCATTCGCAGGTTCGAATCCTGTCCTTTCCGCCAAATTTCCCGTAGAATAGCTTGCTATTCTACGGGAAATTTGAAGGAATGGACTAGGATAACTATCCTGTCCTTTCCGCAATCAACATCACAGAAGAGCTTGTTCTTCTGAGGCTGTTTTGAAGGAAAGGTAAGGGATAACCTATCCTGTCCTTTCCGCGGACACCCCCTGTCCTTTCCACAATAAAAATTATTTTGTATATGAGCGAAAACACCCTAATTGAACTAAAAGGCATCACTAAACGATATGGCTTCGGCGATGCCGAAACTTTTGCGCTCAAAGATTTTGACCTTACTATCAAACGCGGTGAATTTATCATGATTATGGGCCCGTCCGGCTGTGGTAAATCCACTTTGCTTGATATTATCGGTCTTTTGGACCGCGCCACCCGTGGCGAATACCTCTTGGACGGCGAAAACGTCGCCAAAATCCCTTCCCTGCGCCAAGCCAAACTTCGTGCCGAAAAAATCGGCTTCATTTTTCAAGATTTTAATCTCATCGAAAATCTAACCATTATTGATAACGTCGCTCTTCCGCTAATTTATACCGGTCGTCGTCGCACCGCCTGTCTAAAACAAGCTTCGGACATTCTCAGTAGGTTCAACCTTAGCGAGCGCGAATATTATTATCCTTATCAACTTTCCGGCGGCCAAAAACAGCGTGTCGCCACCGCTCGTGCTATCGTCAACCGCCCCGAAATTATCCTCGCCGACGAGCCGACCGGCAGTCTCGATTCTCGCTCTTCTCAGCTAGTCATGGAAGAGTTAAAAAACATCCACAACGAAGGCAACACTATTATCATGGTAACCCACAACCCAGCGCTTACTTCTTACGCTACCCGCGTCATCCACATGCTCGACGGCCATATCGACACCGATGTCAAAACCGTTGCCGACCAAAATCTCCCCCAACCAATCGAAGTCAAAGTTAAACGTCGCAAAAAATCCGATTTTTCTTCTCTGGAATCCCCAGCCCCCAAAAAAACCAAACGCAAAAAATCTAAAAAATCCAAATCCAACCGGAGGAAAAAATAATGGCTCTGCTTATTCGCACTCACTACAAACTCGCGCGCACGGCCTTGAAAGCCAACCGCACCCGTTCGTTCTTAACCTGTCTCGGCATCGCTATTGGCGTCGCGAGCATTATTCTCATTTTCTCGCTCATGGGCAGTATCTCCAACCTCGTTAAATCCGAGACTTCCGCGCTCGGCGATGAGCTCATTGTCGTCCGCCCAACTTCCGACAAAGGCGTAGTCACTAATATTATCGAAGAATTCACCTCAGCCAATTCTTTCCAAAACTCCAGCCTTAGTCTAGACGACGTCAAAACGATTTCAAGCATCAACAATATCACCGCTGTCGCTCCTGTCGCCATCTCGACCAATACCGTTTCTTCTGACAAAAACACCTTCGCCTCCGTCGCAATTCTCGGCACCAACTCTGATTTTATCAAAATCGAACCTTTGACCTTGCGCTTTGGCTCCTTTTTGACCGACCAAACCGTCGCCGAAAAATCCGCAAAAACCGAAACCGCTGAAAAAACCGCGACCGCCGAAAAATCCAGCCAAACCCTCAACCGCTCCGTCGTCCTTGGCCGCACTCTTTCGCTTAGCCTTTTCAACACTATCACTAGCACCGTCGGGCAAACCGTTACTATTCTCGGCGAAAAATTCATGGTTGTCGGCGTCCTCGACGAAGTCGATAAATCCATTAATTTTAACAACGTCGATTTCGATAATGCCATTATCATGGACGCCAGTACTCTCGCCACCCTTGCCGGCGGAATTCAAGTTCAACAAATCAATATTAAAGCCGCCAACACCGACGCCCTGCCAGAAGTCTCCGCCGAAATCAAATCCACCCTTTCCGCTCAAAAATCCGGCGACCAAAATTTTTCCGTTGCTTATGGCGACGATATCACCCATCCCTCCAGCACTCTCTTTAGTATTGTCTCCGGCATGCTCACTCTCGTCGGCAGTATTTCGCTTCTGGTCGGCGGTATCGGCATCATGAACATTATGCTCGTCTCCGTCTCTGAACGTACTCACGAAATCGGCGTGCGCAAAGCCGTCGGCGCCTCTAGTCAAAATATTCTCATGCAATTTTTACTAGAATCCCTACTCCTTTCTTTCTCCGGCGGTTTCATCGGTCTCCTGCTCGCCTACTTCCTTGCCTTCATCATTTCCTCTTTCACCCCCTTCGCCCCCTTCATCAGTTGGGAAATCATTTTAATCACTTTTCTTACCGCTCTCACCGTCGGCATCGTTTTTGGCATGTATCCAGCCCTCAAAGCCGCCTCCAAAAATCCGATTGATTCCCTCAAACGCTATCGCTAGTGATATAATAGTCTCATGAAACAATTACTTGAAAAACTCCCCTTCTACAACGAAGCGGTCTTGCCTTATCACTTTTTGCAATCTGTAGTCGCCGGTCTTAAATATCATTTTCCGGCAAAAAACCTTCATGTCATCGCCGTCACCGGCACCAACGGCAAAACCACCACTTGCTTCATGCTCTGGAAAATGTTAAACTCTGCCGGTCGTAAAGCCGGGTTGATTACAACCGTTGCCTGGGGCGGCGTCGGCGAAAATCCCAAAACCGACTCTTCCGACACTAGCCTTAATTCTAAAACCTTGCACTACACTTCCGCCCACATGACCACCCCCGACGTTTTTACCTTAAATCAGCGTATCTCCGAAATTAAAAAAAGTGGCGCCGAGTTTTTAATTCTTGAAGTCACCTCCCACGCTCTCGCCGAATTTCGCACTCTCGGCATCCCGGTTGAAATCGCCGTCTTCACTAATCTCACTCACGAGCATCTTGACTATCACAAAACTTTCGCTCGTTATCGCGCCGCCAAAGGCAAATTATTTGAGAAGGCTAAGTTTAGTATTCTCAATGCTGACGATCCAGCCACTAAATTTTACAAAACACTTACGTCAAATTATTCGTCCTATGGTATAAAAAACGGTCAAAATCGCCCCGAAAATATCGAATTACAGGTCTCAGGTGTCAAATATTTATATCATGGCATGAATATTGAAACCAAAATTCCTGGCGAGTTTAATGTCTATAATTCCCTCGCCGCAGCCGTGGTCAGCGAAAAAGTCGGACTCACTCCTGTAGAAATCACACAGGGTCTCAAATCTCTGGACAGCGTCGAAGGTCGCATGAATATTATCGACGAAGGTCAGCCCTTTACCGTCATTGTTGACTACGCTCACGCCCCCGACGCTCTCGAAAAAGTTTTTGAAAGCGTCAAAACCCACCCCGGTCGGATTATTTCCGTTCACGGTGGCGCCGGTCGTCGCGATCCCTCGACCCGCCCCATTCGTGGTCGCATCCTTGCCAAGTACTCCGATATCGTCATTATTACCGAAGACGATTCTCGCGACGAAGATCCCGAAACTATCGCCGCGGCGTTTATCGAAGGTGCTGAAAAAGAAGGCAAAATCCTCGGCAAGGATTTGTTTAAAGAATTAGATCGCAAAAAAGCCATCGCTCTAGCCCTAGACACCGCTAAAAAAGGCGACCTCGTTTTAATTCTCGGCAAAGGCCACGAAAAAACCATTCTCCGCGCCGACGGCCCTCATAATTTCGAAGACATCAAAGTCACTCGCGAACTCCTAAAAGCAAAACTTAGGAAATAGATTTTTCACGACTTATTCTATACCGGGTTATATTCCGCAATCCCGTCCGCAATTTTCTCGTTCGAAATCTTTAACCCCTTCGCAATCGCCGCCGCACAAGCCATATACGACACCGCCGTCTCCCATGGCACAAACGTCGCGAGCGTCATAATTTCCGACGCCACCGACACCGTCGCCTCCGTTCCCTTGCTATACAACTTCGAATTCAAAATTTTCACATCCGCCGAACTCTGCCCAAACGTCAGCGTCTCGCTCGTCCCCTTAAACTCTACAAAAGTATCGTAATTTAAATCATCATGATTTAATACTACGATCTCTGGCTTCATATCAAATAAAGTTTTCTCATTTTCCAAATATTCGTCTGGTGATATATCGTTTAGCCCCGCCGTCACAAAATTTGTCATCGCCGCCACCGTCACCGGCAGTCCATAAAACACATTATTACGTAGCCCCTCCGCCGGCACAGTCACCACCACATAATTCGCTCCCGCTTTCCACGCGTCTGACAAAAATTTGTGCAACATTCCAATCTTAAACGGCTGATCGCTCGCCAGCACCGCCACTTGTTCGCCAGAAGCCTTCAAAATCTCATGCACATAATGCGCCACGGTTGTTTTTCCAGTCGTCCCTGTAATCGCAATCAGTTTCATGTCCTTCATCGGGTTGCCGTAATAAGACTTCAAAATCTTCGCCTTCAGTTTTTGCGACCCAGCTTTAAACCCACCGGTTTTGGTTTTTTCTTGGTTAGATTTTTCCCGTTTCGCCATCATATCTTTATTATACCACCTACTCTAGCAACTTACAAACCAAACTTACAATCAACTGTTTTTCTTTCGGCTCGCTCTCGGCAATCAGCAGTGCAATTGCCGTCAGCGCCCGATCGCTAATTTTTGTCTCGCCTTTTTCGGTCAGATGACAATCATTCAGAGTTAAAAACAGCACAAACAGCAGCGCCCCAATTCGCTTATTTCCATCATAAAACGGGTGGTCTTTAATCACAAAATACAACAAGTTCGCCGCTTTTTCAGGCACACTAGGATACAGTTCTCGTCCGTCAAAACTCTGAAAAATCGCTATCAGACTTCCCTCAAACATTCCACCTCGCTTTTTACCAAACAGCTCATTCCCTGCCACATTTTGCTTCAGTTGTGCCACCGCCCGTTCACACATCTCCACCGTGAGCTCTTTTTGCCCCTGTTTTTTATTCAAAAACCGCAGGTCAATATGCCCGTCGTCATATTCCTGCAGAGTTTTAAAACTCCCCGCGTATTTCGAAATCACCTCAAGCACTCCGTTCGCCTCGCCCGCGTCTAACATCTTCGTCGTCGTCAGCCGCCGTACCAGCGCCATCATTTCCTCGACCTCGTGCAACCTTTTAGCGTCTTTTTTCGCCTGCAGATTTTCGAGCCGCCGCTCATTTACTGCCACCCCATCCACCGCATACCGCTTTAATACCGAGGTTGCCCAAATTCGAAA
Source organism: bacterium (assembly GCA_963623485.1). Classification (GTDB taxonomy): domain Bacteria; phylum Patescibacteriota; class Saccharimonadia; order Saccharimonadales; family Saccharimonadaceae; genus Nanosyncoccus. Next base: position 15,499 of record CAVFLV010000008.1, on the reverse strand, counting down.
CTGCGTCGCCTTTTTCGAACTCACCCGATACCCGACCGAAATAATCATGTCTAGATTGTAGGCTTTCACCTTACGCTCAATCTTCCGCCCGCCCTCCATTTGCACCTGTACCATCTCTTTCCAGGTCGGATTTTGAACTAATGCATTTTTTGCACTAGTTCGCTCAGCGTCAGCCTCATCTCTGTTATAAACGTTATTCCCAACTCGTGCATTTTTTGCACTAGTTCGATTTTTCCCTGTTAAGTCTTCATCGACGATCGGATTTTCAACCAGTTCCCCTTCTTTATAGATATTCCGGATATGTCGCCCGATTACAGTCCTATCCACCCCAAACACCTGCGCCATCTGCGACTGCGTCGCCCACAAAGTCTCCTCCTGCGTGTCCACATCAAAAACCACCTCCCCCTTCAGTCCCTCATAAATCTCAATCCGCTTTTCCTCTTCCATTCATTCTCATTATAGCATATAATAAAAGCATGGAAACTGAAAGCTTAAATACTCATAATGCACTCAATACATCAGTGACTGAATGGGATTCTCTTGCTGACCAAGTTCAATCTTTAAATACTAAAATAAAGACCGCAGCACCACTTAACGCCGCCGAACGCTTTGGTGATGCTCTTGACGCCGAAAAAGCTTTCGATCGTCGTCGTGGTGCTCTTGCCGAAAACGGTCAGGAAATGACCGAAAAGGAATTTGAACGATGGGAAGACGCTCTTGCTGACGATCTTAATTATGCCGAGGCTCAACTAACAAAAAATTCCCCCAGTCTTGAGGATATTGCTGAAGCCGAACAAAAGATGATTTTTTCCACGAATGATCAAGAGCTTTCTAAAACTATTGAGGCCCAAGCAGGTAAATTTTATCGTTCTCGTATGCAATCTCTTCGAGAAGCAATTCAACAATTTGGTGGCGAAGATATGGATGCCGACTTAAATTCTGCCAGTGATTTTTATCCAGCTGTAATGGAACATCTAGATTTTAAATATATGACGCCAGAAGATATTCATGAATATGGCTTTGATAGATATGAGAATAATCGGACCCGTGCCCATAATGGCGCTATTCGTCAACTTAATAAGATCAATGATCTCGCCAAAAAATATCACGTTCGTCCGTTCACCGTACGTAACTTTTGGACTAGCGATCTTCGCCGTAAAGAGGCACAAACCCCAGCCGTGGCTAAGGTTATGCGTTACGATCGTGATTTAGTAGAAGAATATTATGCCATTGCTTTTTCTTCCGAGTCGGAACGTCGCAGAAAAGTTCAAGAACAACAATCTCGATTTGGTTTTTAGATAATCTTGACTTTTATAGTGTTTTGTGGTATAATGGAAGCATATATTCCATAAAGAAAGGGGGTCTTCTTATGGAAATAGTATATAATGGTGTTACTATTATCGAGAACATGACGAGAAAAGATTTTCATCAAAAAATTGTCAAAGGAATTGGTAAAAAGCGAGCTTTTGGGGCAATTGCGTCTTTCGGTGCTGAAAAAATCACTCTAGAACAAAAAGCTGAGGTTCGAAAAAGCCTTGCTAGTATTGGCATCCCGCTCCATTTAACGTCGTCTGATGACGATCTGGACGCAATTATTGAAACGATTACTGCTCGCGCAGTTAGCCTTCGGTAACTAACACCACCCGCCCCCGTTATCGGGGGCATTTTTTAACAAAAACAAGAGAGCAAGCTTTCTTTTTTCGTTTTATGGCGGAAGCGAGAGGATTCGATTCGAAGAACGAATCCAAAAGAGTCGCTTTTCTAGAGCCAATGGCGGAAGCGAGAGGATTCGAACCTCCGAGACGCGTAAACGCCCACACGATTTCGAGTCGTGCGCCTTCAACCACTCGGCCACGCTTCCACTTCCTATCTTACCACAAAACTCGCACATTTTCAACCAGTCCGTATTATCTCATAACCTTGCAATATAAAATGACGCCCCCCTGTCATCGAAATAGATAGGTCCTATATCTATGTATCGGCTGCAATAGTGAGAATAATTAGAATAGAACGCATACTTTAGTATAATATGTTCAAAAAAGAAAATGAGTTAATGACTTGGCGATACTGTAAGGTATAGTTTCATTTACTATTTTTTCTTGATCCACTCAGCTTCGTATTTTTGGCGAAGTTCAATAGCGCGCTCTACTTTTTTCGCTCGCTCGGGGTCATCTAAGCCAAAAAAAACGACGATTTGCTTCCTCGTTTCTCTCGGCCTTATTTTTCGCTCCTCCGCTGCTTCCATAATTTCGTCCAGCATGCCCAGTCTCATCATACGCTGTCGCTAGATAATCCTCCAGTATAACATTCAGTCTTCTCCCTGTACCAAAAACGGGTCTGCGCCCAGGCATATTAAAATTACGAGTATATCTGATTTCTATTCCATCCTTTAATAATTGGAGTTCGGCCTTTGCTTTCTCGTGTTTTCTTTTGCCAAAGAATCTACTTAGCCGCCCTTTTTTAGCAAATTCTTCGTCTAATTTTGATATTTGTTGATCTATTTTTTCGTGTTCTTCTTTAATCTTTTCTGATCCTATGCGATACTTCATTTCTGCCCCCAAAATAGTCTCTGCAATCCCCATACGTACCATAGTGTAGTCATCTGTGCCTTCGGTAGCTTCTGTTCCCATGTATCCTTTCCAACGATAATGTGGATTGTCGCTATATTTTCTTCCCAAATCTCGTGATATATCACCTCCGGTGCGTCGCTCCCCTCCATGCTCTTCCCCATTTTTATAGTATGGGTTTGTGAAATCTTGGCTAAGTTCATCGAGAAGCGATAAATATTCATTGGCAGCATCTTTCGGAGTTAATTCTTTCTCTTGTTTTTCTGGTATTACGGCTAAATACTCAGCACCAGGTCGCTCTGTTTTTGGCTTCTCTACATTTTTTGGCTTATCTTGTTCAACTTGTCTCCTTGCTTTCTCGGCGTCAAACTTACCGCTCATCTCAGTCAATACTTCGAGATGGCTAGAGACTGTGCTTTCTGCGGACTTTTCACCGCCAGTCTTTAACGTTTCTGACATAATTACCTCCAGTGGAATTAGCTGTTAAATTTATAATCTACATAGCAGTTTACCACTAAAACCAAGTGGAACACCCGCTATGGAGTGTTCTAAGCTTCATTTTCTGCAGTAAGCGATTGAGCCGACTGGAGCGAGTGCTCCACACGGGGTTCAATTCTTTACTTGCCTTGTCATGGGCAAAACTTACGACAGAATTGAAACTTAGAACAACTTAATTATAGCATTTTCCAGTGTAAAAATAAAGAATTCGGGCATACAGTTACGCTGCACATATTTTATTCCTCATCCCTATTATATCTATCTCTGACCTCCGAAGCCCCTAAAACACATACTGGGGGTCTTTAGACGCGTTTTTTCATACGTATCTGTTGATGGATAATTTTATCTGGACATTCGTCGCTTATCGTAGTAAAATGAATGCTATGCGACCGAAGAAGAAAGGTAAAATTACCCCTAATGGCGTCTCACTCGAAAAGCACGAGAACGAAACTATTGTTTTCTTTACCGAGCTTGGTTTTGATATTGAATTGATACCACCTTCAAATAGCCCAAAAGCGAAAACTCCTGATTTTATGATGGCTGGGGTAGCATGGGAGATGAAAGCTCCACAAGGCAAAAGTAGAACTTCTCTAGAACATATCGTTAAGAGGGCCACTAAACAATCTGAAAATATCGTTATTGATTTAACCCGTTCCAAAGTAACAGAAGACGTCGCGATTAAAGAGATCGAGAGGTGTTTTAGACAAACTAACTCTTGTCGCAATCTTAAAATCATCACAAAAAGCCATAATTTGCTTGAATTTAAAAAGTAGGCGTGTTATACTTTAAGTATTGAGGGCGACCTTGCGCCGGAGGTGCGAGGCCAAGCCCTCTTTTTTGGCGTCAAGATTCAAGCGAATAATCTTATTGCGACAATTCTAATCCAAAATCAGAAAAAAGCGCCGAAATCAATCGGCGCGGAAGTGGCTATTCGCCACTAGGGATGATAGAACCTGTTTTTGGCGACAAAAACCGCCTATCACCGTCAACGACTAAACAAATCCGGGCACAATCCCCAAGCTCCTTGCAGAGCCACTTCGGCAACACCAGACGATTTTTATCATCAATCTTTTGCGGTGTACCGAAAGCAGGATTCTTGTCGGCCGGAATGACCTCGATTTGTTCAGCCCCGACATCGACAGCCAGGATCACGTTTTCCACTTTTTCAGCCCCAAAGAGACCGCCCACGTTAACACGTCCGTTTTTGTCGACATCATTTACAGAAATAATATACATAGTTATTCCCCCTTTGCAAAATAAATAGACTACTCTTCTAATTGTATCATATTACGCCATAAATGTCAATAGCACTACCCCAACCACCAAATCTAAACCCAATAATTCAAATCCAAAAACGCAAAAAAGCCCCTGCGGTAGGAGACTATTGCCCCGCACAGGAACTTCTATTGTTATCAATGGTATGCCCGACAGGATTTGAACCTACGACCTTTTGCTCCGCAAGCAAACGCTCTATCCAGCTGAGCTACGGGCACACGTGTGGATGTTTCGAAAAATCTCACATCCACCTAGAAATTAAATGAGCATCACCCACAGGTGACATTCCTATTATACCATATTTTCTCAAGATGTGGTAAAAATCATGCTATAATAAAACCATGCAATGGGACCTCGCCACAAACATTATCCTCGCTGCATCGCTCGCGACGCTGACGATTTTCGCTTTTCTGGCACTTTTCCAATGGATCAAGCGCAAATCCATCAAAAAAGTCGATCGCCCGCTTTTGCTTATGCTTATTCCTCTAACGCTCATGGTCATAACTTATTTCATTTTCGACAAAGTTCTCATCTTAAACACCCGCCCCGACGGCTCCGGCGAACCGAGTTTCCCCTCGACCCACGTCATGGTCGTCGCTACGATTTTTGCCCTTGTCGCGATTATTCTCCCAAATTATCTCAAATCTAAAACCACCTACGTCCTCCTCGATATCTTAATGCTGGCGCTTACTGTCCTCGTTTCTATCGGGCGTATTTTTGCGAATAAACACTGGTCTTCCGACGTTCTCGGCGCCTTGATTTTTGCCGCAATTTTCGCGCTAATTTATTATTTAACCATAAGGAAAACTAAACATGAGTAGCATTTTTACCAAAATCATCAACGGCGAAATTCCCTGTTATAAAATCTACGAGGACGACAAAACTCTCGCTTTTCTCGACATCAACCCCGAAACCAAAGGCCACACCCTCGTCATCCCAAAAACCGAGGTCGACAAAATCTACGACCTAGAAGACGAAGACTACGAGGCCCTGATGCGCACCGTGAAAAAACTCTCCAAACACATGGAGCAGGTCCTTGGCGTCCGCATTCTCTGGAAAGTTGTCGGCACCGACGTCCCTCACGCTCACGTCCACCTCGAACCACTCGACGAAACGTGGTTCCATGGCCGCCATCTCGAACTCACCGAAGATGAATTCAAACAAATCCAACAAACCCTCAAGCTCGAAGCCTAAAAACAGTGTATCTTCCCTATTTCCCCCATTTATGTTAAAATAAAACTATGAAATTCTCGAGTAGTTATGAACCGGGGGAGTATGAAAGCGATATTTACGCCGCCTGGGAAGCCAGCGGTATCTTTAGTCCGAAAGTCCCGACTTTCCCTGTCGACAACAACGACGACGGCGCCGACGATCGCGAAGACGACAAAAAACACACTTTTTCCATCGTCATGCCGCCTCCGAACGCTAACGGCAATCTCCATATCGGTCACGGCCTCACCATCGCTCTCGAGGATTCCCTTACTCGCTACTACCGTTTGAAAGGCAAATCCGCTTGGTACGTCCCCGGCGCCGACCACGCCGGCTTCGAAACTTGGGTCGTTTACGAACGCGAGCTCGAAAAACACGGCCACACCCGTTTTGAATACACCCGCGACGAACTCTACGCCCGGGTTTGGGACTTTGTCGCCGCCCAACGCGGCAACATGGAACTCCAACTCCGCGCCCTCGGCACCTCTTGCTCTTGGAACGACCTAACTTTCACTCTCGACGAAAACGTCATCGACCGCGTCTACACCACTTTTGAAAAAATGTGGAACGACGGCATGATTTACCGAGGCGAAAAACTCGTCAACTTCTGCCCCAGGCACCAAACCGCCTTCGCCGACATCGAGGTCGAATATAAAGACGAAAAAGGCACCCTCTGGGACATCGCATATGAAGATAAAATTATTATTTCCACCACCCGCCCCGAAACCCTCTTCGGCGACACCGCCATTGCGGTCAACCCAAGCGACGAACGCTACAAAGACCTAATCGGCAAAACAGTAAAATTACCCCTGACCGACCGCGAAATCCCGATTATCGCCGACGAACACGCCGACCCCGCCTACGGCACCGGCGCCGTCAAAATTACCCCAGCGCACGATTTCGACGATTTCGAAGTCGGTGAGCGCCACAACCTTGAACGCATCCAAGTCATCGCCGAAAACGGCACCATGATCAACGTTCCCGAAAAATACAACGGCCTCACCACCGAAGAATGTCGCAAACAAGTCTTAAAAGACTTAAAAGCCGGCGGTTATTTAAAGGGCGAGAAAAAGATCGAACACTCCGTCGCGCATTGCTACAAATGTGGCGCCACCATCGAGCCAATGCTCAAAGAACAATGGTTCGTCGACGTCGAAAAACTCGCCAAAATCGCAATCGAGCATCTCGAAAACAACGAAATCAAATTTTACCCCGAAAACAAGCAAAAAGTTTTAATCAATTATTTCAAAAACTTGAAAGACTGGAACATTTCCCGCCAGATCCCTTGGGGTATCGCCATTCCGATGTTTAAGAAAGTCACTCTCGAGGCAACCGACGAGCCGGACTGGATTTTTGACCGCCGCACTAACCTCCAAACCATCGAAAAAGCCGGCGTCAAATACGTTCGCGACGAAGACACTTTTGATACTTGGTTCTCGAGTAGCCACTGGCCGATCGTTTGCACGAACTGGACCGAAGAAAATTTCAACCCTTACTACCCTCTAAACGTCATGGAAACCGGCGCTGACATCCTCTTTGCTTGGGTTGCACGCATGATTATGATGGGTCTTTACGTAACCGGCGAAGTCCCGTTTAAAGAAGTCTATCTCCACGGCCTCGTTCTCGACGCTCACGGCAAAAAAATGAGCAAATCCAAAGGCAACGTCATTAACCCCATGGACCTCGTCGCGAAATACGGCTCCGACGCCTTCCGCCTCGGCATTTTAAGAGGTCGTTCAGCCGGCCTAAACCAAGCCTTCTCCGAAACTTCCGTCACCGCTTCGCGCAATTTCTGCAACAAACTCTGGAACATCTCCCGCCTCGTCCAAAATATCGTGGATGAAGGTGTGAACGGGGCTCAAAATATTTCATTTCGAGGGGGTTCGGATGGCATTAAAACAGATGCTCGAGGAGACACGGCGTCCGAACAATCCTTTTCTAAGGACAGTTCCAGATTGTCGAGCTCCGAGACGTATATTCCTGACGACCCCGACAGGTTCGCCCGGCAGGGCGGTTCTGCCGGCGGTCCAGTGTATGACGTCGAGGGCGAGACAGTCCGTCCGAGAAAAGGATGTGAGGACGCTCCCCAAGAAAGAAATATCTTGAGCCTATATACTACGAACAACATGGGCGAAGACTGGATCTGTCGCGAAATCAACGAATGCCTAAAAACTTTAGACTTCAGCATGAAAAACTACCGCTTCGCCGAAGCCGTCGAAGTTTTATATCAGACTATTTGGGACAAATACGCCGACTGGTTCTTGGAAAGCCAAAAACTATACCAAAACGTACCCCTGTTAAAACGCACTCTCGAAACCCTCTTGATTGCCCTCCACCCCTTCGCTCCCTTCGTCACCGAAGCGATCTGGCAAAACCTAAGCTGGACCGACGGCTTCATTGCTAACGCCAAATGGCCCGAAAAACTGCAATACGACCCGATTTCAGCCGAGGAATTCGAAAACATAAGAACTATCGTAAACGAGGTCAGAACCACTCTGCAGAGCCTCCCAGGCACCAATAACGCGAAAAAATACGCCTTGCTTTACGACAATGACGGACTCATCAGCGACAACGAACTGCTAATCAAAACTTTAACCAAAGTCCCAACCATTAATTCCCTCGCCGGCGCCCCTCGGGGATTGAGGCTAGCGCTCGCAAACCACGAGCTCTATCTCGACGTCCCCGAAAAAGTCGTCGGCGAATATAAAAACACTCTGACCGAAAAAATCCTCTCTGTTGGCCGCGAACTTGATGCCCTTAACCTTCGAATGATGAACCCGAATTACGTCGAACGAGCCCCCGCCGAGCTAGTCAAAGAAACCCGCGACCAAATCGCCGAAAAAGAACGCCTCATCTCCCGCCTCAAACAACAACTCTCCCTCATCTAACCCACATATTTTACCAACCAAAAAATAGCCCCAAAGGCTATTTTTTGTTGAACTTATCCAGATCAAACAACGGCGTTTTGTCTCCGTCGATAATTCCCTGTGCCTTTCGCAGGAGTTTTAGCAACTTCTCCTCCGACGACGCCGACCCTACATGTACCGTTTTGACCACTCGTTCCCCCTCTTTATAAACCACCTGCACCCCAGTCGCGCCCGAAGTCGTTTTGAATTTTCGTATAAAAGCCATATTTTAATTGTAGCACACTGGAGCCGAAAAATTTTCCACCTAAAATTCTCATGTTTTTCCACCAAACCACAAGCAAAATCAAAACCCTATTCCCCGTTGTGCTAGCAACCACGACGGCTAGCAACCAACTTGACAAACCAACCTGCTCGCGCTAAAATTAAAACAACCACTAGCATCCGAGACCGGAGCCAGTTGGGAATCAGGTGGGCGAACATTATTTAGCAACCGACTTAAAATCTAAGCCGGAGATTTTGCATAAGCGAAAATAAAACGCTTAAGTTGTCAAAAAAATACACATGACCATATGATATAATGGTTTTAATATGAAAGCACCGATTACACAGACTTTAGAATGGAAACAACTTCAGGACGATCTGCACGAAGTGAGTTTTTTTGAACAGGGTAGCGGCTACCAATATCTGGCAATTTTGAAAAAAACTCCGGTAGGGAACTACCTTTATCTCCCATATGGTCCAGTTTTTGAACAAAAATCCGGCCTCGAAAACTCACTCAAAAGCTTAAAAAACCTAGCCGCCCGCCAAAACGCCTTTTTCGTCCGCGTCGAACCCCAATCCAAACTTTTCACCGACCATCTCCCCAGCATCGCCAGAAAATCGACCGATTTGAACCCCAAAGAGACCTGGCAACTCGATTTAACAGGGAAGAAAGAAGACCTAAAATCCCGCCTCCCCTCGCGTCTGTTGCGCTATTACAAAAACGCCGAAAAAAACGGCCTCAAAATCGAAACCAGCCACAACCCCGACGACATCCACTACCTCCTCGACCTCCAAAAAGCCCTCGCGAAGGAAAAGAACATTAGCACCTTCTCTGAAAACTATCTAAAAACTGAACTTAAACAGCCTTTTGCAACGCTCTACTTAGTAAAGCGCGAAGAACACTCTCATTCGAGGAGCATATTTGGCAACGGGCCAAATACGGAGCGACCGAGCCCCGTAACGACGGGCGCGAGGGAGCGTTCCGAGAATGACGGGTGTTCAAGCGCAATCGATTATGAAGTCGTTTCGGCTTCTGCTACAGCGAGCGAAGTTCTCGCCGCCGGCCTCGTCTTCGACGACCGCACCACCCGTTACAATCTCCAAGGCGCCCAATCCGAACAGGGAAGAAAACTCCACGCCACCGGCATTTTAACTATAAAACTCATCCTCGACGCGGCCGAAAAAGGCCAAAAAATCTTCGATTTCTGGGGTATCGCACCCGAAAACGCGCCCAAAGATCACCCCTGGCAAGGTTTCACAAACTTCAAAAAAACCTTCGCCGGCACTGAGGTCGACTACGCCGGCACCTATGACCTCGTGCTTAACCCGTCAAAATACCGCCTCTACTCACTCCTCCGCAAATTTAACCGTTTAATAAGGAAATAACATGCAATTTATCGAACTCGAACCTAAGGAATTTCGCAAATTCGCGGATAAACATCCGAACAAATCTTTCTATCAAACTCCTGAAATCGCGAACTTGCGTGAACAAAACGGCTGGACGGTTTATTATTTTGGCGTCAAAACCGCCGGGAAACTCGTCGCCGCCTCTCTTGTCGTCGCAAAACCAGCCTTTCTCGGCAAATCGATTTTCTACGTTCCCGGCGGCCCGTTAGTTGACTACGAAGACGCTAAAATCCTAAACTTTTTCATCCGCCACCTCCGCCACTATGCCAAAACCCATAACGGTTATGTTTTGCATATCGAACCCTACTACGAGTTAATCGAACGCGACCGCGCCGGCGAACCAGTCGCAAACGGCTTTAATCACGAAAAAGCCCTCAAAAACCTCCAGAATCTCGGTTTTAAACCACTAAACACTTCTGACGAACCGAAATACGCCTTCGTTTTAGAACTAAAAAACCGCACTCCCGACGAAATTTTCGCCGATTTCAAGCGAAACACTAGAAATCACATCCGCAAAGCCGAGAAAAAGGGCGTCAAAATTCGCGAGCTCTCCCGCGCCGAACTCCCGATTTTTAAACAAATCACAGAATCCACCTCCGCTCGCCGCAACTTCGCCGACAAATCCCTCAAATATTACGAACAAATGTACGACTTATTCGCCGACAAAGGGGAAGCAAAGTTCCTCATCGCCGAGGCACCGACAACAAATAAACCACCAATCTCCGCGGCTATGTTCATTCTCTACGGCGACGAAGTTATCTATCTGTTCTCCGGCAGCGACGAAGCCTACATGAAAGAATACAACGCCCAATACCTCATTCAATGGCACATGATCAAATACGCCGCCGAACACAACTTCAAACGTTACAATTTCTACGGCATCAACGGCCTCCCCGATCCGAATTCAAAAGACAACGGCATCTACGATTTCAAAAAAGGTTTCACCTCTGAAGAAACCGGCCGCGTCACCGAACTTCTCGGCGCTCACGAACTGCCCGTCAATCGGCCGTTCTACGAACTCCACGCCCTCCTCCACCGCTTGAAACATCATTAATATGCTATAATTTCCCTATGAACTCACAAGGCCTCACCGAGGAACAAGTCAAAAAACGCATCGCGGCAGGGCGAGCTAATCGCGCTCCTCGCCAAGACAACGACACGATCTTAAAAATTGTCTTAAAAAACACCCTCACGATTTTTAATCTCGTCAACCTCGTCCTTGCTTTAATGATCATCTCGGTTGGCGCCTACAAAAACCTCCTTTTCATTATCGTCGCCATCGCGAACACTTTAATTAGCATCATTAACTCCATTCGTGCCAAAAAAACTGTCGACAAAATGCGTCTCACCGCCGAACAAAACCCCACCGTCATCAGAGATGGCAAACCACGCCAAATCCACACCAGCGCCATCGTCGACGGCGACCTTCTCGTTTTCAAACTCGGTGACCAAATCCTCGTCGACGCCCGCATCGAACAGGGAAGCGTCGAAGTCAACGAATCCTTCATCACCGGCGAACAAGACAACATCAAAAAGGGAATAGGCGACACACTTACCTCTGGCAGTTTTGTCGTCTCCGGCACCTGTCAAGCCATCGCGACCTCTGTTGGCGCCAACAATTTCATCAACAAACTCGAATCCGACGCCCGCACCATTAAAACCGCCGATTCCAAACTTTTCAGCCTCGTGAATAACATCGTCAAATATATCTCTCTAACCCTCATCCCTATTGGCATTCTGCTTCTCCTCGCCCGCTTTCGCGTCCCCGACACTACACCTGAAATCGCCGTCACCAGCACCGTCGCCGGCCTCATCAGCATGATCCCGGAAGGACTAGTGCTCTTAACCAGTAGCGTCCTCGCTCTCGCCACTATCCGCCTTAGCCGCCAAAAAGTCCTAGTCCAAGACCTCTATTCGATCGAAACTCTCGCTCGCGTCGACACTATATGTCTCGACAAAACCGGCACTCTCACGACTGGCAAAATGACCGTCAAGGACCTCATTCCGACCGAACCCTACGATAAAAATGCCCTTGAGAACGCGCTCAAGCTTATTCTAAGCGCCCAGGACGTCGACAACGCCACTAGTAGCGCCTTGAAGGAAAAACTGCCGGGAACGGCCAAATTTAAGCCCACAGAGCCTATTCTCGAGGTCATCCCCTTTTCCTCCGACCGCAAATATTCCGGCGTCAAAACCAAATCCGCCACCTACCTCATGGGCGCCCCCGAATTCCTCATCGACGAAAAACCCGCTTTTCCGGGTCAGTATCGAGTTTTGGCTGTGGTAAAAATCGATGATGACAATGTCGCAAATAGTTTCTCGAGGGTATTCCGGAGCGCGGCAGCGCGAGGATTAGCGCCGGTCACCAATGGCGACGGGCTGACCGGACGCGACCCGAGAGGAACTATTGCGACTGAGGAATCGGGCGCGAGGGAGCGTTCCGAGATCAAGAGTATTGCTCACAACCAATTACTAGGATATGTTCTCCTCGAAGACGAACTCCGAAAAGACGCCAAAAACATTATTGATTTTTTCAAACAAAACGACGTCGCTGTTAAAATCATCTCTGGCGACAACCTAAAAACCGTCACCACCATTGCCGAAAAAGTCGGTCTCGAAAACTTAAACTCGGTCGACCTCTCAGCCCTGAAACCGCCTCTAAACTACGCCAAACTCGTCAAAACCTATAACATTTTCACTCGCGTCAAACCCGCTCAGAAAAAATCCCTCGTTGAGGCCCTGAAAAAACAGGGAAAAACCGTCGCTATGACCGGCGACGGCGTAAACGACATTCTCGCGATGAAAGAGGCGGACTGTTCTATCGCTATCGGCGAAGGCTCCGATGCTGCTCGTCGCGCAGCTAAACTTGTTCTCTTAAACAGCGATTTCGCCGGCGTCCCGAACGTTATCGCCGAAGGCCGCCAATCCATCAACAACCTCGAACGCTCCGCCACCCTATTCCTCAGCAAAAACACCTACGCCGCCATTCTCGCCCTCATTTTCATCATCATCCCGCTCGAATACCCCTTCGCTCCACTCGAAATGTCGCTCCTCAATTTCGCCTGTATCGGCCTCCCCGGCGTCATCCTCGCTCTCGAGAAAAACACCGCTCGCGTCAAAAATCGCTTCATCACCAACATCCTCCAATATTCCGTCCCGACCGGCCTCACCGTCGCCATTTCAATGCTTACTCTCTCGATCATCGCCTCCGTCAACAATTTCTCCCGCCCCGAACTCATCACCTCTTCCGCCCTCATCACCTTCGCCATCGACTTTCTCCTCATCCTCTGGATTTCTAAACCTCTAAACCTCCTCCGCCGTCTGCTTCTCCTCGCCATTTTTGCCATCAGCGCCCTTGCCCTTTTCGTCCCGCTCTTCCGCAATTTCCTCGATTTCACCCTCCTCACCCCCGACAAACTCCTCATCGCCGCTCTCCTCATCATCGCGAGCTACGCTATTTTCTTCCTCATCCGCCGTCTTTCCGCCCATTTCACCACCAAGTTCCTCAAATCACACCCCAAAATCGCCGTCTAACTCTCAATCGAAATCCGCGGATAAATATTCAGCGCATACGGATCTACCGGTTTCACCCCTGTTGAAATCTCATAATACGCCGCCGCAGCCACCATCGCGCCATTATCCCCCGCGAATTTTAGCGCCGGAAAATAAGCCTCGGGAAGCGCCTCGCGCAAAGCCTGATTCGCCGAAACTCCCCCCGCCAGCACCACTGCCTGCGTCTCCGGATATTGTTCAAGCGCTTTTTCCAACTTCTCCACCAAAATATCAACCGCCGTTTTCTGGAACGACGCCGCAAAATCACATACTTGTTGTTCCGACAAGTGATTTTTAAGGTCATGCGACGGATGCGAAATCGGCAGTCCCAATTCTTTCTGCACCGCCCGAAGCACCGCCGTTTTCAGCCCCGAAAACGAAAAATCCAACCCTTCAACATTCGGATGCGGCAACCGATATTTATTCACATCCCCCTTCGCCGCCGCCTTTGCAATCGACGGCCCACCGGGGTAAGTCAGCCCCAAAATCTTCGCCACCTTATCAAAACACTCCCCAATCGCATCATCCCGCGTCGTCCCCACAATCTCAAACCGATTATGCGCCGGCATCTGCAAAATCTGCGTATGCCCCCCCGAAATCACTAATGCCAGCAATGGAAATATCGGCAGACTACCACGATGGCGCGCTGAATGCCCTCGTTCGAGGAGCATATTTGGCGACGGGCCAAATACGGAGCGACCGAGCCCCGCGACGGCGGGCGCGAGGGAGCGTTCCGAGAACGATGGGCATTCAAGCGCCCCTGCAGACACATCAGAATAGTTCTCATTGGACGCGGCCGCAGGAGAACCGCCGTCTTGGAGCCAATTCGCATACACATGTGACTTTAAATGATGCACGGCATAAAGCGGTTTTTCGTGCAAAATCGCGAGCGTCCTCGCCGTCAGCGTCCCGATGAGAAGCGACCCGAGCAACCCCGGCGCATGCGTTACCGCAATCGCATCGATATCATCCCAAGAACACCCAGCATCAGCAAGCGCCTTATCCACCACCGGCATCATTACCTCGAGATGCGACCGCGCCGCCACCTCTGGAATAACGCCCCCATATTCCGCAAAAATATCAATCTGCGACACCACCACATTCGACAAAATTTCGCGCCCGTCCTCAACCACCGCCGCCGCCGTCTCATCACAACTCGTCTCAATCCCCAAAATTTTCATATCTTAATTATATCACACCGCGCATAATTTAATATTCCCTTTAATATCTGTGCTTAATAAAAGCTTTTAAAAATAAATGAAAGTTTACATTTTTGAAAAATGTGATACAATAATAAAAGATAGTGTCTTCACTATTGCTCTTTTATGATAGCTTTCTATTTGTCGATAATGGTGAATAAAGATTTGTCGTATATGTGTGGGCCAAAAAAAGGTCGCGATAAATTTTATTTTACCTTTATCATATAAATCTATACGAACGTGGTCTTTTACGAAAAAGGAGGGTATTATCATGAAGAAAAAACGCTTAAATATCAAACGAACTCCATATAAAACCACAAAAACAACAAATAATGTATTTGTTGGACGTTGTGGCGGAGGCGGCCCTGGTGGCACTTGTGGAGGAGGTTGTTCGTGTGGCAGTGGACATTAAAAAATATAGTTATCATTAGGTTCTAGATTTCACACATATCTAGCGCCAGGGACGCATATAATGCGTCCCTTTTTCTATTATTCTATAACTATCCGAAAGTTATCAAACGGCTCAGCAAAAGCTTCTTCTATTGTTTTGCCAGTTTTTTCTAAATATTTTTTAACAAGATAATAACCGACAGAATAGCCAGACCAGCGGGGAATATTTTTTTCTTTGTCGCCAAGAATGAAAATTGAATAATAATCGTAATAT
>CAVFLV010000007.1:0-22031 GCA_963623485.1 bacterium | reverse complement strand
CTCGTCTCCCGAATCCGCGAACTTCCCCTCCGCCGACGGCGGCAAGTTAATCGTAGGATTACCCGAAACAGAAATCGTCAGCGACGACGCAGCCGCAAACGCCTCCTCCCCGCCAAACGCGAGCCCCATCAAAAATATTACCATTCCCCTTAAAAATAACTTGCTTAATCCATGTGGAGACATATTTTTTCCTTTTAGTATGACTTATGCTTAACTACTATTATACCACTCACGCTTAATCATGCAAGCCCCAAAGTTATTCAAACACCGGTAAATCTTCCGGAAACGGATCGCCAGCGTCCCCCGCGCCAAACTCATCGCCAAAGTCCTCGTCTTTAAATCCATCCCCATCTCGGTCCACCCTCCCCAAAATATCACCCGCCGACCGATACGGCTCATACCCCAGCTCCGTCAAAAACCGCGACGGCGTCGCATAGCTCCGACTTCCAAACGTAAATCTCTGTCCCGCATACGTCAAAAACAACCGCCGCATCGCCCGCGTCATCCCCACATACGCCAGCCGCCGCTCTTCCTCCAATTCGTCCTCATCATTCGCCGACCGGTCATTCGGAAACAGCCCCTCCTCCATCCCCACCATAAACACCACCGGAAACTCCAACCCCTTCGCCGCGTGAAGCGTCATCAACGTCACCGCGTCCTGCCCCACATTCTCATCCGCCGCCGACATCAGCGTCGCGTCCGCCAAAAACTCCTCCAAGCTCTCATACTCCGCCGCATTCCCCATTAGCGCCTCCAAGTTCTGCATCCGCTCCTCCCCCGCCGGCGTCCCATCGTCCATCAGCGCCTTAAAATTAAAATATTCCACAATTCGTTTCACCGTTTCACCCGGATTTTCGTCCGCCGACACCTTCCCCACAAAATTCATCAGCTTAAACATCGCATTCCGCGCCTTTTCGGTCTTTACTACACCTAGAATATCAGTATTAAGTAGCGGCTTCGGCTCATTTTTCAGCACCTCCATAAACTCCAAAATTTTCGCAAGCATCACTCCCCCAATCCCAGACAGCACATTACTTATCACCCGCGCCAGGCTCACCGTATCGTGCTGATTCTGAATAATTTTCAAAATCGCCAGCGCATCCTTCACTTCTTTCCGGTCATAAAACCGCACCCCGCCCACAATTTTATACGGAATCTGCATACTCATAAACACTTTTTCAAAATTATACGACTGCGCGTTCGTCCGATACAACACCGCAAAATCACTCAGCCGCGGAAACGCCTTTTGTAGCTGCAAAATCTTTCTCGCCACAAACTGCGCCTCTCCCGTCTCGTCCCGCAAACTCTCAATCTCCACCGGCTCCCCCGCCCCCGCCTCCGTAAACAAGGTTTTATCCGTCCGCGTCTTGTTACAACTAATAATTTTCTGCGACGCCTCCAAAATATTGCCCGTCGAACGATAATTTTGTTCGAGTTTGATCACTTTCGCACCCGGAAAATCCCGCGAAAAATTCAAAATATTCGTAAAATCCGCCCCCCGCCACGAATAAATCGACTGCCAATCGTCCCCCACCACGCACAAATTCCGCTTTTCATTCACCAAAAGCTTAATAATATTATACTGCACCGTATTTGTGTCCTGATACTCATCAATCAAAATATGCTCGAACCTCCGCCGCCACCTTTCGCGCACTTCCGGAAATTTTTGCAGCAGTTCCAATTCTTTCAACAACAAATCATCAAAATCCAGCGCCCCCGCCTCGGATTTTTCTTTTTCGTATTGCTCAAAAATCCGCGCGATTTTTTGCTGATTCGGATAATACGCATTCTCGGCATAAATCTCCGGCGTGTGCCCCTGATTTTTTTCGTTCGAAATCACCGACTGCACCGATTTCGGCTTCAAACTTTTGTCATCACCAAAATTCAACCGTTTAATCGCCCGCCGAATCAAAGTCATTTGGTCGTCCATATCGTAAATCGTAAAATTTTTGTCTAGCCCGATCGCGTCCGCTTCTTGACGCAAAATCCGCACCGCAATTCCATGAAAAGTCCCCATAAACGGCATAAACGACCGCGGCGCCGGCTCGGTTTCCGCCGGATACAATAGCTTAAACAACCGCTCCCGCATTTCTCGCGCCGCCTTATTCGTAAACGTCACCGCCAAAATATTCCCCGGCCTCGTGCCGTGCTGAATTAAATTCGCAATCCGATGCGTCAAAGTTTTTGTCTTTCCCGAACCCGCCCCCGCAAGCACCAACAGCGGACCCTCCAAAGTCTCGACCGCCTCTTTTTGCGCCGGATTCAGCCCCTCCAAAATTCTATCCATTACTACATTATAACAAATTTTTTAGGCTTACGCTAAAAGTTGTCCCCGTTCAGTCAAAAACCACCTTTTCGTCCTAAATCCCAGTCAGCGGCGCAATATCCGCCCCAAGGTGCCTGAGCCTCGCCGCAAAATCCTGATACCCGCGGTTGATCGGATACACATTTCTCAGGATCGACTGCCCCGGCGCCGCCAGCATCCCAATCAAAATCACCACCGCCGGCCGTAGAGCCTGTGGCGCGACCAGTTCCGCCGCTCGCCAGTTCGTCGGCCCCTCGATATAAACGCGGTGCGCGTCAAGCAGCTCCACTTTCGCATTCAGATTCGCGAGTTCCGTCGTATACACCGCCCGATTTTCAAACACCCAGTCGTGAATCAGCGTCCGCCCCTTCGCCACCGCCGCAATCACCGAGAAAAACGGCAAATTATCAATATTCAGCCCCGGAAACGGCATCGGATGAATTTTATCCACCGGCGCAACTAACTCCGATTTTTTAATCGTGAGATCCACCAGCCTCGTCCGCCCGTTCGCCGACGCATATTCTGGCGACTTTTCAAAATTCGCGTGCATATTTTTCAGCACTTCCAGCTCCACTTCCAAAAACTCAATCGGCGCCCGCAAAATCTTAATCTCCGAATGCGTCACCAACGCCGCCGCGATAAAACTCATCGTCTCAATCGGGTCTTCCGAAATATTATACTCCACCTCCATATCAAAATACGGCCGGCCATAAACCTTCAGCGTCGTCGTCCCAATCCCTATAATTTTCACCCCCATCCGCTCCAAGAAAAAGCACAAATCCTGCACCATATAATTCGGCGACGCGCCTACAATTGTCGTCTCGCCCGCGCTCATCGCCGCCGCCATCAACACATTTTCCGTCACCGTATCGCCCCGTTCAGTCAGCACAATATAGCGCTTATCTTTTTTATGTAAAATCTCTTGGTCCACCTCGATTTCATAAAACCCTGGCGTTTTTACCGCGTCAACCTTCAGTCCAAAACTCTCCAGCGCCTTCAAATGTGGCTCCACCGTTCGCGTCCCGAGCGAACACCCGCCGGCATAAGGAATTTGGAATTTCTGATATTTGTGGAGCAGGGGCCCGAGGAACATGATAATCGACCGCGTTCGCCGCGCCGCTTCCATATCCATTTCATCAAGTTTCAATTCGCGTGGTGATATAATTTCTAAGTCCCGGCGCCGGTTTGTCCACCTACATTTCACCCCAATCGACTCTAAAACCTCGATGATCCGAAACACTTCCTCAATCCGCGCAAGGCGCCTTAGAACCGTCCGCCCGCTATTAAGAAGCGACGCCGACAGTAGCGCCACCGCCGCATTTTTAGACGTATTCACCGTAATTTCGCCCTTTAGTTCCTTCCCGCCTCGAATCCGATAACTCTGCGAAACCGAGTCATTTATAGAGAGAATCTGCTTGCCTAGCGCTTCCGACAGTTTCTTAATCATTTCAAGAGAAATATTTTGCCGCCCCTTTTCGATTCGGTGAATCGCTGACTGCGACGAACCAACCGCATTCGCCAGGTCTTCCTGCGTCCAATCCTTTTCGATTCGCATCTGCTCGATCGTTTCACCAATCACTTCTTGATAAGTTTTCGCTCTTGCCATAAAAAAATTATATCACACGGTGAATATTTAGTAAATATGTTATAATGGAAAAATGAAAACAATTCGTGATTTAGATGCCAAAAATAAAACCATTTTAGTCCGCGTCGACTACAACGTCCCGCTAAAAGACGGCAAAGTCGACAACGATCTACGCATTCGCGCCAGCCTACCGACCCTAAAATACCTTTTAGACCACGGCGCCAAGCGCCTAATCCTAATCTCTCATCTCGGTCGCCCCGACGGCGCGCCCGACCCCGCCTTTTCGCTCTCGCCCGTGGCGGACGCTCTGCGAAAGCTCCTCGCCGAGGAACTCCCCGAGTTCAAAGACGAAACCAAAATCGGTTTTTACCCTCTGCCGACCGTCAAGCCCACAAACGCCAGCTCTGCCAGTTCTGATGCCTCTGGCATTCCCGGCACTTCCGCCGGCTCTGCTACCTCACCGGCTTCTGCTAGCGCCAGAGTCCCCATCCCCAGCTCCGTAAAAATCGCACTCCTCGAAAATCTCCGCTTCGACCCCGGCGAAAAAGCCAACTCCGCCGATTTCATTAAATCTATCATCGACGCAACCGGCGCCGAAGCCTTCGTCCAAGACGGTTTTGCCGTTGTCCACCGCGCCCACGCCTCGACCGACGCCGTCAAAAATTTCTTGCCCGTCTATGCCGGTCTCTTAGTCGAAAAAGAAGTCAACAACCTAAGTGCTGTGTTAAGTTCCGAAACCTCCGGCAAAAAACTTCTCATTATCGGTGGCGCCAAAGTCGAAGACAAAGAACCTTTAATCGCAAAACTCGCGCCGGATTTCGACTGCGTTTTCGTGGGTGGCAAAATCGCCGCCGACGGCTATCAGCCCACCCTGCCCAAAGTCCTCGTCGCCGACGACTTTGACGAAGACAGCGCCGGCCGCAAACTCGATATCGGCCCCCTCTCGGCCGGTCAGCTCGCCGGTCTAATCATTGATTCCGACCTCATCATCTGGAACGGCCTCCTCGGCTACGCCGAAGACCCCGCCTACGCCACTTCCAGCACCCTCGCCGCCGAATTAATCGGCGAAAAAACCACCGCCACCACCATCATCTGTGGCGGCGACACCACCGGCTTTGTCGAAAACCTCATGCGCGAACACCCCAACCTCAATTACTCCCTCGTTTCCACCGGTGGCGGCGCAGCCCTCGAATTCTTACTCGGCAAAACCCTCCCCGGCCTCGCCGCCATCCAAGAATAACTCCCGTCGCCAGTTCAATAATCATACCTTGACATTTTACCCCCCCCAAAAAAAAATCGAGCCCCACAGGCTCGATTTTTATCTCTATTCTAAACTTGCCTAACCTTAATCGTATCCGTCCCAACCCTATTTTTGTCTCCCGATGCAATCACCGCAAGCAAATCTTTCTCGCCCTCTTTAGCGTGCAAATATCCACTGTCTTTTAGTTCTTTTGCCAAATTATACCCAAAATCTTCCGCATACGGCCGACAAAACGCCGAATTCGCATACACTAACGCCATCTGATTCGCCACTCGCTGATTCGAAGTTACCGTCACAATCGGCAAATTCGGTCGTTGCGCCGCAATCGCCGTCGCCGTCGCCCCCGTCGCCGTCTGGCACACAATCACATCCGCCTCAATTTGCTCCGCCATTCTCGCCGCCGCACCCGAAATCGCATCATAAATCACCGATTCCCCCTCCGGCGACTGCTTAATCGGCGCCAGTCTCGAATGATTTTGCGTATACAAAATCACTTTTTTCATTTCTTTCACCGTCTCGAGCGGATATTTTCCGTTCGCCGTTTCGTCCGACAGCATCACCACGTCCGCCCCCTGCACTACCGCCGTCGCCACGTCCGAAACTTCCGCCCGCGTCGGCTCAGGCGACTCCACCATCGACGACAACATCTGCGTCGCCACAATACACAACTTCGCATGCGCCCGCGTCATCGCAATCAACTTCCGCTGCACAATCGGCACCACTTCCGCTCCCGCTTCAACCGCCATATCTCCGCGCGCCACCATAATCCCGTCCGCCGCCTCAACGATTTCTTCCAAATTTTTATCCGTTTCAATCGCCTTTTTGGTCTCGATTTTCGCAATCACTTTCGCCGTCGAACCGTGCGACAACAAAAGTTGTTTCAACTTTTCAATATCCCGCGCACTCTGCACAAACGACAGCGACACATAATCATAATCACACCCCGCGCCGTATTCAATATCCGCCAAATCTTTCGGCGTCAAAATATCGCCACCAAAATCCGTGTCCGGCAAATTCAGCCCTTTTTTCGACATAATAAACCCGTCATTCAAAATCTTCACCTTAATCGCCGTCTCCGACACAACTTCAATCACTTCCGACTTCACTTTTCCGTCAAACATCGACAACGGCTCACCAACTTTCACCTTTTCCGCCAAATTATATTGCACCGGCACCGTCATCCCGCCGTCATGCACAAATTCCCGCGACTCTAGAACCAGCTCATCGCCTTTTTTCAGCTCCAAATGGTTATCTTTCAGCATCCCCAACCGAATTTTCGGCCCCTGTAAATCCTGCAAAATCGCCACCGACCGCCCTTTTTTCGCCGCCGCCTCACGAATCCACTTAATTTGTTGGTCGCGCTCCTCGTTCGAACCGTGCGAACAGTTCAATCGGCACCCATTCACCCCCGCCATAATCACCGCTTCCACCATCTCGGCCGAATTCGTCGCCGGCCCAATCGTTGCTAAAATTTTTGTTCTTTTAAATAATTTGCTCATACCACTATCATACCACACACTCTCTGTTTTTTACAACTTACCCATGTAAAATACTCTGCTCATCACACTTTTACCCCTTCCCCCATTTTTCTTGCAATTTTTATTTTTTTTGCTATAATATAATTACAACCGGTCTCGTAGTATAACGGTTAGTACAACGGGTTTTCATCCCGTCAACGCGGGTTCGACTCCCGCCGAGATCACCAGGATTTAAAAATATAACCCTATGGGTTATTTTTTTAAATCCTGACCATTTTAGCGAGAGCCGAACCCGCAGGGTTCGCCCGCCGAGATTATTTCTCAAAAATAAACAGATATTCGTGTGCAAGTAACAAAAAATTATATTTGATACTATTCGTTTTCCAATATCCGGTCGCTCGGCAATTATGCTGTTCCTTCATAACAATTTCTTTCAATTTAAAGCCCGCATCTTCAAATATCTGCATCGTTTTAAAACTAAGCGGAATAACATGGCCTTTTTGGCGTGTATCGCCCATTAGAATTGCGCAAAATTTACCAAACTTTAGTACGCGATAGCTTTCTGACGCTACGCTTTTCATTTGTTCTAAAAATTCATTAACTTTAAAATTTGATAAATCTTGCGGAATATCTTGCCCTTCACTGTAGTGGATAATATTTGCGTACGGCGGATGCGTACATATTAGGTCAATACTTTCATCCGGAAGTGGCTTCAAGTTCCGCGCATCACATTTTGACACTTTAACTATACCATCCGCGCCCTCGTGTTTGAATTTGACTTTCTCACGACATCTTTGGAGCGCAATCGGATTAATATCCATACCAATTATGTTGCGGTTCAGCAGTTTCGCTTCCACTAGTGTAGTCCCGCCACCGGCGAATTGGTCTAATACCCAATCACCCTCTTTTGAGTAGCGAAGTAAAATGTTTCTTGGAATATATGGCGACCAATTTCCACGCCATTTTGCATCGTGGGTAGCCCAATTGCCACGATTAGGAAAACTCCAGACGCTTGTCATTTCTAGCTCGAAATCTTCCGGTTCCCATTTTGCAATTCTCCTATCGGGCATAGACGGGCTATTCTCCTTCAGCTTCCGGAACCGGCAAGCCAAGTCTTGTTAACGGAATATACTCGAAATAATAATCGCAATTAACGCTATGAATATAGTCGAGGACGTCTTTATATTTCGGATCTCTAAACCAATTATCAAGCAGATAAATATATTCAACGTCAATATTAGCCTTAGACATAAGTTTCTGATACTGCTTCTTCTTAAAATCGCAGGTCTGAAGTTTCTCATCAACGGAGCCGGCAACCTCTTGATGTTTGCACTCGATGATAAATAAAATATTATTCAAAATTACATAAATACTATCGTCCGGCAGAAGTCGCTTTGAAATATATTTCGTCCAGTCGATACCGAGTTCTTTCAGGAAAACATTATAGAATTTATGTTTCTTAAAGACTCTTGCGACAAGCTCGTCATTATAAAAAATCTCTTCGTTGTTTTCTACGCGATAGCCGTCTTGTTTTGAGAGAAACGTCGCTAAATCCGTCTTGCCCTCGAAAATCAAACCTGTTTTTGTATTCCCGCCATAGATACCACCTTTCTTCATATTTATTCCTTTCTTAAAAATTTGATATTAACAATTCATTAATTTTTCCACGTTTATCACTATTCCGATTAATCATGCGCGTCGCCGAAACGCGTCTGATTTTCTGCCTTTTATAAGCGTCGTCGAAAAAGTTGTCGTTTTTATTTGTATTTTTCGGATCGGAATTGCTTGCAACTATCTTGGCGCCTTTTTTATCTAGTTCCTGAACAAATTTTGCAAGTTCTAATTGATTTTCGTCATTAAACATACCCTCCGTATAGGAAGTAAAGTTAGCGGTCGGTGTTAGCGGGCGATATGGCGGATCAAAATACACAAATGTTTTGTCGTCTATAAAATCACCAGATTTTTTATAGTCACTGCATGCTATCTTTACGTTCTGTAGCTTCTTAGATACCGCTCTTAAGTTATGCTCATTACAGATAAGCGGATTTTTATATGCACCCATTGGCACATTGTAATCACCCTTACGATTTACCCGATATAAACCATTAAAGCAGGTTTTGTTAAGGAAAATCATTAAGGCAGCCAACTCAGCCCCGTTTTCTTTTTTACCTTTAAGTTCATTAAAACGCGCACGTTTAGCGAGGTAAGCTTCTTTACGTCCATCATTATCCAACGTTAGAAAATCGCTCTCAAATCGCCTTAAAACGTCTAATAATGCGTCAATATCGTCTCGAATTATTGTATATGCATTTATTAGCTCTGCATTAATGTCGCTAATGTAAACTTCCTGAAGTTCAAACTTATTTAGAATGTCAAACAAAACTGCGCCGCCACCAACGAACGGCTCTGCGTATTTCGTTATAGTGGCATCTTTAGCAAAAGGATAGTATTGTTCAATTTCTTTAAGCAGCTGGCCTTTTCCGCCGGCCCATTTCAAAAATGGTTTTGCCTCAATATTAGCCAATGATGCTGCTTTTGTTCGGGCGTCTATTGGTTTTTTAGCGTCATATGGAATTACCCACGAATTTCCAACAAACATAGCTCCAGTAATACGACCCTCAGAGCATAAAGTAGCTACTCTCCTTTGAGAGATATCCCATTTTGTAGCAGTGTCTTTTGCTGAAATATAATTCATTTCACCTCACTTATCTATTTATTATTATATTCTAAATCTAGAATAATACTAGATCTAAAATATTAGCTCCAAAAACTCCGCCTCCCCAATCGTCGCCACCCCCAACTTTTCTGCCTTGTCGGTTTTGGACTTTCCTGGCTTTTCGCCCACAATCAGCGCCGTAGTATTTTTTGTCACCGTCGAAGTCACCGTCGCACCGAGCGCCCGTAGCTTGTCCTCCGCCTCTTCCCGTCCCATACTTTCCAAAGTCCCCGTCACAATATACGATTTTCCAGTCAAAGGCAAATCAACTTTTATCTCATCCGCCGGCCACACTCCGAGTTCTTTAAACTCCGCGAGCAGTTTCACATTATCCTCATCCGCAAACCACGCCAAAATCGCCTCCGCTACAATTTTCCCAATATCCGGCACCGCAAGAAGCTCACTTTCCGTCACGTTCGCGAGTTTTTCCAAACTCAAAAACTCCCGCGCGAGCGAAACCGCCGTCTGCGCCCCCACATGCCGAATCCCAAGCGCCGTAATAAATTTCGCGAGCGGCGGATTTTTTGATTTTTGAATTGCTTCCACCAAATTTTTCGCCGACAACTCACCAAATCTCTCCAACTTCGCCACGTCCGCAATTTTCAATCGGTACAAATCCGCAAGCGACTTCACCATTCCCGCATCCACCAACGCCACCACGTTTTTCTCGCCCAACCCCTCGATATTCAACGCCGGCTTCGACGCATAATACTCCACCGCCCGCTTCAAAATCTCATCCGCATTTTCGCCCTTCACCCGGTACACTACTTCCCCAGCCGGCCGCTCAAATTCCAAATCCGGATATTGTTGCTTCAGAGCTTTTTCATAATCGAACTTTTCCGACTTTTCCGAACGCAAAGTTAAAAGCACTTCCTTGACCTGCGGAATAATATCTCCCGCCTTATAAATTATCACTGTATCCCCAATCCGCACATCCAGTCTCGCAATTTCATCCGCATTATGTAGCGACGCGTGCCGCACCGTCGAACCCGCCACCACCACCGGATCCAAAATCGCCACCGGCGTCGCCGCGCCAGTTCGCCCAATTGAAATTACAATATCTCGCACCACCGTCGTCGACTCCTCCGCCGGAAACTTAAACGCCACCGCCGCCCGCGGAGTTTTCCCCACAATCCCCAGCCGATCATAAACTTCACGATTATTAATCTTAATCACCATCCCGTCCGTATTAAACGGCAACCCTTTCCGATAATCATCCAATTTCGCAATATATTCAAACATTTTTTTCGTTTCGGAACGAAGAAACACCCTGTCCTCATTCGAAGTCTGAAATTGATGTGCTCTCAACCATTCATAAGCCTCTTTATGTGTTTTTAAATTCGGCGTTACCAAATCATACGCAATAAATTTCAATGGCCGGCTCGCCGCCAC
This sequence comes from bacterium, assembly GCA_963623485.1. Lineage (GTDB taxonomy): Bacteria > Patescibacteriota > Saccharimonadia > Saccharimonadales > Saccharimonadaceae > Nanosyncoccus. The sequence goes on along the minus strand of CAVFLV010000007.1, from coordinate 11,294 downwards.
TTTCGGGTCCAGCTGCCGAATTGACCCCGCCGCCAGATTTCGCGGATTCGCAAACTCCGCCTCGCCCTTTTCGCGTTGCTTCGCATTCAACTTTTCGAAATCGTCTTTGAAAATAACGATTTCTCCTCGCACTTCGACTTCGGAAAGAATATCGGTATCTACTGAAGAGTGCATACCTTTTGAGGACCGTAAGCTTGGCCGAACGGCCTTGAGCGTGTCCGCAAAAGATGTGTGCCCTTCAGAACCCGACAGCCTGAGCGGTATATTCTGAATAGTTTTAACATTTTGTGTGACATCTTCACCAACCATCCCATCCCCACGCGTCACCGCCTGCACCAAAACTCCGTCCCGATATTTCAGCGCACACGCCAGCCCGTCCATCTTAATGTCCGTAAAAAACTCTTCAATTTTCCCGCCCGGAATCAACTTTTCATTCCGCGAAATCCAATCCTGAATTTCCCCCTCGCTAAACACATCCGCGAGCGAGATCATCCGTTTTTCGTGGCGCACTTTTTCAAACTTATCCAGCGGCCGCCCCGCCACCCGCTGCGTCGGCGAATCCGGTGTAATCAGCTCCGGAAATTCCGTTTCAAGTAAAGTCAGTTCGTGCTTCAGCGAATCCGCCGCCGCCTCGCTCATAATCGACTCATCCAAAACGTGATAATGATAACGATAATCGTTAATCAACTCGCGCAACTTCAAAATCCGTTTCTCAGCTTCACTTTTCTTCATAACCTAGCATCCATCTATAATATATATAAAGATACGCTGTAATATACATTTCCGTCCACACCACCATCGCCACCATACACACCGGCATAAACGGAATCCCCTGCGCCCATTCAAAATTTTTCATCCCCATATCAAACAAAATTAGTGGCAACATTACCACCACCCACATAATCGCAAGCGCAATCACTAGCGCCACCAATCTCAAAATAAATCTCGTCCGTCGCCCCATCATCAGCTCCGACGCCGTGCCGATGGCTTTAAGCGGATACAGCCCCGGCGCACTCACCGCCACCATCGCAATCAGCGATGACGACAATAAATATCCTGAAATCAAAATCATCAACGCCGCAAAAATAAAAAACACCAACGCATAAAACGGCGTCGTGAGAAAATCCGTCTGCACCGCCGCCGAATATGCAATCACTAACAAAAATATCGGAATACATTGCACTATCGCAATCACTAACACCACCAAAGTCGAAATCAGCGGAGTCAGAGCATTATAAAAACCGTCCCGAAGCTTAACTTTATGCCCCGCAAACAAATGCCTCAGCAAAAATATCGTCACAAGCCACACCACAAGCAGTAAAATTATCGAAAATGCCGTCTTAACCTCGTTCGAATCATTAGCCAACCCGCCAGTCGTAATCGTCGACAGTAGCAACAGCCCAGCTTTCCCCACCGCGCCTATATCGCCCCCCGCCACTTGCAAACTCGCCTCGTCCAAAGTACTTTCATATTGCAACCACGTCGACGCGCTCATCACCCCAATCAACACCGCATTCACCACCACCATAATTATGAGCATCGGCAAAAACAACTTCCAGTTTTTTAGTAGCGCACCAAAAGTCTTAAAAATATGTGTCAAAATCCCCGGAACTTCCAACTCGCGCTTATAATCCTCGCGATAAGTTCGCCGAAAAGTTTTGTGCGGGCTGATTTTCGCAAACCGGTTTTTAACTTTTTCCAAACTTTTTCCCACTCCAATCAAAATTTCCCGAATTTTGCAGCCTATTTTCTTCCGTTCTTTTGGCATCAGTTTTTGTTGCTTGATTTTTTTTCGGTCAAATTGTTTTTGCCCTCGTTTTGTTCGGCTAGAACTTTTCTTTACCATGTTCCAACCTTTCAATCCGTTTTTCAATCGGCGGGTGCGTCGAGAACAAATCACCCAAAAAATTCTTACGCATCGGATTATTAATATACATCGACGCCGCCGCAATATTTTGACTTTTCATCGGCGTGCTATGTGTCTGTAATTTTTTCAACGCGCTAATCATCCCTTCCGGGTACCGCGTAATATGCGCCGCCGACGCATCCGCCAAATATTCCCGTTGCCGCGATACCGCCATCTGCGCCAAACTCGCAAAAATCGGCGACAAAATCCCCGCAACCAACAAAAGCACATACGCCACCGGACTCCCCTCGTTCTCTCGTCGCCTATCACCATAAAACATCATCCGAAACGCAATATCCGAAATCAGCCCCACCACACACACCAGTCCAAACACAATCATCGACACCCGAATATCATAATTTTTCACGTGCGACATTTCGTGCGCCATCACCGCAGTCAGTTCTTTGTCATTCATAATATCCATCAACCCCGTCGTCGCCGCCACCGCCGCGTGTTCCGGATCGCGCCCCGTCGCAAATGCATTCGGCGCCTTATCATCAACCACATAAACTTTCGGCATCGGCAGTCCAGTCGTAATCGCCAAATTCTCGACAATATTATACAATCTCGGATTATCTTTTTTCTCGATCTCCTTCGCACCGGTCATCACCATCGCCAGCGACCCCGCCGCAAAATACTGGATCACCGCATAAATCGTCGCAATCACCACCGCCCATACCGCCACCCACACGTCTTGATAAAAATACGCAAAAATTGCCGAAATCGCCCCAATCATCACCACAAACCCCATGATTAAGAATACGGTTTTACGTTTATTTTCGGCAATTTGCTTATACATCTGTCGCCTCGATATCGTTAAAACTTAACTTCCGGCGCTTTTTCAATTTTCGCTTGCTCGCTCGCTTCCACTTCGAAATATTCACGCTTCTTAAAATGTCCAACCATATTATTCACCACATTCACCGGAAAAGTTTTAATCCGCGTATTTAAATCTTTCGCCCCCGCATTATAAAATCTCCGCGCCGCCTGTAGTTTGTCTTCCACGTCTTGCAGTTGTGACTGTAATTTCACAAAATTCTCGTTAGCTTTAAGTTCTGGATATGCTTCCGCAATCGCAAAAATTCGCCCGAGCGCACTTTGCATTTCTTTTTCCGCCGCCGCAGTTTGCTTAACGGTTTTTGCCCCCATCGCCGCCGACCGCGCTTCCGTCACCATCGCAAAAGTATCTTTTTCGTGTTTCGCATAACCCTTCACGGTCTCCACCACGTTCGGAATCAAATCCGCCCGATGTTTTAGTTGCACCGTGATATCCGACCACGCTTCACTCACCCGCTCATCAAGTTTTACCAAACCATTATAAATCCCAGCAATCGCTAGCCCCAGCACCACCACAATCGCGATGATAATCAGCACTACCATTAAACCACTAGACATTTATTTTCTCCTTATTTATACAACCATTATAGCACGGAAAATATAAAAATACTACGCTCGTAAACTTAAAAACAGTTCATAAACCAGCATAATTATTCCCAAAAATATAAATCTGTGTTATAATTAATTTACAACCGTGCGAGCGTAGCTCAGTTGTTTAGAGCGCTTCCTTGCCAAGGAAGAGGTCGAGAGTTAGAGTCTCTTCGCTCGCACCATTTTTTTATGCTCCAAAATTTTCATGTTATAATAATGCTAATGTTTTGGTTAGTTTACGTCGCTATCAATATTTTTTCCGATTCTGCACGGATTTATACCGATAACTACATTTCGGATGTCTATTTTAAAGGTCGCGGCTCCGTCGCCCAAAAATGTTTTTTCTCATTTTTCTATTTCGTGGTCGGGCTAATCTTCGCCACTTGCTTTGGGCTTGATTTTGCCGCCGTCCCTTGGACTATCGTTGCCTGCTTTTTTCTTTCTGGAATTTTGAACGCTCTCGCCGGCATTCCTTACTACAAGGCTCTAGAAATCGAAGATTCCACCAACCTCGGCATTTTTATCCAACTCTCCCCCGTCCTTTACCTCATCCTCGGCTGTCTTTTCCTCGGCGACACGATTAGTCCCTTGCAAGCCGTTTCTTTTATTATCATTTTACTCGCTCCACTGCTTATCGTCCTCACTTCCAGAAAACGCAGCCGCCACGTCAGATTCCGCGCTCTATTTTTCGCTTTTCTCTATGTTTTTATCGACGTCGTCGGCAATCTCCTTTTTGTCAGCACTAACTCCACCGAACTCAACTTCTTTAGCGAAATGGCAATCGTCTTTTTTGGCATCGGCTTTGGCAACCTTGCTATTATGCTAAACATGCCTAAACTTCGCGCTCGTTTTCACCGCGTCCTTGTAGATAGCCATAACAAAGCCCTTCGCCCTTTACTTTTCAGCGGATTTTTTAGCGTCGCCAAAACCATTTCTTATCGCCTTGCGCTGGTTTCCGCCCCTGCCGTCGCCCTCGCTTCTGTTGCCGCCGACGCTACCGAGCCAATCATTATCTTTTTCATGGGCCTCGTCCTAACTTTAATTCGCCCAGTTTTTGGCCGCGAAAAACTCGACGCCCGTTCTATCATCGTTCACCTTATCGCTACCGCCCTCGTGGTGGTCGGCATTATTTTAATCCAATTCTAAAAGTCTAGCTACTAGGCTAGACTTTTAAAGAAGCTTTATGCCAAATTTTTATTGCAAACTTATCCTTAATCAATTTTCATTAATCTACATTCGACATTTTTTGTTTCGCTGAATTCTTATCATCTTCGAAAATCGGCTTTTCTAATTTTGCTAGCTCCGCCGCCTTATCGATCAGCGCCTTAATTTGCAATTCGCTTGCCCGCGCTTCTTTTACTGTATATTCTTCTTTGCCTCGCATTAAATCGCCCAAAAACCCAGTCCCCCGCGCCGCTTCCCAAAACTTCTCACCGCAATTCACGTCATCATTGAACCACGGCTTTTTCGATAAATTAAAATGTAGCAATTTCGCGCCCTTAACACTCTCCCCCTCCGGCTGACAGTTCCATTCTCGCCCAAGGTGCAAAATCTGCCCTTTCAAAATCACATTTAAATAATCCTGGTCCGGAGCCACCAAGTCCGCATCGTATTTTTTAATCAAATCCGTCATTTTGGTAATGTAGTGCAATTTGCGAAGCTTTTTCAAATCCATGAGCAACACCCCCGAATTCACATATTCCTGCGCCGGCACCCCCACCGCTTTCTCGACATACGCGATAAAATCCGGCACTGCCTGTACCTTCGGGTCCACCCGCGCTCCAATCACCTTGTCGCCAAGGTCAATGTCGAACAGCTCACCCACGTCCCCCGTAAAAATCGTATCCGCGTCCACGTAAATCCCTTTTTCGTATTGCGGAAACAACCTCGCGATAAACGACCGATAATAATACACCGCCCCCGCAAAAAAATCCGCCGACCCCGTCCTTTTTGCACAATAGCGCACGATAATTCGAAGATACAAATTGTATTTCATTTTATGAAATTCAATCGCACAGTTTTTGGTCACCATGTTCCTGAGCCTCAGCCGATTAGTCCAATGTAGGCGATCATACATTACAATTACACGATAATGCCGCTTAGGATTTGCCTGTTGCATCAGCGAGTTAATCGACGCCGCCGCATATTTTGCATAGTCGTCCGTAATCGTATAGAACACCGGCACCACTTCGGTTTTCTTAAATAACTTTTTGCCTGTATTAAAAATACTCATTTTCTCTTTTCTTGCTTATGTTTAATTGTTTGGTATTCTTCTAATATATCATCATATTCTGTAATTTTCAAAATTTTATGCACTTTTTCGACCTCGAACGGCTTTACTTTTTGTACTCTAAAATACGGCCAAAACTTAAAATTGTTTGAAAAATGATGCAAAACCGTGTCTTTTCGCGGGCGTTCTTCTTGTTCGTTAAACTTTCGGGGCATTAATTTCCGCCGGTTAATCGCCCGATTTAATGCACTTTGATCTGGCAACAGCATCCATTTTTCCGCACAAATTTTCGCCGCTTTTTCGAACATTCGCGTTTTTCTGCACTTCTCCATATTAAACAGCATCACTCCCGAATTCATGTAATCTTGTTTAAATAGCCCGCGATAATGGTACCACCTTCGCCCGTAAATATCTAACACCCCCGCTACTTCCACCCCTGTTAAATCCGTGTTATAAAACTCCGTAATATCGCCCCGCGCTACCACGTCGTAATCCAAATATAAAATTCGCTTATGGGTCATGAGCTCCGGCACCTTGTCCATATAGAGCCGCAGCATCGCGCACGGAGTAAAATATGTCCCCATATTTTTTTCCGGCAGATTCTGCACGAACACCTCTGTTGCGTCAATTAATTTCACAAAATTTTGCGGATTAGTTTTTTTCACTAATTCATCTAGAATTTTTACCTGCTGTTTTGAAAACGGTTTCACATTTTCGTATTCAATCGTCATGATATAAAACTGAAAAACTGACTGAGCCGACCCGTTCCGGATGAGCGACAAAATCGAAATCAAAACTCCGTCAAAAATCCCTGCATCCCCACAATATAAAATATTCATCTTACTTTGCACCTTGAGCTTATTATAACATAAAAAATGGAGGTGCCTACCGGAATTGAACCGGTGTACGCGGTTTTGCAGACCGCTGCGTAACCACTCCGCCAAAGCACCCCAATCTGGTGCCCCGGATGAGACTTGAACTCATATGGATTTCTCCATTCGATTTTAAGTCGAACGCGTATACCAATTCCGCCACCGAGGCTCTAACTCTATTATACCACACTTTTTTAATCTTACGCACCAACTTTTCTTGACAATTTTCACAAATCGTGGTACAATGGAAATATGGGTTATTCCCACGTTGTTTGCCCGTTTTTTATAAAAACGGGTTGTTCTTTTTATATAGAAAGGAGTTTGCCATGCGTAAACGTTATCCGTTTTTAGACAACCCGAAGTTAGTCTTCTATGCCGAGAAAGAAAAGGACACATCTGATTTATTGACTCCGATGTTGTGCGATTTTTTCAATGATCTTAGTAGACTCCAGTTTTATCCCCCAGGTTCATATCGTCTTCAGGGGAATATTACCGGACACCCGACGCTTGCGGACGGGACAGGACTCATCACATCGGATGTCTTAGTGATTGAAAAAGTCACCAAAGGCACCGATTTGCCAGATTTGCTCTGTGCGATCACTAAGGCTGGAAACAGATACTTTTTTAAGGGTAACGCCCTTAGTGTCAAAACTCTCTAACACACCGCCCCGATCTTCGTATCGGGGCTTTTCCTTTGCCCAAAAAATTCCTATTGCCAAACTCTAAAACCCTAAAACCTGAAAGCTCTAAAATCCTAACTCCCACCAAAAACTCCGGCCCACCGCCGGAGTTTTCATGAGTTTTCACACTAATACTTATAAAACCCTTCCCCGCTCGACTTACCCAATTTCCCCGCCTCGATATACTCTCTCAGCTGCTTCTCCATCCCCCTAAAATTATACGGCGCCAAAAACGGCGGAATTTTGGTATACATTTTCACGATTTCGTGCGCAGTTTTCAGTCCCACAATGTCCAGAATCTGAAACGGCCCCTCTTTCGCACCCGTCCCCAACACCCACGCCGCGTCAATATCTTTCGGCTCTGCAATTCCATTCACATACAAATCCTGCGCCGAGGCCAGGAACGGAATCAGCATCGAATTCAGCAAATAACCCGCTTTCTCTTTCTGCAACGGCAACGCCACCATATTAATTTCCTTCGCAAATTCCACCACCGCATCAAAACTCGCGTCATCCGTCTGTTTATGACGCATAATTTCCGCTGTATTATTCTTCCAAATCGAATTTGCAAAGTGCATCGCCAAGAATTTTTCCGGTCGCCCCGTAAATTTCGCCAATTTGCTCGGCAACATTGTCGACGAATTCGTCGCGAGAATCGTTTTTTTCGGCAGCAGCCCCGCTACTTTCAAAAACATCTCTTTTTTCGCCTTAAAATCCTCCGTCATCGACTCAATCACAAGATCCGCATCCGCCACCGCCTTCTTCAGATTTAGCTCCAATTTCAAATTTTTATACGCCTTCTCGACCTGCTTCAAGCACTTTTTCTCGTCAAAATTGTCAAAATCACTAATCCCTCGGCTCCAAGTCGCAAAACTCTTGTCTTTCGCCATGGTTTTAATCGCATCAATATACGATTCCCGCACTTTTTCCAGCTTCGGCTCAGTACGCCCAATGCTCCCTTTACTCCTCAGCCAAATCGTGGTGTCGAACCCCATATACGCAATCTGAAACGCAATCTGCGTCCCTAGCACCCCGCCCCCTAAAACTACAATTTTTTTCATTTTACTTCTCCTTACTTATTTTTTCATTGTTAATATAACTTATCACTTCCCACGCTGCCACCGCGCCGTCACCCGTCGCTGTCACGAGTTGCCGAGCCGTCTTGGTCCGGCAATCCCCCGCCGCAAACATTCCCGCGCACGTTGTTTTACAATCCTCCCCTGCCTCGATATAGCCATTTTCGTCTAGTTTCACCAGCCCGCGCACCAAATTCGTATTCGGCACTCGCCCCACCGCCACAAAAATCGCTTCCGCGTCTTCTGGAATATCATCAGTATGGTGAATTTGATAAACTTTCTCACAAATCCGTTTCAAATATTCCACTTCATGCTTCGCCGTGTTGCCACTCCCGACTACCACCACAGTTTTGCCGGCGTGTAGTGCCCCATCACAAGTCGCACAGTATAAAACCGGACGCTTCCCCGCCATTTTTTTCTGTTTCTCGGGTAGTTCCCTAGGTTTCGTCCCCGTCGCTATAATCATCGCATGGGACGCATATTTCCCCTCGTCAGTTTCCACTTCAAAATCACCATTTCCCAGTTTCCGCACCGCCACAATCTCTTCATCACGAATTTTCCCGCCTAAATTATTCATCTGGTGATATATTTTCTCCGTTAATTCTTTCCCCGAAATCTCCATAAACCCCGGATAATTCACGACTTTTTCCGAATTCACAATCTGCCCGCCAAACATTCTAGCCTCGAACACCAGCACCGACAACCCCGCCCGTTTTGCATAAATCGCCGCCGTCATTCCGGCTACTCCTGCTCCGACGATGATTAAATCTACCATAATCCTATTATACCTTATTGATCACCGGAATGACAATAGGCGTGTGCCCCGTCGCGTCAAACAAAATATGCGTAATATCTTCCTTAATTTCCTCTTTCAGCACCTTCATCTCCGGGTCAGTCGCAATCGACTTATCCGTTTTCTGACGCAGATAATGTCGAATTTTCCCAATCAACTCCTCCGAATTATCGAGGTAAATAAACGCCCGCGAAACAATATCCGGCGTTTTCATCAGATGCCCAGTTTTCTTACTCACGGTCAGAACAATCACAAAAATCCCCTCCCGCGAAATATGAATCCGGTCTTTCACCACCGCCTCATGCACCAACCGGTCCGCATCGTCAAACAATTTATTCCCCACATGAATCCGCCCCGCCTTCCGAATCGTCTTATTCGGCAAAAGTTCCACAATATCCCCGTCGTCCGACACCAAAATCCGCTCCCGAGGAATTCCAATCACGTTTTCCGCCATCTCCGCATTATGTTCCAACATATAAAACTCACCATGATACGGCATATAATTCGTCGGGTGTAGCCGGGTTACAAATTCCACGTGGTCTTCATAATACGCATGTCCCGAAAGATGCAGCGGTCCAATATTCGTAAGATGCGTTTTACCATTCTGAATCACCTGCGCCCCCTCGCGCAAAAGCCCGTCCACCGTATTCACCACGTGCGGTTCATTCCCCGGAATCGGGTTCGACGAAAATACAATCGTATCGGTCGATTTAATCTTGATATACTTATGCGCGCCCGTAATCATGCGGTTTAACACTGCGTTCAGCTCCCCCTGCGACCCCGTACACACAATACACACCTTCTCATCCGGCAACTTCACGATATCTTCCATTTTCACAATCGTGTCTTTCGGTACCTTAATCGACTTCGCCCGAAGCGCCACCTCAACGTTATTAATCATCGAAAAACCCGAAAACGCCACCTTGCGCCCGCGCTTGGCCGCCTCGTCCAAAACCAGCTGAATTCGCGAAATCTGCGACGAAAAACAAGAAATAATCACCCGCCCATTCACATAATGGTCCATCACTCGCCCCATATTTTCGCCAATATCGTATTCCGAATGCGGATGTTTCCCTGGCGAATCGATATTCGTCGACTCATTCACCATCAAATCAATCCCCTCATTTTTCACAATCTCGTCAATCCGCTCATAATCCGCCTGTCGCCCCATCGGTCGCTCCTCGTGGCGCCAGTCCCCCGACAGATAAATCACCCCGTTCGGCGTCCGCACCACAATCGCCGTATTCCCTGGAATCGAGTGCAACATATGAATAAATTCCACCGACAAATGCTCCGAAACCTGGATTTTTTCGTGTTTTAGCGGGTCTACCACTTGGTAATTCAGGTCCGGCTCCTCGTCTAGCTCCGACATCTGTTTCTTAATCATCCCAATCGTAAAATCCGTCGCGTAAATTGGCACCAAATTCCCGAATTTCGGCAACAAATGCCGGCACGCCCCAATATGGTCCAAATGCGCGTGCGTAAAACAAATCGCCTTCACCTTCGCCCGGTTATCCTCGAGGTATTTTATGTCCGGAATCAGATAATTCACCCCTGGGTAATCCTCGCCCGCAAACAGCACCCCCATATCGACCACAATCATTTCCGACTTATACTCGATAATCGTCATATTTTTACCAATCCCAAATTCGCCCACGCCCCCAATCGGGATAATTCGCACCGCCTCTGGGTCCGGCCGCAGCTGTTTCAAGCGCGCATTCGTCATCTGCTCCCCGTTAAACCCGTTATAGCGCGACTTATTCACCGGCAACCCGATAATATGTTGCGTCGCCTGCGCATTCACGTCTTGCGACAGCATTCTCTGGTGATGCACCATATCTCCCTTGCGTGTGGACACCGCAAGATTCACTTTGCGCTTCTCCGCCTCGGTTTTTGCGCTATTTTTCACATTTTTCTGCGTTTCTTTGCTGTTTTTGCCAGCTTTTCCGCCCCGATTATTCGCACTTTTACTCTGTGAGGCATTTCTTGCCCCCTTCCCAGCGTTTTTAGCAGAACCCGCCCCTCGCCCCACTAATTTTTCATCCTTGCCTCCAGGGGCAAAATTTGAGTTAAAATGGCGTTTTTGCGCCTCCTCAAACTGTTTTTTGATATCTGGTAGTCTTTCCGCCCGCGATTTTAAGAGCCGCGCGCGACGCTCTTCTTCATTTATATTCATATTTACCCTTTTTATAATTTCTACAAGTAGTTTAAGCTACCCCAATTATACCAAAAACCACCTTTCTTTTCAAGGTTTTGCACTAAATCACTACATCGTGTACACTTTGTGCTCGTAAAATAGTTATTCCTAT
>CAVFLV010000006.1:0-14840 GCA_963623485.1 bacterium | reverse complement strand
TGAACTTTGACCCGACCTTGTATCGCTTTGGTGAAATACAGTCATCCAACGAGGATGCGGGTGAGAGTTTTGAGACCACGACGAATTTGGACACGGTTTACCAAAAAGAGCTAGCGCCGAGGGCATAGAAGCTATGTGGCTAGCGTAAAAAAAAGCTAGCGCCGAGGGCATAAATATTGTATAATATAGATATGATATATTTGGACCATGCGGCGGCGACGCCGGTTTCTAAGCGTGCTCTCGAGGCGATGATGCCGTATTTTCGGGAAGAGTTTTTTAATCCTAGTGCGGCATATTTGCCAGCGAAAAAGGTGGCGGCGGAGTATGAGACGGCGAAAAAGACGATTGCGCAGGCGATTGGTGCCAAAAGTGCTGACCTTGTTATTACCGCTGGGGCGACTGAGGCGAATAATTTGGCGTTTACGGCGTTATTAACTAGGGACCACCAAGTGGCGTCACCCGTCGGGGATCAAAATAAATCTTCGCTTCTGTACCTTGAGACCGAACATCCGTCCGTGGCTGAGGTGGCGAAGGCGTATGACGGAACGGCGGCGAAAGTGCTGCCGTCCGGAGTGATTGATTTAAATGATTTGCGGGCGAAAATTACCGATGAGACGGAAATGATTTCGGTGGCGGCGGTGAATAATGAGCTAGGGACGATTCAGCCGCTGGCGGAAATTGCGGAAATTATCCGTGCAGTGAAGCTTGAACGAATGAAAAAAGGTCTGAAACGGCAGTTATTATTTCATTCTGACGCTTCGCAGGCGCTGAATCTGTTGGATTTGTCGGTGGCGAGGCTAAGGGTGGATCTATTGACGCTAAATTCAACGAAGGTTTATGGTCCGAAAGGGGTCGGGGCGCTGTATGTGTCGCACGAAGCGCGGCTGCGGCCTTTGACGGTGGGGGGCGGGCAGGAAAAAGGGCTGCGTTCGGGGACGGAAAATGTGCCAGGGGTGGTTGGGTTTGCCGAGGCGGTAAAAGAAACCAAGGAACATTTGAATGGCAATCGCAAAAAATACCGCGAGCTAAAACGGATTTTACTAACGGAATTACAGGGGTACGAGTTGATCAATAAAAAGCATACGCTTGACAATTTCGTCGTTCTGTGCTATAATGGTTTAGATGCAGAGAGGTTAATTTTCTTGCTTGAGGAACAGGGGGTGTATGTGGCAACAGGGGCGGCGTGTGCGGCGTCTAAGGGTGAAAAATCGCGAACTTTGAAGGCGATTGGGTTGACAGATACGGAAATCGCGGGGTCGCTCAGGCTTTCGCTCGGGGCGACGAATGACGCGGAGCAGATGCACGAGGCGGCGCGGATTATTAATGCGGTGGTCGCGCAAGAGAAAGCGAGGTTGGGATATGTCGCGGGCTAAGGTTTTTGTGGGTATGAGCGGTGGGGTGGATTCGAGCGTTGCGGCGATGCTACTGGTCGAGCAGGGTTTTGAGGTGGTGGGGGTATATATGAAAAACTGGTCGGAGGATTTGCCAGGGATGAAATGTCCGTGGGCGGAGGATTTGGCAGACGCGAAACGGGTGGCGGTGAAGCTGGGGATTGATTTTGAAGTGTGGGATTTTGAGCAGGCGTATCGGGAAAAGGTGGTCGAGTATATGCTCGCCGAGTTTCGCAAGGGGAACACGCCGAATCCGGACGTGATGTGCAATCAAGAGATTAAATTCAAATTGTTTTATGAGAAAGCCATGGCGGCCGGGGCGGATTTTATTGCTACTGGGCATTATGCTAGAGTAGGAGATATACCTGTATTGATGCGGGCGGCGGACGAGAATAAGGACCAGACGTATTTTCTGTATCGGATTTCTGATGAGGCGCTGAGCCATACACTTTTCCCGATTGGAGCGATGAAAAAGCCGGAGGTGAAAAAGTTGGCGGAGGAAAAGGGGCTACATAATGCCTACAAAAAAGAGTCCATGGGCGTGTGTTTTGTGGGCGAGGTGGGGATGAAGGACTTTTTGAAGGAGTATATTGACGCGGAGCCGGGGGAAATTCGGGAAATTGAGAGCGAAAGGGTGTTGGGCTATCACGAAGGTGCCATATTTTACACAATTGGTCAACGGCACGGGCTGTATTTATCAGGGATGGCGGGGGAAGTGAATGACGGGATGCCGTATTATGTGGTGAAAAAAGATGTGGCGAAAAATGTTGTGTATGTGTCGAAAAATTTGAATAATGAGGAGTTGTGGACGGATAAATTGGAACTTCGAGACGTGTTTTTGCGAGCGGGGGCGGATGGTTTGGTTTTGGTGCGACTGCGACACCGCGCGCCGTTAATTTCGGCGAAATTTGATGGTAAAACACTATTTTTTGAGCAAAAAGTCAAGCGTCCCGCCTCAGGGCAGAGCGCTGTGCTTTATAATGGTGAAGTTTGCCTCGGCGGCGGAATTATTGTTTAGGTTATTTCCAAAAGCCGATTTGAAAAGCTGGCGCAAAAAGTCGGTACAAAAAAAACAACGTGAACGACTGACGCAAAAAGCCGGCGCAAAGGCCGGCTAAGGATGTTGCGCATAAAATGTAGTAATTTACGCTGCAATCATCATTAAATTCGCAAACAGCAATGTCGCCGCGAGCACGCTCATCGAAATCACGAAGAACATGTTCGAGTTTTGTTGTTGTTTTTGCTTTTGTTGGCATTTTTTCGCCGGGCAAGACTTTGCTTTCGGGCAAGCTTGCGTCTTTTTTGCGGTTTTAGTCGCAGTTTTCTTTTTTGCTTGTGCCATTTTAATTCCTTTTGATATTAAATAATACTTATGCTTATTATAGCACAATGACGAGAAAAAGAAAAGTTCTAAAAAATTCCCTAATATCTGATATAATAAGAGAATGGATACGAACACGATTAGAGAGAAGTTTTTGGAGTTTCAAGAAAAGCGCGGACACAGGGTAATTGCGCCGGCGCCGCTAGTGCTGGAGGGCGACCCGACAACGCTGTTCACGGGATCGGGGATGCAACCGCTACTGCCGTATCTTTTGGGGCAACCGCATCCGGAGGGGGCGAGGTTGTGTGATTCGCAGCCGTCGATGAGATTGCAGGATATCGAAGATGTGGGCGACCCCAGGCACACGACCGTGTTCGAGATGTTGGGTAACTGGTCGCTGGGGGATTATTTTAAGGAAGAGCAGATTCGGGGATTCTTTGAGTTTTTGACTGATGTAGTTGGATTAGACCCGAAGCGAATTTATGTTACTTGTTTTATCGGAAATGAAAAATACGGCATCCCGCGCGACACCGAAGCGGCAGAAATTTGGCAAAAAGTGTTTAGTGAGGCCGGAATTGAGGCAAAAATTGCCGAAATTGGCTCGGCAGAGAACGGCGACAAGCGGGGAATTAAACCGGGGGAACGGATTTTCTTTTATGATGACCACGAAAACTGGTGGAGCCGGGGCGGCGGTTGCGAAACGACGCCGATCGGCGACCCTTGTGGGCCGGATTCGGAAGTGTTTTATGATTTTGGCGCAGAATTGCAAGACGAGGAAAAATATGGTTTGGCGCATCCGGCTTCGGATGGGGCGCGGTTTATGGAAATCGGCAACCAAGTGTTTATGCAGTATCGGCGCAAAGAAGACGGCAGTTTTGAGGAACTTGCGAAGAAAAATGTGGATTTTGGTGCGGGACTCGAACGGATTGCGGCGGCAGCGATTGGATCGTTTGATGTGTTTAAAATTTCGCTGATGAAGCCGATTATTGAAAAGTTGGAGGAAATTTCAGGCAAAAAATACGAAAATAATACCGACGAGATGCGGGTGATTGCGGACCATATTCGTGGAGCGTATTTACTGGCGGCGCAAGGGCTAAAACCTTCGAATAAAACGCAGGGTTATGCGATGAGGCGACTGATTCGCCGGGCGATTTTGCGGGCGCTGGACCTTGGGATTGCGTCGGATTTTCTCGCGGAAATTGTGCCGATTGTGGCAGAAAATTATGCGCGACTGCCGGATGCGATTTTGACCCATCGCGAAACGGCGCTCGAGATTTTGCTAACCGAGGAAAAAGCGTTTCGAGGAACATTGAATAAGGGTCTTCGAGAGCTAGAAAAACTCGCGAAAAATAACAAGATTTTGGATGGACGGGATTTGTTTAAGCTGCAGGACACTTATGGTTTTCCGTTGGAATTATCGGTGGAAGAATGCTACCGAACGGGGGTAGAATTGACCGAAAAATACCGAGAAGAGTTCGAAAATGCTTTAAAGGAGCAACGCGAACGCTCACAAACGGCTTCAAAGGGCATGTTTAAAGGCGGACTAGAGGACCACGGTGAACAGACGGTGAAATATCACACCGCGACGCATCTTTTGCTCGCGGCCCTGCAGAAAATAGTGGACCCCGGGATTTGCCAACAGGGGTCGAACATTACGGCCGAGCGGGTGCGGTTTGATTTTAACCTTGATCATAAAATGACGGACGAGGAAAAAACGGCAGTAGAAAAGCAGATGAATGAGTGGATCGCGGCCGATTTGCCGGTCAGTTTTGCCGAATATGATAAGGGATATGCGCGGAATACTCTGAAAGCGCACGGGCAGTTTTGGGATAAATATCCGGAAAAGTTGACGGTGTATACGATTGGCGACTTTGAAAATCCGGTGTCGCGCGAAGTTTGTGGTGGTCCGCACGTTGAACATACTGGGGTGCTAGGTAAGTTCACGATTAAAAAAGAGGAGTCTTCGTCGGCCGGAGTGAGGCGGATTAAGGCGGTTTTGGAATAATTAATTTTGGAGAATTTTGGCGATTTTGGCGCGGAGTTTGTTTTCGGAGGGGGCGCCAGCGAGAGTATCGACCCCGACACGAAGCAATCCTAGCGCCGTGGCGTAAGAATAATCGAGATGAAAATCGTTTTTGAGGATTAAATTCGGCAAATCGTCGATTTCGATGAGGTGGATAATCGGCCGGCGAGAGAAGGGGAGAGTTTTATACCAGTCCGAGATGGCCAAAGTTTCTTGGAGGAGCGACAAGCCGGCGCCGCCACCACACAAAAGAATGTTACGGGGCAGAGTGCCGAGATTTTCGAATTCTTCGAGCGCGACTTCGACGCCGGTCAGCCAGACAGAGAGGTTGCGCGACAGAGCGGTTTCGACTTTGGCTTTAATATGGTCGTCTAGGTCGCCAGAATCGAATGCGAGTTTGTATTCTTCGGCGGTTTCGGAATCCACGCCGAGTGCTTCGGCGATTTGGTGGGTAAAACTGCGGCCGCCGATGCCAAACATTTTGGTGCCTTCAACCCCACCGTCTTCGACGACGGCGACATCAGTGGTGCCACCGCCAATGTCCATGACGATTCCGGAAAAACTCGATTCCAAATCGTCGCCAAGACAGGCGCGACAAACCGCAAACGGCTCAACCGCGACGGTAAGAAGGTCGAGATTAAGTTCGGCGCAGACTTTTTCGATGGCGGCGACGTGAATGAGGGGCGCAAAAGCGGTGTAAAATTGAATGACGACGTCCGAGCCCTTAAAACCGATGGGGTTGCTGATTTTATAGCCGTCGATCGTCAAGGAAACGATGGCAGAATTAATCAGGCGCACTTCGACATTTTCGTTGCCGGTTTCGAGAGCGACGGTTTTTTTGGCGACTTCACCGGATTTTTGCTGAACTTTTTTGATGATTTGCTCCATTTCGGCGTCTGTGATGGGCTTGTTGGGATTTTTGCGGGCGTAATTAACGGTAGTGGTGTTGCCTTTGATGAGTTCGCCGGCAATACCAACGACGGTCAAATTCGCGCGCTCGCCGGCCTGTTCTTCGACCTGAACCAAAGCATCTTCACAAACCGAAACTACCGCCGGAATGTCCGCCACGGCGCCGGCGTGCATATTGCCCTCGACCTGGCGAGACTTGCCGACGCCGAGGATTTCGAGATTGCCCTTTTTGGTCGGGCGAGCCAGAATCGCTTTTACGAATTCAGTACCGATATCTAACGCCAGAATAGTGCTCATGGTCTAATTATAACATATTTTCCGGATTCTAGGTCGTCCAGTTCGTATTTTCCGAACTGGGTGCGGTGGAGCTTTATGACCGTGTAGCCGAGAGCGGCGAAGGTGCGACGGATTTGGCGGTTGCGACCTTCGCTTAAGATGACGGTGTAGGATGGTGAAGCGGCGGAGGTTTGAGCTGAGGCGAAAGATGCGCCATTGAGGGAGTTAGTTTCAGGCTCGGCATTTAGGACTTCATTTTTAATAATTTTAAATTTAGAAATCCCGTCGCCGATTTCGACGCCAAAATCGGAAATCATTTGTTGGTGCAAGGGCGCGAGCGGGCGGTCGAGCTCGACTTCGTAAACTTTGGCTTTGCGGAATTTGGGGTGGGTCATTTGAAAGGCAAAGTCGCCATCGTTGGTGAGTAAAATCAAGCCAGAACTATCTTTGTCGAGCCGACCGACGGTTTTTAGTTTTTGATATTCTTTAGGCAAAAGGGCATAGAGCGTCGGGGCGTCGCCTTGGGCGCGGCGAGAGCAGACATAGCCGACGGGTTTGTTAAAAGCAAGATACAAAAAATCCGCTGAAAGCGGGACTATCTTTCCATTATAGCACACTTTTGGGAAATTGTCAATATTTTCAGGGGCTGGGAGACAAAAACCGAGGCTTACAACTTCGCCATTTACGGTTATTTTGCCAGCAGAAATCAGTTCGTCGGCTTCGCGTCGCGAAACGCCAATGCGCTCGGCAAGGAACTTATTGAGCCGGAGTTTCTGGGCGGACATAGTCGGACTCGGTTAGTTGTGGAGTGGGTTGAGCAATCGGTTCGGGGGTGGGAGCTGGGGTTGGTGCGGGCGCAAAAGATGTAGTTGTCGGGGCGGGGTTAGCCGGGGCAGCATCGGCCGGAGCGGGGTTGGCTGGGGTAGTATCAGCCGTAGTGGCAACAGGTTTGTCGCCTAAAACTTCGTGGATAGCGTTGACAACGTCTTCGATGCCGACCTGCGACTTGACTAGGTAACGCTCGGCACCAAGGCGTTCGCCTCTGGCGCGTTGGTCGTCGGCGGAAAGCGCGGTCATCATGATGACTTTAATGTTGGCGGTTTCGGGGGTGGAGCGGAGAATGTCGAGCATGTCGAACCCGGAAATTTTGGGCATCATGACGTCGCTCAAAATTAAATCCGGTTTTTCGCGCACGGCCACCGCTAGGGCTTCTTCGCCGTCGCCGGCCGAGACTACGTCGTAGCCTTCGGCGGTGATGCGGATGCTGTAGATTTCGCGCAAGCTCGCATCATCTTCTACTACCATTATTTTACTCATTTTACTTCTCCGTTTAGGTTAATATTTTGCTGAACTGTGTTTAATGGGGTGGCGTTCGGGGGTTGGGGCGCGGGTTGTTGGACTGGCTGCGGAACTGGTTGCACGGGTTGAACTACGGGTTGCGGAATGGGTTGCGGGGCCGGCTGTTGGACTGGTCGCTGGACTGGTCGCGCGAGTTGGGGCACGGGTTGTTGGACTAGCTGTGGCGCAGGTTGCGCGGGTTGAACTACGGGTTGAGGAGTTGGCTGTTGGGCTGATTGTTGAGCCTGCTGGTTGCGGATGGTAATCATGCGTTTTTCGTATTCGTCTTGAGTTAAGCGGGGTAAGGAAACGTAAAAAGTCGAACCTTCGCCAAAGGCGGATTCTGCCCAAACGCGTCCACCCATTGCCTCGGTGCGTTGTTTGACGAGATAAAGTCCAAGCCCGGTGCCGCCAATGGTGCGAGTATCGGAATTGTCGGCGCGGTAAAACTTTTGGAAAATGTGCGTGAGGTCGTCGGATGAAATGCCCATACCGGTGTCGGTAACGTTAATTAGCACACGATCGCCGTCGCCACGGACATTAATATAAATCGAACCGCCGGTGGGGGTGTATTTGAGGGCATTATCGACTAAATTGTCCAGAATTTCGCGCATAAAATTGACATCGACAAAACTATAGGCGACCTGCTCGATACGGCGGTTGTCGCTAAAAGAAGCTGGCGAAGACGAACCGAAACTGAGGTTGATTTTGGCCTGCTCGGCTCGTGGAAAATAGTCTTTGACTATATTACTAACAAAAGACACGGCCTCAATCGGTACAAAATGCGGACGAATGCGCCCGTCGTCGAGTTTGGTGACGTCGAGCAAATCCTGGAAAAGCTTGCCGAGGTGTTTTGAAGCGGCCTGAGCAGCGGCGAGATAGCCCCGGGCGCGCTCGTCGATAGTGGCGGTTTGGGGGTTAAGCGCCAGAGACAAATAGCCGTCAATGGTCGCGATGGGGGTACGCATTTCGTGCGAGGCGGTGGAAATAAATTCGGTTTGTTCGCCCTCTTCGGCGAGTTCGCGGGTGATATTGCGAAAAGTGATGATTTTTTTCTGGGATAAATCTTCGCTGACCACGACCGAAAGCGAAACGGGGATGCGTTTGTCGGATTGCCCGACGATGAGCGAGGCTTTGAACCCTTCGAGCGGGGAATTGGTTTGCATGGCCTGGACCAAAGGATTTTCGACATCGGGCAGTTCGCGCCCTTCTTTGCTTTCTAGGCGTACCACTAGTCCAAAGTCCAGACCTAACGCGCGTTCGGGCGAGCTGTAGCCGGTCATAGTCGCCGCAGTCGGGTTCATAAACTCGATTACGTTGGTTTTGTTCGTGATAATTACGCCATCGTGAATGGTTTTTAAGACCATTTCCGCAAGAGCCGCTTGACTATTCGGCTGTTTGGCTTCCGCGGAGCTATTTTGACGATTAAAAAGTCTCATTTAGACTTATTTTACCACAAGCTAGTTAAAATGTGTTAAAATTTTAGTATGAATAAAGACGTGATTTATATTGAACCCGAAGATGATATCACGGATATCATTGCCAAAGTCGAAAAAGCCAAGGAGCGGATTGTCGCGTTGGTGCCGCCGAAAAAGGCCGGCGTGTTTCGAAGTTTGGTGAATATTAAATTAATCGCGAAAGCCGGGGCGGGGGCGGAAAAAAGCGTGGTGCTGGTCACGACGGACCCGTCGATTATGAAGCTTGCGGCGGCGGTCAAAATGCCGGTGGCAAAAAATCTACAGACGGCGCCGGTGGTGCCGGAAGCGGAGAAATTTGAGGCGGAAGAGCACACGATTGAGGCGGTAGGCGACGAAGCTGAGACCGAGGAGGGGGCAGAAGAGATGGATGAAACTGATGACGAGGACGCTCGCGAGGCGCATGCTAGCGCGTCGAAAGTTGCCGATAAAAAGGGTGAAAAAACAGGGATAGAAAAGGCCGAAAAATCAGCGGATGAGGATGAAGGCGAAGAGGCGGACGAGGATGATGCGGAAGATGAAAATGATGACGATGCGGAAGTTAAGGGTGCTGGCAAAAAGTTAGCCAAAAAGTCCGATAAAGAACGGGGGAGCAAGGGCAAAATCGGCGGCTGGTTTAAACAACACAAAAAAATGGTTATTGCCGGCGGGATTTGCTTGGTTGGTATTGTTGGATTCTTGATCTGGGCGCTCGGGTTCGCGCCAGCGGTGGACATTACCGTGGCTATTCGTACGGAGTCGGCGAAGTTTTCGGAAGGAATTACGCTAGTGAGCTCAGCGACGGAAGAGGACGTGAAAGCGGGCAAATTCTATCTTGAGCAGAAAAAAATCGAGAGTAGTGAAGAAGTAGAATTTACGGCGACGGGAGAGAAAAATCTGGGGGAGAAGGCGACGGGGGAAATCGTAATTTATGCCTACTTTAAGGGTCAGGGGTCGGTAGCGGTGAATACGGGGACGACTTTTGCGCATAGTGGGCTGAATTATACTGCGAATGACGGGGTAACCTTGTCTTGGGATGGAAATGACGATGACGCCTGTGATAATAAAGGGCAAGCGTCAAGTTTGGTAAAATCCGGATGTTTGATTTCGGCGCGGGTAAAGGTGACGGCGGCCGGCTCGGGGACAAAATATAATATCGGTGCGGAAATTTCGGGTTGGAGCACGAATGCGGCCGTGGCGGGGGCGTATTCTGACAAAGCCATGACTGGGGGGACGGACGACGTGGTGACTGTAGTGCAACAATCGGATGTTGAAAAAGCCAAAGAGAGCTTGACTGCAGCTAATAAAGATGAGTCCAAGGAAAAATTGTATGCCACGATTGATACGAATGAATATTATATCCTAGAAAACAGTTTTGAGCAGAACGCTTCGGCGGTAACTTCGACTCCGGCGGTGGACGAACAGGTGAAGGACGGTGAAAAGGCGGTACTAAAAGCCACAACCACGACTTCGGTGTATGTAATTGAACGGAACAAGCTCAAGGAGTTCATTGCGGCAAAAACCGAGCTCGAGGACGGCAAGAAAATCTATGAGATTAAGGATGCCTATATCGAAAACTATGCGCTTGGGGCGACTAGTGCGAAGCTCAAAGGTCAATATTTCGTGGGGCCGAAGCTAACCGAAACAGAGGTGGTGGAAAAGATTATGGGACGGGGGCTTGGCGACGCGCAAAGGGAAATTCGCGATTTGTATGGGGTGGCGAGCGTAACGATTGACCCGTCGTATCCGTGGGTGACAGCGGTGCCGACAGATTCGAATAAGGTGACGATTAGGTTCGAGATAAAAGACCAAGACGGCAACGAGATAAAGGACACGACTACGGATAGTGGGTCGGAGGATACTGACAAATCTACAGATAGCGATAAAAAGTCCGAAACGAAGGAAAGTTAGGTAAAATGCGGATTTTAGGACTAGATGTTGGCGAGAAACGCATTGGCGTGGCCAAGGCGGACTCGAGTACCCGAATCGCGGTACCAGTCGGGTTTGTCGAGGT
Source organism: bacterium (assembly GCA_963623485.1). Classification (GTDB taxonomy): domain Bacteria; phylum Patescibacteriota; class Saccharimonadia; order Saccharimonadales; family Saccharimonadaceae; genus Nanosyncoccus. The sequence goes on along the minus strand of CAVFLV010000006.1, from coordinate 4,114 downwards.
GGACGGCTCAGAGTGGCAAAAAATCGCTCAGATTGCAAATATACAGGGAACAAAGTTCTTTGTGATTGGCTTGCCCCGGAGCAATGACGGCAACGAGACCCGGCAGTCCTTATATGCGCGGAATTTTGCGAAAGCCTTGTTGCGGCGGATGCCAGAGGCGAAAATTCGGATGCAAGACGAGAGTTTAACTTCGGTACTGGCGGAAGAACGTCTGAAAAAACGGGGAAAACCCTACGCAAAGGGCGAGATTGACGCCGAGGCTGCCGCGATTATTCTGCAGGATTTTCTAGAGAGCCTGGGGCACGAAGTAATAGAAGAAAACAAGTCGGCAACGGCTGTCGAGGCGAATATGACGGTAAAAGAGGCGGAAAAGATGGCAAAAAAGGCAGAAACGATGGAAAAAGAGGTAGGAATGATGACAAAGGAGACGAAAAAGTCAAAAACGGCGAAAAAGACCAAACACCGAGCAGCGAAGTGGATTTCGGGTATCGCTGGACTGGTGGCGCTAGCGTTAATTATAACAGGGGCAGTTTTAGCATGGCAAAGAGAGGAACGGAGGCGTGCTTATGCGGAATGGGCGGCCGCCGAGGAGGCAAAACAGGCCGAAACTTTTACTTTTACCATTCGGCCGGGGGAGACGATTTATGATGTGAAAAAAAGTTTAGTGGCGGCGGGTTATACCGAGACGGAGGCAGACGCGGCGCTCGCGGCGGAGTATGATTTTGCGTTTTTACAGGGGCGACCAGAGGGGGCAAGCCTAGAGGGGTATTTGTTTGGCGAAACGCACGAATTTTATGCGACGGCGACGGCAACAGAGGTAATTCAGAAATTTTTAGAGGGGACAGAACAGATAATTCGAGATAACGACCTTGAGGCGCAATTTGCAAAACACGGGTTAACCCTAAATGAGGGCTTTATCTTGGCTTCGGTGGTACAAAAAGAATCCGCCGCCCCTGATATGCAGACTGTGGCGCAGGTGTTTTTGAGTCGTTTACAATACGGAATACCCCTTGGAAGCGACGTAACGGTGTCTTACGCGCTTGATACTATCGATCCTGATAGGGAGACGTATACGGACAATGCGAGCGCGCTAAAGGTCGATTCGTGCTATAATACGAGGCTTTATGCGGGGCTGCCGTGTGGGCCGATTTCGAATCCGGGGCTGTCGGCGCTTTTGGCGGTGGCGAATCCAACAGATACGAGCTATCTTTACTTCTTGACAGGAGACGATGGAAAGATGTATTATAGTTATACAGAGGCTGAACATATCCAGAATGCGCGACTTTATTGTTCGGAACTCTGTAAAGTTTCGTTATGAAGAAAAAGAAAATCAATTTAGAGTGGTTGAAGGGTGTTTGGCCCTACATAGTGGCGTCAGTAGTGGTACTGGGGCTAGTGATTTTGGGGTCGCTGGATAAACAAAACGCTGGCGCGAGCCTGAGTTTAGATAACTTTGCGGCGAGTGATTATAATATTTCGGTCGATCAGATGACGGAATTATACACTGTAGCGGGGGTGTCGGACGCGCTGGGGCTGGCGAGTGCTACGGATGTGGCGGCGAATTACGTGATGACAACCACGATGTATAATTCGGGGCAGACTTCGGCGGGGAAGCTCGAGAAGCCGGCGATTACGAATATTGACGATTCGCGTGGTGTGATTGAGCATACGCTGGCGGAGGGGGAGAGTTTGGATACTTTGGCGGCGGAATATGGCATTACGACGGACCAAATTCGGTGGTCGAACGGGCTAAAAACGACAAATGTGGCGGTCGGGACGGTGCTATATATTCCGAGTACGTCGGGGATTGTGTACACGGTGAAATCTGGCGACACAGCAGAGTCGATCGCCTCGAAATATGGCTCTTCGGCCGAAGAAATTATTGCGATGAATGACTTGGAGCTGACCGGAGTTAGTGAGGGGATGAAAATCCTAGTCAAAGACGGGTCGTTGCCAGAGACGGAGCGGCCGGAATACGTGGCGCCAAGGCCAGTGGTAAGGACTTATTATTCTTACACCTATCTCGGTAGTACTTCGGAGCGGCAAAATATTGAGGTAATTGGGTATTTTTACGGACTGGGTGGACCATACGGCGCGGGGCAATGTACGCAATGGGCGTGGTACAAGCGGGGCGGAAATGTGCCATCTAACTGGGGTAACGCAAACACTTGGGCGCGAGTGGCGGCGTCGCAGGGCTACACCGTAAATCGCACGCCGGCGGTGGGGGCGATTTTCCAGACGGCTTCGGGTTGGTATGGGCATGTGGGGTACGTGGAGGCGGTGAATAGCGATGGGTCGATTGTGGTGTCAGAGATGAACTACGGTATTCCGTATCGTGCGATTCGTTCGACCATTCCGGCGTCGTCGGTGGGGAATTTTAACTATATTCATTAAGTTTTGTCCGGTTTTTGGCATTTTACCGTGAATTTTTAGTAATTTTGGCGATTTTTCACGGTAAATCTACTATTGTTCGACCAAGGTGAACTGTTTGCCGTCGATTTCGATAATCGAATCCGGTTCGGCGCCAAGAGAAGTCAGCTCGCCACGGATGCCCATTTTTTTCATAATATCGCGCAGGCGGTTGACTGAGGCGTAATTGTCGAGATTTGTGCGGCGGGCAAATTTTTCGATTTTTTCGCCCTTGACCACGAATTTGTCGTCTAATTTTTCGACTTGCCAGGTGTCTTTTAGGGCATTCGGATTCAAAGAAATAGTCGGCAAGTTATGACCAGAAGCTGAAAACGGCTGCTCGAGGGTATTCCGGAGCGCGGCAGCGCGAGGATTAGCGCCGGTCACCCGTGGCGACGGGCTGACCGGACGCGACCCGAGAGGAGCCGTTTCAGCTTTCCTCAGCCGGCTCGAATAGTCAATTAAAACAGGTTTGCTTTGCGCACGTTTCGCTTCGCACCAGGCAGGATTTTCTTCGGACAATCGGGACTGCGCCGAAAACGTCATTTCGTGCTCGTCTCGACTGTCCGAATAAAATCCTGCTTGGGCTTGCTCAGTATGCGCAAGACAAACCTGTTTTAATTCACGTAAGAGCTCGGTTAGCCCTTGATGCGCGGAGGAGGAGATGGCGAAAACGTTGGCAGATGGGTTTTTGGCGAGAATGGCGGATTTTTGCATGGCGATAATTTCGTCGTCGACGCCTTCGCATTTGGTTAAGGCGACCACTTCGGGGCGGTCTTTTAAATCCGAATATTTTTCGAGTTCGGTGCGAATGGTTTGGTAGGCTGCGCCGGCGTCGTCGTTATAGACATCGACAAGATGCAAAAGCACCGCTGTGCGGTCGACATGGCGCAAAAAATCGTGGCCGAGGCCCTTGCCCTCGGAAGCGCCTTCGATAAGACCCGGAATGTCGGCGATTAAAATGTCGTGATCATCAATTGTAGCGACGCCGAGATTCGGCGTCAAAGTCGTGAATGGATAATCGGCGATTTCGGGCTTGGCGTTCGAAACCACAGAGAGAAAAGTCGATTTACCGGCGTTTGGCAGCCCGACCAAACCGACGTCGGCCATGGTTTTGAGTTCGAGCTCGGCCTCGAATTCTTCGCCTGGCTCGCCGACTTCGGCGATTAGGGGAGCTTGGCGAGTGGAACTTTTAAAATGCGCGTTGCCAAAACCACCCGTGCCACCTTTTGCAATAATAGCAGTTTGACCGTCATGGTCTAAATCGGCGATTAAAACGCGTTCAGAGTTTTCTTGCCGATAAACGCAGGTCCCGATCGGCACGTCTAAAATTAAATCTTTACCCGAACGTCCAGCGGAGCGTTGTCTGGAGCCGTTTTTGCCGTCCGGAGCGGTCAAAATCGGAGTGAACCGAAAATCTACTAGAGTATTCGTGTTGCGATCGGCGCGAAAAACAATGTCGCCCCCCTTACCGCCGTCACCACCGTCCGGACCGCCTTTCGGAATGTAAATTTCGTGCCGAAAAGAGACGGCGCCATCGCCACCTTTGCCAGCTTTCAAACTCACTTTCGCAACATCAACAAACATATCTTAATTATAACATATTTTTTGTGAAATAAAAGGGGCGAAGCCGGGGTGCTAGTTTGATTTTGCACAAACTCAAATAGATCGTGGACACTCCAACCTTTGATAAAATAGTTATAAA
>CAVFLV010000005.1:0-21389 GCA_963623485.1 bacterium | reverse complement strand
ACAAATTTTTTGAATAAAATTAGTGAAATCAAATATAGAACTGAAGTGTTTGACGTTGTGGTTTTGAATGACTCGGGGAATGAAAAAATAGAGGATATCGATAGGAAGAGCGTGGGGATTTTAGAGAATGCTGAGGGGGCATATCTTGCTGCGATTCAAAAACTTGAGGAAGTAGCTCCATCGGAAAAAAATAGATTTACAGATTATTTTGAGATGGCGCAGGGACTTGAAGAACAGGAAGTGTCGGCGATTTTCTTGCCGGATGCTTATTGTAATATTATCATCGAGCTAGACAAAGAATTTGGCGAGGCTACGAAAATAATTTATACAATTGAAATCCAAGTTGAGATTGAGGATGAAGAAGAAGCTGAGATTACTCCGGAGCCGTTTAATATTTTTATTTCGGGAGTTGATACTTATGGCGATATCTCAACGGTGGCGCGAAGTGATGTAAATATGGTGATTACGGTAAACCAAGAAACGAATCGAATTTTAGTAACGAGCATTCCGCGAGATTATTATGTGCAGCTACACGATACTACGGGTACGAAAGATAAGTTGACCCATGCGGGGGTGTTTGGAATTGAAAAATCCGTTACGACAGTGGAAGATTTGTTGGGGATTGATATAAAATATTATGTGAAAGTAAATTTTTCTAGCGTGATGAGCATCGTGGATGCTATCGGCGGGATAGAGGTTGAATCCGATACGGCGTTTACAGCAAAAGCAGATAAAAGCTGTAAGTTTGTGGTAGGAAAACAGAACGTTGATGGGAAATGTGCGCTAGCATTTGCGCGTGAACGAAAAGCTTACACGACTGGCGATCGACATCGGTTACTAAACCAACAGGAAGTATTTAGTGCGATTTTGCAGAAGATAACTCATTCTGGAACATTGCTCGCAAATTATTCTAGCATACTTGATGTGCTGGGTGGAGCGATTCAAACTAATATGCCGACTGGCAAAATTTATACATTGGTGAACTATCAGCTTGATGAAATGCCGGCTTGGACTGTAGATACGTATAGTTTGGATGGGACTAGTGATATGCAACCGACATATTCGATGGGGGCAAGGCTTTTATACGTGATGCAGCCGGACATGAACACGATAGAAACTGCGCGAGTAAAAATTAACGAAGTTTTGCGAGATGGGTTGCAAGAGGACGAAGAGCAAGAGAAAGATTTTGACAGCAAAAGTGTTGATTTTTAGAGAAAGTGTGATAAAATAGTAGGTAATTGTCTAATAAAAAAGGTAAAATATGAGTTTTTCGATTTTGAAAGAGATTGGCGACGCGCAGAAAAAGAAGGCGGTGGTTGATGTGCGTTCAGGGGACACGGTGAAAGTGACCCAAAAAATTAAAGAAGGCGACAAGTTCCGGTTGCAGACGTTTGAAGGCGTGGTGATTCGGGCGGAGCGCAAGAATTCGCACACGGAGCGAATTGTGGTGCGCAAGGTGACTTCGGGCGTGGGCGTGGAGAAGTCGTATTTGGTACATTCGCCGCTAGTGGAAAAAATTGAGATTACTAAGCGGGCGAAGGTGCGCCGAAATAATCTGTCGTTCTTAAGAGGACGGTCGGGTAAGTCAGCAAGGCTTACTGGTAAGGATTTTGACCGTGCGGAGGTGAATGACGTGACGGTGGAAGAGCCGGTTGAAGAGGTTGTTGCTGAGACTGCTGAAGCGGCGGAAGCGCCAGCTGAAGAGGCAAAAGCCGAGGAACAGACCGAAACGAAAGCTGAAGCTTAGTGGCGATTCTAGGAATAGATGAAGTTGGACGCGGACCCCTTGCGGGTCCGCTTGTTGTGGGAGCGGTGATTTTGCCGGAGGAGAAGCCGGAGTGGGTGGCGGAACTTCGGGATTCGAAAAAATTGTCAGAGAAAAAGCGCGAAAACTTAAGTGCGATAATTTTGGCGGAAGCGCCGGCGACGGGGCTGGGCTGGGTGACGAATGAAGAGATAGATGAGCTGGGCATGTCGGAAGCTCTGAAGCTTGCAACGCGGCGGGCGGTTGAGGAAGTGCAAAAAGCGCGTGTGGCGTTTTCGCAGATCGTGATTGACGGAACTGGGAATTTTTTGGCGGGGACGGCGCTGGGAAAATATGTTTCGACGATGCCAAAGGCGGATGATTTGATTAAAGAAGTTTCGGCGGCGTCGATTATTGCGAAGGTGGCGCGAGACCGGTATATGGTGGAGCTCGCGGAGAAATATCCGGAATATGGATTCGAACGGCATAAGGGGTATGGGACGGAGTTTCATCGAAAAGCGATTTTTGATTATGGGATTTGTCCGGAGCATCGGAAAAGTTTTGAGCCGATTAAAAGTATGGTGGGGTGGTCGCCGAGTATGGTGGAGGCGAATGCGGAAGTTGGAAAAAGTGTTGAAAAAAATACAACAGAGATCGGGCAGAAAGCGGAGACAAAAGTGGCGGAGTATTTGGAAAGTTTGGGACACGAGATTGTGGCGCGGAATTTCAAGACGAAGCGATATGAGATTGACATTGTGTCGGTGTGCGGAGAAAAAGTGTATTTTACAGAGGTGAAATATCGGGAAACGGATGATTATGGCGGGGGACTAGGGGCGATTACGCATCAGAAATTGGACCAAATGAGATATGCGGCGGAGCGGTTTTTGCAGTCAAAAAAGTTGTTGAAGCGTTATGACCCGATTTTGGCGGTGGCGGAGGTGACGGGGAAAGATTTTGTGGTGCGAGACTTTTTTAGCTTGGATTGATTTTGGGGTGTGTTGGTTTAGACTTTGGGGTGTGGCTTTTTGGTTTAGATTTTATGGTGCGATTTTTCAGCTGGGATTAAGCAACGGAGTGTTATAATGGGGTTATGGAAAAACAAGATTTAGAAAATAACACTTTGGGGACGGGGGATAGTGTGATAAATGGGGCAAGCGTCGGCGGGGTTAGTGCCGCTAATGGCGGGATGAATACAAAAGGCAAGAGGACGCGGAAAGATACGTGGATTTTTGCGGGGGTGATTGCGATGCTGGTGCTGGCTGCTGGCGGAGTGGGGCTGGGGGTGTATTTGGCGGTGCGAAATGCGGGGACGAATGATGAGAGCAGTAGTGAAGTAAGCGACGAAACTGAGGAAATAACAGAGGTGGTGAATACGGATTTGACTTCTGGGACGGTGACGACGACGATTGGTGGAAAATCGGTGACTTACTCGGGGGCGTATGTGGTGGACGGAGTGAGTGCGACGATTGATTCGGGGACTTATGCCTCGACGACTGATGATCAGGCGGTGTTTTTGGTGATTAATGGCGGGTCTTTGACGATTACTGGGGATGTGGCGATTAAAAAGAGCGGTTCTGCGGATTTTCAGGGGCGCGGCGACAATTATAGTTTTTATGGCACGAATTCGGCGGTGGTCGTGGTCGGGGAAGGATCCACGGTTTCGTTGGATGGGGTGGCGATTACGACGGATGTTTCGGGGGCAAACGCGGTAGTGGCGACGAATGGCGGGAAAGCGACGGTAAAAAATACCACGATCGAGACGTCGAAAGATAACTCTAGGGGGCTGCACGCGACTTATACGGGGGAGATTGAAGCGGAGAATGTTTCGATTGCGACACAAGGCGGTTCTTCGGCATCGCTCGCGACCGACAGAGGTGAGGGGACGGTGACGGCGTCGAATATGACTTTAAGCACGGCTGGTGCGGGTTCGCCGTTGATTTATTCGACCGGCGAAATTACGGTTTCTAGCTCGACCGGGACGGCGACAGGGGCGCAAATTGCGGTAGTGGAAGGTAAAAACTCGATTACGCTTTCGGATTGTGAGTTTTCGGCGAATGGGATCGGCAACCGGAATAATGTTGATAATGCGGCGGTGATGATTTATCAGTCGATGTCGGGCGACGCGGGGGTTGGGACGGGGGCGTTCATAGCGACGAATTCGAAACTAACGGTGCTGTCGTCGTCTAGTGTGTATAATACGACGCCCTTCTTCTTTGTGACGAATACGAATGCGACGATTAGTCTTTCGAACGTGGAGGCGAATTTTAGCACGGAGCAGAAGTTTATTGCGGCGCTCGGGACGGATGAATGGGGGAAAAGTGGCTCGAACGGCGGCACGGTGACAGTTACGGCGGAGAATTTGACTGCGACGAATACAGAGACGAATACGGATTCGATTTCGAGCGTGAGCGGGATTTAAACGTTAAAGCGGAATTCGACGACATCGCCGTCTTGCATCTGGTAAGTTTTACCTTCGGTGCGGAGCAGGCCAGCCTCTTTGACGGCTTTTTCGGAGCCGAGGCGGACGAGGTCGTCGTAGTTCATCACCGAAGCGGCGATGAAACCGCGTTCGAAATCGGTATGAATGGTGCCAGCGGCTTCGGGGGCGGTGGCACCTTTTTTGATGGTCCAGGCGCGAACTTCTTTTTTGCCGGCGGTGAGGAAGGATTGAAGTCCGAGTGTGTCGTAAGCAGCTTTGATTAACTCTTCGAGCGCGTCGTGTTCGACGCCGTAGCTTTGTAAGAATTCTTTGCGTTCGGTGCGAGACATATCGGACATTTCTTCTTCGAGTTTGGCGTTAACAAAGATAGCGCTCCGAGCGGGTCCTGTCGTCGCCTTTCCAGAGCCGTCACCCCTCGCTGATATTAAATTAATAAGCTTTTCTTGTAAGTCTTTATCGGTCAAGCCATTTTCGTCGACATTGAACATGTAAATTACTGGTTTGTCGGTGAGGAAAGGGATGTTTTCGTCGGCGGGGTCTTTTTTGCGTTTGGCGGCGATTTTGGCCTTGGTTTCTTCGTCGGCGAGTTGTAATTCGAGATTGATGATGTCGATATCGTCTTGGGCCTGTTTCAAAATATCATCTTCGGGCTTGTTGTCGGCGCGGACGATGTCGTCATTTTTGAAGGCGCGGACGACGTGGCAGATGGCTTGGCACTCGCGAATGTGAGCGAGAAATTTGTTGCCGAGACCTTCGCCCTTAGAGGCGCCAGCGACTAGACCGGCAATATCGACAAATTCGACGGTGGCGGGAACGACTTTTTCGGTGTCATACATTTTCGCGAGGACGTCAAGACGGTCGTCGGGGACGGGAACGATGCCGACGTTGGGTTCGATGGTGGCAAAAGGATAGTTCGCCGCGAGCGCGCCAGCGTTGGTAAGAGCGTTAAAAAGGGTCGATTTCCCGACGTTCGGAAGTCCGACGATGCCGATTTTGAGTTTCATATGATATGATTATATCATAAAAAGAGGGATTTGTGAGGAGAGGACGGGCGTGATATACTTAGAGCATGAGGTCGATAGAGTATAATAAGTTTGAGGTTTTTTTTGGGGGGGAGACGAAAATAAAGCAAGGACTAAGATAAGGTGACAGCGAGAAGAAAGCCTAGGTTTGGGCCTGGGGCGAGAGTTGAGGTGAAGGCGCGGAGGGTTTTGGTGGTTTTGATGGCGTTTTTGTTGGTCGGGGTTTGGCTGGTAGTGAATCCGGCGAGTTATGAGACGATTTTTACGCCGGCGGAGAACAACGGGGCGGAATATGGGGCGACGGGGGAAGGTTCTGAAAATGGCTCTGGGAATGGTTCGGGGGATAGTTCGGGCGGTAATTCAGGCGCGTCCGGAATTGCCGAAAATACAGTGGTCAAGCTCGCGGTGGAGGTTTTGGAAAAGTTGGAAGTTAAGGGGCGGGCGCCGAAAACTGGATATTCTAGGGAGGAATTTTATTCGGGCTGGCCGACGGTGGACGGGTGCAATTTGAGGCAGAAAATTTTGAAGCGGGAATTGGGAGATTCGGCGGTGCTCGACGGCTGTACAGTGGTGGCGGGGGAGTTTGATGAGCCGTATACGGGGGAACATAAGAAGTTTAATTCGAAAGAGGAGATTTCAAAGGGGTTACAGATTGACCACGTGGTGGCGCTGTCGGACGCGTGGCAGAAGGGGGCGCAGTATCTTTCGAAAGAGGTGCGGTATAATATTGCGACCGACCCGCTGAATTTGTTGGCGGTGGATGCCTCGACTAATCAGGGGAAATCGGACGGGGATGCGGCGACGTGGTTGCCGCCGAATAAGAAGTTCCGGTGTCAATATGTGGCGCGGCAGGTGTCGGTGAAATATAAATATAGTTTGTGGGTAACAGAGGCGGAAAAGGCGGCGATTAGCGGAATTTTGGAAAATTGCCCCAAAGAGCCGGCGGTGGGGGTGTAAAATGGCAGGTTTTGAGCTATGTGCGGGCAAAAAATGCCGAAAATAGCCGAAATTGGTGTATAATGGGGTTAAATAAGTGGAGTTAATATGAAAAAGTTGTTTTGGGGGATGTTTGCGGGGACAGTGGTATTGGTGGCCGGGGCGTTTTTGCTCGGGCGGTATGCTTGTCCGAACTTGGAGCTCGCTAAATTGCCGGCGCCGGAGTTATCAGAGGGGCAACGGGGAGAGCTCGGAATCGATAAAAATGTGAATGAGGCGACAATTGATCAGTATTTAGGGCGGTCGGATGCGGTTTATCGGGATCTAAGGATGTTGAAAGACCCCGGAAATTATGAGGCGATTGGGGGAGATGCGTATTTGTCGGGGTTTGTGAATGGGTTTGAAGTGGTGTCGTTTCCGTATCTGGTGAATGTGGAGGGGTTGCCGGAAGCGGTTGGTGAGACTTATCAGGGGAAGACGCTGTTTATAAATAAGGACGGGGAATATAAGGCGAATTATGAGGAGAGCTTGGCGGTGCTTGAAGCGCTGTTTCCGAAGGATAAGGTGCTATTTTTGATGTGTGGGGGTGGGGGTTATTCGGGGATGATGAAAAATATGTTGGTGGCGCTGGGTTGGGACGGCTCGAAGATTTATGATGTTGGCGGATATTGGTTCTATGAGGGGACGAATAAGGTGGAAGTGAAGCGGACTTTGGCGGACGGCACGGCGGTGTATGATTTTTATAAGGTGCCGTATCATGAGTTGAATTTTGATGAATTAACAGAGGTGTAAGATGAATAAACCGAAACAGGGGTGGCGAAGTTGGGGAGTTGGGAGACTGGTGATTTTGCTGGTTATAGTAGTGCTTTCGGGGGTGCTGTTTGTCGGGGCGGCAAGCGGTTGGTTCGACGGGGAGAAAAAGGTGGTTTTAGACGCGGAATATGTGTGTGGGACGGAGTGCGATGGTGAGTTTTTAGAGGGGGAGAGCGGAACGGGGCTTTCGGCGAGCGAATATGAAGAGCTAATCGGGGCGAAAAAATCGTTTATTTTGCTAGTGGATCAGGGGGGATGCACGACGGCGGAGCGGCTAAAAGGGTATATGCGGGATTTTGCGAAAGAGGCGGGGGTGAAGACATATCGGATGATGTTTTCAGAGGTGAAAAACTCGTCGCTGCACGAAAAAGTGAAATATTATCCGTCGGTGGTGGTGGTGTCTCGAGGTGAGGTGATTAGGCATTTGCGCGCGGATAGCGATGAGGACGCGAAAATGTATAATGATTATGAGGAGTTTAAGGGGTGGATGAGGGGGATGGGAGTGTGATATGTCGAGCGAGGCTCGGAATGAACTTTCGGCAAAATCCGGAGTGAAAGTCAGGCAAAATACGGAATTACCCTTGTTGAGAAGGTTATGTTTGTTCCACAAATTGTAAAGTGACTTAACAAAAAAATGAAAAATCACTTTACAGTTTAGGGGTAAGCGTGATGAGTGACAGTTCAAAAAACTCCCCGGAAGGGGAGTTTTTTGTTGGGCTAGCTGGCTCTATTGCCCATTAGTGCTAGTAGTTTTTGCGGTAAGTGTATAGGTGATGGAGCCTTTATAGGAGCCTTGCGCCTGGTTTTGCGAGGTGGCGATGTCGTAGTTGATCGTGACGCTGTCGCCATCGGTCGGGGTCATTTTGTCGCTTTCCATGACGGTGCTGCTTACACCGCTTGCGGTGGCTAAGTCTGCCGTTGCGAAATAAGTAGTCGTGCTACCTACGATTTTGTAAGCGTTCCAGCCGGCCGTGCCCGCGGTTACTGCTGCCGTCTTGAATGGGATGTTACCATTTCCGTCGGTTGTCGTGACTGTACTAGTTAAGTCTAAATCTTTCACTTCGGTGACGGTCACTTGATAGCCCGCTGTGTCGTTGCATTTTACGTTCATGGTCGTTTGCTTTGAATTGGCGAGTTTGGAATTGACTTCCATCGTTGCTTCGTAGGCATGCGAGTCAGTATTGAAAGAACAGGTCGGGTTGACGTTGACGGTAAAGCTGTCGGTCATCTTCGTAATATCCCCATCCTTCGCAAACACCCCTGCAAACGGCACTACTGCGAGACCTAAAGCTGCGATGCCAGCCCCTGCGATTAATGATTTCTTCATAAGTTTTTTCTCCTGCGCTTTCAAGCGCAATTAGTTTATATTTGTGTTAAAATATGACAAATGTCGATTATGCTTGCTTTTTTCATGTGCCCCTCTGGAAGAAGTGAGACAGATATGATAAGATGAAAAATAATTATGGGAGCAAATAACCGAAAAGCCGAAGGAAAAAACTTTTCCGAATGGATAAAATGTAAAGAACGTATTCATAACGTCGGGAGGTTACCGGCAGTAAAGGAGCGGGAAGTTTGGTGGGCGGCAGTTGGCGAAAATGTCGGAGTGGAGATAGACGGTAAAAGCGAACGGTTCAGCCGCCCAGTGCTTGTTTACAAAAAATTAAGTAAATTCGGTTTTCTGGGAATACCACTAACTTCTCAAGAACACAAAGGTACATGGTACGTATCTTTTGACTTTCAGGGTAAAACAAGCTATGCGGCGCTCGCGCAAATTAGGATAATGAGCGTATCTCGGCTCTATGGCGACGCTATCGGGCAAATTTCAAAGGCTGATTTTATGGCTATCTGCAAAGGTTTTGATAACCTTTATCATTTTGATTTTAACGAATCTACCGAAAAGTAAAAATTTGCCCCAATCTTGCGACTGGGGTGTGTGCGGCTAGATGCCGAATATACTTTTATTGTATCAAGGTTGTAGTATTTTGTCAAGTTTTTTAAGGGCGCTTGTGTGGAGCGCAGGTTTTTGTGTTAATATATTCCAAAATTATAGAGAAGGAGAAATATGAAAAACATCTATGACCAAATCGAGAGTTATTTGACTTATTGCGAAAAAGTGCGGAAAATGAGTCCGGTGACGATAAATACGAAACGGTATATTTTGACTCGTTTTGCGCGCGAAACAGGGGTGAAAAGCCTCAAAAAACTTTCTAATCCGATTTTTGATAATTATATCGCAAAACTAACCGAGGCTGGCGCAAGCGGGCGTTCGGTGAACACTTATAGCGCAAATATCCTTACTTTTGTGAAATATCAGCAAAAATTGGGGCTAAAAATGCCGTTTCGGCCGACGTTGGCGAAAAAGTTGAAGGAAACGAAAATCGAGCGGACTTTTTATACCAAAAAAGAGATCGGAAAAGTGCTGAAAATGGCCGATTTTGAGACGAAATTGATGATCAAAATGATGTTCGAAACAGGTATGAGGATTAGTGAGGTTGCGAATTTGAAAGTTATGGATTTTAATGGTCAGCGGATTCGGTTTATTGGCAAGGGCAGCAAGGCGCGCGAGGTTTATATCAGCCCCGCGACGCTGAAAATACTGGAAAAATATCTCGAAAAAAATCAGATTCGGGATTTTTTGTGGGGTAAAACTTTGAACGGCGAGCCGCCGACGGCGCACACGCTCCGTAAAAGATTAAAACGGGCGTTTTTTGGGGCTGGTTTTGCCAACTTTTATCCGCACGCGCTGCGCCATTCTTTCGCAACGAATTTACAGAAAAACGGGGCGTCGGTCGCGGAAATTAAAGAGATGATGGGGCATTCCAGCGTCGCCACCACCGAAAGGTATTTGCACGGTTTTGATGGCAAAATGCGGGAGTTGTTTGAGAAATATCAGTGACGGTTCAGAATGCAGTTGCTAAAAAAGTAGTCGCTTTTATCGAAGTTGCGGATTGATTCACAAAACAAAAAGTCCCCGAAAGGGGATTTTTGGCGCTGCGACCTGCATAAGATTTGCATCATTATGCCGCAGGGGTAAACCAACTACTTGCCAGTCGCTGCATTAATTGATATTATATCATAAAATTGCTCTAAAATCTTAGTAGTCATCTACTTTAAATAATTGAATAACGAAACTTTAAATAATTACCTCTGTTATAATGCTATTGTAACTTTAAATAATGCAAAATTATAACTTTAAATAATTTTCGATTTATGGTATCATCATCTTAGGAGAAAATATATGATAAAAACGCCTACGCCTAAGTTCGATTCAAATCTCACTAAAATAATTTTAGAGCTCGAGCATTTGAAAAATCGCCCTCTTGTTAATACGACGAGCGAGACGGTCTTTTTGCAGTTAAAAAATCTACTTCACGCCGTCGAGGCAGTTGCTTCCGCGCGTATCGAAGGTAATCATACTACAATTGCTTCATATATTGAAAAACGCGACGACGACGCGCATCAAAATGACGAACAGATTACTGAAATTTCCAACTTAATTACTGGTTTGAATTTCATCGATCAATATATCCTAGAGGAACCTATCTCTGCTGACTTCATAAAGGAGCTGCACCGAATTGTGGTGGATGGTTTGGTTCGGGAAGGTGATAAGCGTGCTGGCGCTTGGCGTGATGAACCTCGTCGCATTGCTAACGCAAAACATCAGTTGCCGGAGCCATATGATATCCCAGATTTGATGCGTGAGCTTATTGATTATATTAATAACGATGAAGGTGAACAATATGACTTATTGAAAATCGCGATTGCGAGCCACCGTTTTGTTTGGATTCATCCGTTTGGCAATGGTAATGGTCGTACCGATCGCTTGATGACTTATGCTTTACTTTGTCAAAAGGGCTATATCGTACCTAATAAAATGCGCCTGTTCAATCCGACGGCAGTTTTTGCTGGCGACCGTAATAAATATTATGATATGCTAGCTTTTGCTGATGATTATAAAGATGAACATATTTTAAGGTGGTGTGAATATTTTCTATCTGGCGTTCGAGACGAAATTAAAAAAGCCGAAGCTCTTGCTGACGCTGATTTTGTGAATAAAAAGCTATTGCTTCCAGCCATTGAACGCATGGAAAAAGCGAGTAATATTTCTCATCTAGAAAGTGCGATTCTAGGTCGCGCAGTACGTCTTAAGGCGATAAAGGCTAGTGATATTAAGGATCTTTGGGGTAGAGAGGTTACTTCGGTCGCAATCGCGCAGCAACTTAAAAAACTTCGTGACCGTAACCTTATCAAACCGTTAAAAGAAGGTGGCCGTGAATATGAAATCAGTTTTGAAAACAGCGAATTGACTCGAGTGACGCTTGAGCAAATGGATTTAGAAGGTCTTTTGCCGATTAGGGTGGACCGGTGATTTAGCACATTAATCTTGACAAAAGGCACTACTTTGGTATAATGGAAGTATATTCGGGGATTTCCCGCACCCTAGTCGCAAGGCTAGGGGAAAAACTTGACAAGGCGATGCTCCCTTGATACAATAAAAGCATATTCGACAACTAGTCGTTCTCCCGATCGAAAGGTTGGGAGGTATTTTATTTGATGAGCTTTCTAAAGCCAACTTTTATCTTTTTGAAATCACCGGTGGAAAGTTTCCCCATACGATTGTATAAGCGAGAAACACTCATCATGCGTATTTGTGATAAAACCGCATATTCTTGTTTGCCCCTGAAATTAAATTCCGTATACCAAGAGCCATTGTGTGGTTGAGATGTAAGTGGAATTGCTAAAAAACACTGATGGCTGAATTTTTTGAAAATTATTACCGGTCTGGAAAAATCCTTATGTTTGCCATTGATTTCTACCCCAACATTCTTGCCGAGAGCGGCCCACCAAATTTGACCTTCTGAAAATTTGGTGATAGCGCCAGTTTCATGAATTTTTTCTTTTACTGTCATCCATTCTGAAAAATTGTTTTCCATAATTTTCACATTCTATCATATCTGTTCTATTTTTACCACACAGAGGCAACGGAAAAATAAGCATGCGCGTTTAGAGCGGAAGAAAAGCCTTTGGGGCTGTTATGCCTTGTGGAAAAGTCGGGCGGGAAAATATAAAAATTGGCTTAAAAAATGCTTGACATCGTCATTCCGGTTACGTATAATAAGAATTGTTAAAAGGTCATATTTTAACACAAATATAAACTAATTGCGCTTTTACGCGCAGGAGAAAAAACTTATGAAGAAATCATTAATCGCAGGGGCTGGCATCGCAGCTTTAGGTCTCGCAGTAGTGCCGTTTGCAGGGGTGTTTGCGGCAGACATTACGACTATGACGGACACGATTAACGTGACGGTCGCAGACGTTTGTACTTTCGATGCGGCATCGCACACATACACAAAAGCGTTTACGGCGAATAAAGTCGACACGATCGGCGCAACCACTATGAAGGTAACCTGCAATAATGCTAAAGGTTATATTGTAAAAGGCACTTTCACGGACTTGACTGGTCCGGCGAAATCGTCTGGCAACGAAACGATTACCTACGGAGCAGACGCCGCTGTGGCTGCGGGCGATGGCAAATGGAATGCAACTGTCGGTTCCGCAACGTCGCCATTAGCTAAAACTTCTGCGACTGTAACATCGAAAACTACCATGTCTGCTGCAGGTGGCGATTCGACAACGATCACTTACAAAGCAGGGACTACGGACAACCAAGCTGCAGGTACTTACACCGGCACCGCGACCTACACTTTGTCGAAGAACAGCTAATTTAGCACGGAAAGTTCTTCTAGAAAATCCCCTCGTGAGAGGGGATTTTTTTGTGTGAGATAGTAGTTGTTATTAATGGCGCGGCTACTCTACAAAAAAGCCCCTTTAGGGGGGGCTTTTTTGATTAGTTCTTATACGTAATTATTTATTCGTTAACGTATAAGTCGCGGTGCCAGTGTAAGTACCAGCAGCGATGTTGTTTGAAGTTCCCGCTTTATAGGTGATCGCCGCAGTGTCGCCTGCTGCAACAGTTTGCTTTGTATTAGACATAACCGTTCCATTATTTTTGAGGTATGCTGCAGCTGCTGGAGAACCGCCATCAATCGTCACTATAGCGCTTGCTGCCCAAGAGCTCGTTCCTGCCGTTGGCGCACTCTCGCCAAAGGAGATTTTGTTGGTACCATTACCGGTCAATGCAGTATAAGCACCAGTTACTTCATACCCTGTATGGTTGTTGCAGGTTACTTTCATAGTAGTCGTGTCGATGTCGGCAGTCGTATTCGCTGTCATGGCTTTCGTGTACGAATGCGATGCCGCATCGAAAGTACAAACGTCTGCGACCGTCACGTTAATCGTGTCCGTCATAGTCGTAATGTCTGCCGCAAACACCCCTGCAAACGGCACTACTGCGAGACCTAAAGCTGCGATGCCAGCCCCTGCGATTAATGATTTCTTCATAAGTTTTTTCTCCTGCGCTTTCAAGCGCAATTAGTTTATATTTGTGTTAATATGTTTTGTGTTGGCCAAAAATATATAAAAAATAGCAATAAAAGTATTGCTTTTTTCGAAAATCCGTGCTATAATAAAATTACATTACCACGAGGGTAACGTGAACGGAGAAATACCTAAGCGAAGCCCTCTATTTTGTTGGTGAGGTCCAGTTTTTAAGTTTAATCTTTTTCTGAATATCGGGATAATCAAGAAAATCAAAGAAGGTGCCACCAATTTTACGGTATAATGAGGATGCTTTGTAGTGTGCTGGGAAAAGAACTTTCCCGAGTTTGCCTTGGTCAAGTAAATATTTCACGGTTTTATAATAGTCGCCATCGCCAGATACTAAAAAGAATTTGTCGACATCCGTACATTCGTGAAAATTCTTCATCATCGTAAAAACGATATCGGTATCTACGTTGCCTTTCTTGTGAGAAACTAAATCTCCGCCGTGCGCCCTGAAAATGAGTGTGAACCCAGCTTCCTGAATCATATCATATAAATCTTGCAAATTTTCGTCTAAGCAGCCAATAAAGTAATAAGCTTTTGTTACGCTATATCGTTCCCGAAGATATTGTCGAAATTTATATAAATCGATTTTCCATGGGTTTTTGCTCAGAGTGGTCCCGAGCGCGAGATTTTGTCCGTCGATGAAAGCTTGGTTATTCATAATGATTTAATTATAGCATATCTTTAGCTTATCTTGAGGTTGTTTCTGTGAATATTTTTGAGAAAAAGGCCAGTTTTTAGCGCGGTTATGCTATAATTAAGGAAAGTAGGAGGTATATGGAGGAGAGTTCCCCAGTTTATCGAGCCCAGCAGGCTCAGCAAGAAAAGCCAAAAAAACGTAAAAAAAGCAAGACTAATTGGCCGGCGACGATCGGGACGTCGCTTTTGCTGACGGCGATTGTGCTGATTATTTGTTTCTTTTTGCAGGGGGAAACGAAGGTGACAGATAACGGGACAGCGGTGGAAGCGTCGAAATCGCTGGCTTGCGAGGTGGAGGGGGTGCAATATCCGTTTTTTAAATACGACAATTCGACGAAAAAGACGACAAAAATCAATGCGATTTTTAACGGTGATAAGCTAGATACGATTTCTCTAATTCAGGAGCTATATTATAATAACAGTGACGAGATTGTGCGGAGCGAGGCGGAAAATCATGCAGCGCTGAACCTAAAGACGCAGGGCGAGGGGCTGGGGCCGGATGCGTTTGGGGCGAATTATGCGAAACTGTCGGACAGGTTGAAGTTTAGCATGTATGCCAAGGCGGAAAAATTGGAATACGAGACGGTGAAATATTTTGAGCTGGACTGGGTCGAGAGTGGGACGTATAATTTGCCGACGATGGAGAAAATTTACACCGAAAAAGGGTTTAATTGTAAAACTATTAATTATTAATATGGTATAATAGAGAAAAATAAGGAGGTTAATGAAAAAAATATTGAATAAAAAGAGTTGGCTTTTGGCGGTGGCGACGGCGTTCGCGGTGGCAACGGTGGGGACGGTGCCGGCGGTGATGGCGGAAGAGGAACAAATGTATGGGTTTTCGATGTCGCCGATGGACCAACAAATTGTGCTGATGCCGGGGGATTCGTATGAGAGCTCTCTGAATGTAACAAATCCGGGGACGCACACGACGGAGTTGGATTACGAGGTAAATGTGGAGCCGTTTTATCGCGATGATGATGCGACGGCGATTTTTGAGAATATTGGCGGGCGCGGGGAAATGGCGAACTGGATTACGGTTACTTCGCATCAGACGGGGCATTTGATGCCGAACGAAACTGATGAGGTGACGTTTAGGATTGATGTGCCGGAAGACGCTCCGGCGGGCGGACAGTATGCGTCGGTGATTGTATCGTCGAGTTCGAGTTCTAGTGCTGACGCAATGATTAAGGAGACGCGTCGGATTGGACACTTGATTTATGCGGAGATTTCGGGTGAAACGGTGCGCAGTGGGGAAATAATGAATCTGAATGTGCCGGCGTTTCTATTATCGGGGAATATTGCGGGGTCGGCGTCGATAAAAAATACCGGTAATACGCACGGGGTGGCGACCTATAAATTGCAGGTGTTCCCGCTGTTTTCGGATGAGGAAGTTTATACAAATGAGGAAAATCCGGAAACGCATTTGATTTTGCCGGACCAAACTTATTATGCGGAGACCGCCTGGGAAAAGACACCGGAAATTGGGATTTATAATGTAGTATATACGGTGGAGTTTGCGGGCAAAACGGCGCAGGCTTCGAAATTGGTGATTAAGTGTCCGATTTGGCTACTATTTATTGTTCTGTTTGTCGTGGCGGGGATTGCGATTTGGTTGGCGACGCGGGTGTGGGGGCGAAAGTCTAAACGGCGGGCGTAAAGTTGTTTAGGTAGGGAGCTTCAAGAAACCGTCTTTAGTAGGCGGTTTTTTGGTGAAAAAATAAAAAAGTGCAAAAAAGTACAAAAAAGGGGTTGATTTTGTAAAAAAGGTTTGTTATAATAGAGGAAGTTTAAGCAAGTCGCGGAAAACTTTTAGTTAGCGACCTCTACGAAAAGAAAGAAAAGCGAGGAAAATTTCGAGGTCGCTTAGCGGTCGCGAAGATACATGCGACTTTTCGATTTAACAATTTGTAACGATTAAAGATTTTAAAGACGGAACGAGCAGTTGATTTTTGAAAGTCAAACTTCGATTGCTAGTTAAGTCAATGCATAAAAAGGTAATTAAGGGCACTGATAGTGGATGCCTTGACAATCAATACCGATGAAGGCCGTAGAAGTCTGCGATAAGCCTCGGGGATCTGACAACGAGAAATGATCCGGGGATTGCCGAATGGGGAAACCTAATACGAGTCATGTCGTATTGTCGCTACCTGAACACATAGGGTAGAGGACGGGAACCGACCGAACTGAATCATCTTAGTAGGCCGAGGAAAAGAGAATAACCAATGATTCCGAAAGTAGTGGCGAGCGAAATTGGAATAGCCTAAACCTTTCAAGTTCTAATTTGTGAACCGGTTTTCCGGAGCGAGTTAGTATGGTTTTAGCGGCCAATGCTTGAAGGGGGTTGCGAAATTAGATAATTTTTATGCTGAGGCGCGGAATTTTCCGAGTTTCGGCATAAGAACCGACAACGCTAAATTGAGCGGGTAAAGATACAATCCTTTAGATCGTAGCGGAAGCTTCTGGAACGTAGCGCCAAAGAGGGTGAAAGTCCCGTATGCGAAACGGTCTTAGGCTTTATTTATCTTTTTTCAAGTAGGACGGGGCACGAGAAACCCTGTTTGAATCCGGCAGGACCACCTGCCAAGGCTAAATATATTGATTGATCGATAGCGAACTAGTACAGTGATGGAAAGGTGAAAAGAACCCCGGGAGGGGAGTGAAATAGATCCTGAAACTCAGTGCCTACAACGTGTCGGAGCTCGTATTTATACGGGTGACGGCGTGCTTTTTGTAGAACGATCCAGCGAGTTAATTTTATCGGCGAGGCTAAATCAGATGATGGAGCCACAGTGAAAGCGAGCCTGAATAGGGCGACAAGTCGGTGGAATTAGACCCGAAACCGGGTGACCTAACCATGAGCAGGTTGAAGCGACGGTAACACGTCGTGGAGGACCGAACCAGGGTACGCAGTAAAGTGCTTGGATGACTTGTGGTTAGCGGTGAAATGCCAATCGAACTCGGAGATAGCTGGTTCTCCTCGAAATAGCTTTAGGGCTAGCGTTGTGTAGTAGCATTTGGGGGTAGAGCTCTGAAAAGGTCTGGGGCCCGCAAGGGTACCCATCCTTATCAAACTACGAATACCGAATGTGTAATCACGGCAGTCAGAACGGCGGGGCTAAGCTCGTCGCTCAAAAGGGAAACAGCCCAGACCATCGTCTAAGGTCCCTAATTAACACTAAGTGGGAAACAAAGTGAGATTTCTTAAACAGCTAGGATGTTGGCTTAGAAGCAGCCATTCATTTAAAGAGTGCGTAACAGCTCACTAGTCAAGAGATTTTGCGTGGAAAATGTAACGGGGCTAAGTATTAAACCGAAGACATGGATGTCTACTTTAGTAGGCGTGGTAGAGGAGCGTTGATATTGCGGTGAAGTCGTTTCGGAAGGAACGGTGGAGCGGTATCAAGTGAGAATGCTGGAATCAGTAACCTTAAGACAGGTGAGAATCCTGTCGGTCGTAAGAGCAAGGTTTCCAGGGCGACCGTAATGGCCCCTGGGTTAGTCGGTCCTAAGCCGAGGCGTATCAGCGTAGGCGATGGACAACAGGTTAATATTCCTGTACAGGTAATAGTTGTTAACAGTTCACATTATGTGACCGGAGCGGTTTATTGGTATATAACCGTCTAAGTCTCTTGGGAACAAGAGATGAATGAAAGGCTCCCTTCGGGAGAGTCGATTCTGGGTAAAGTGATGGCCAGAAAAGCTGATTAACTTATGCTGTTGCCTACCGTACCGCAAACCAACACCGGTGCTCGAGTCGAGTAGACTAAGACCTACGAGAGAACCTTCGCTAAGGAACTCGGCAAAAAAGCGTCCGTAACTTCGGAATAAGGACTGCCCTCTCATTAAGTTGAGGATTTGCTAAAGTTGTCTCAAGCGAAAGATGAGGTTAAATTACCTAAAAGTCGGAATTTTTGCGGAAAATGCGAGGATTTCGGCGGAAAAAGCCTAAATCTTTTGTCGAGACACAGACTTTGGCAGCCTAATCGTCAATTTGATGAGAGGGCCGCAGCTAAAGAGCCCACGGAACTGTTTACCAAAAACACAGGTCTCTGCTAACGCGAAAGCGGATGTATAGGGGCTGACTCCTGCCCAGTGTCGGAAGGTTAAGGGGAGAACTTCACGGTTCGAACTGAAGCCCCGATGAACGGCGGCGATAACTATGATCGTCCTAAGGTAGCGAAATTCCTTGTCTGGTAAGTTCAGACCCGCACGAATGGAGTAATCATGTGGGCACTGTCTCGGCGAAGGCCTCGGTGAACGTGCATTGGCGGTAAAGATGCCGTCTGATCATGCCAGGACGAGAAGACCCCATGGAGCTTTACTACAACTTTGCATTGATTGTTGGGATATTTTGTGTAGAATAGGTGGAAGACTTTGAAGCAGATACGCCAGTATTTGTGGAGTCGAAATGTGAAATACCACCCTGAGTATTTTAACAGTCTCACGCTTGACCTGATCGGCCAAGCGGACCGTGCATGGCGGGTAGTTTAACTGGGGCGGTTGCCTCCTAAAGAGTAGCGGAGGCGTTCAAAGGTTGGCTAACTACGGATGGAAATCGTAGTGATAGTGTATGCGCAAAAGCCAGCTTGACTGTGAGGGCTACAACCCAAACAGACACGAAAGTGGGAGCAAATGACCCGCTGTATAGAACTTCGGTTCAATTTACGTGGGAAAGACAGCGCACACGGATAAAAGTTACCCTGGGGATAACAGGCTGATCGCGCCCAATAGTTCACATAGACGGCGCGGTTTGGCACCTCGATGTCGGCTCATCACATCCTGGAGGGGGAGCACCTTCCAAGGGTCCGGCTGTTCGCCGGTTAAAGTGGTACGCGAGCTGGGTTCAGAACGTCGTGAGACAGTTCGGTTTATATCCGGCATGATCGTTAGGAATCTTGAGGAGATCTGTCTCTAGTACGAGAGGACCGAGATGGACGAACCTCTAGTGTGCCGGTTGTGGTCACCTACTGCATCGCCGGGTAGCTATGTTCGGAAGAGATAAGCGCTGAAAGCATATTAAGCGCGAAGCCCACTCCAAGATAAGGATTCCCTAGGAGACTCCAGAAAGAAGATCTGGTTGATAGGCTATAAGTGGAAGCGCGGTAACGCGTGGAGCTGAGTAGTACTAATAGGTCCATCGCCTTTTTATGTTCCGTGTTTTCGGTAAGACTTAGGTCGCGGCGGAAACACGGGAGGGACTTAACTAGCAACCGACGTTTGAATGGATTTTGGACTAGTGCCTAAAAATTAGGCACGTGCCTAAAATTGAAACGTCGCGAGGTTTTTAAAATCTTTATGGCCCTTAATGGACATCAATAGTTCGCTTGTTTCAAGCGAGCGTGCGATTTGGTGCCCATAGCGCTGGGGAAATACCTGTTCCCATTCCGAACACAGCAGTCAAGCCCAGTAGCGCCGATTATACTGCAACAGCGGGAAACTAGGAAGGTGCCAAATTATCAGGAAACCACCTATAAGGGGTGGTTTTTTGATGTGCTTAGTTACGAGAAAGAAGCTAACAATACTTTCGGGGTCGCGTCGCTCTCGCCCGTCGAAAGATTTTGGAAGTGCCATGAGCTCTTTAAAATAACCAAGACATAAAAAATGAGCTTTACGCCTTGCGCGAACGTAATTTTTTACAACATTCAGACGGATTCGTCCCGGTATTTCAGTACCGGATACTCATCCGTGAATGTTAGTAAAAATTACTGTCGGCAAGGCTATTTTATGCTCATTTTTTATGCCTTGGCTATTCTTATTCTTCCTCAGCTTCCTCGAGAGCGGAGAGGAGGGAATCCTCAACGTTTTTGCGGGTCTTTTTCGGGGTGGATTTGGCGAGTTCGATATCGATATCGTAGCCAGTCAACTTCGAAACAAGGCGAACGTTTTGGCCCTGTTTGCCGATGGCGATGGATTGCATTTCCTCAGAAACGGTAACTTTAGCTTTTTTGCCGCTAACCTCGACTTTGATCACCTCGGCTGGGGACAGAGCCTCGCGGATGTATTCCTGAGTGTTGTCGCTCCAAGTGATGACATCGATTTTTTCGTGCTCGCCGATTTCGTTCATCACGGCTTGGACGCGAACGCCACGGCTACCGACAAAGGTGCCAACTGGGTCGACCCCTGGGATGGTGGACATGACGGCGATTTTGGTACGACGACCGGCTTCGCGGGCGATGCCACGGATTTCGACGGCGCCATTTTCGAGTTCTGGGACTTCCTGGCGGAAGAGGTACTCGACAAATTCGGCGCTACCACGCGACAAGATTAGTTGGGCGCCACGTTCGCCACGCTCAATGCGCTTAATTAAGACTTTTACGCGCGAGCCAACGGTGTAATATTCGCCGTCGATTTGCTCGGAGCGGGGCATGATTCCCGTTGCGCGACCAAGGTCGATGCGGACGAGCTTGGGCTCGACGCGAGCGACGGTGCCGGTAACGATGGTGCCGATTTTGTCTTCGAAAGCCGTGAGTACGGCGTCGTTTTCGGCTTCACGCAGGCGTTGGATGATGACCTGTTTCGCGGTGCCGGCAGCCACCCGACCAAAAGTGGCGACTTTGTATTTGTCTTCGACGATGTCGTCGAGCTTGGCGTCCGGGTGGGTCTTGACCGCGATATCGAGCGGAAGTTCGGTCGAAGGGTTATAACCAACACCTTCTTCGATAACTTCGCGGGCGACAAACACGTCGGCCTCGCCGGTTTTAGTATTGAGGACTGCGCGAACATTCATTTCGCGGTCGCCGTTGTCTTTGCGCCAAGCGGCGGCAATGGCCTGTTCGATAACGGACAACACCGTCTCGCGAGGCAGACCTTTTTCTTCGGCAATGATGTCAACCATGGTCGACATTTGCTTCAAATCTAAACCTTCCATATTTCCTTTCTATATATTAATAAAACCGGCCTCTAGAGGTCGGTTGATGATGGTATGTTTTAATTATAGCAATAAATGGGGGAAAAGTCTAGACCGATTTGTTGTTTTTATTACGGCATATTTTTTAAGCTTTTTTTGGTCATAATTTGCGCATTTTGAAACATAAGTGTGATATAATGAAAGTAAATATGCATTATATGGAGAAAAGAGAATTGCATGAAGAAGAAAAATTGTTCCGGGGGGGGGTATTAAAAACAATTAATTTCCTCGCGGTAGGAGGGTTGGTCGGCGTGACTGTGGCGTCCGGTGTGGCGCTTTCAATGGCAAGGGTTTCGGCGACAGCTGTAGAGACGCATGTTTCGACGGCATCGGTGACGGTATCGGCGGCTTGTTCGATGACGGCGACGGTGAACACGCCCC
>CAVFLV010000004.1:6269-27843 GCA_963623485.1 bacterium | reverse complement strand
CAATATTATTGTCAATACGAATGCGGTTCCGGATTTAAAGCATATTAATGTCATAGAAGTGATGTCTTTTAACGAATTGATTGATGCGCATGGCGAGATGAGAAAGCCAATAAATTATACATCGACTAAAGTTGGCGCTTCATTTATTCTCATCGGTGGCGATATTGCTTGGCGTTTTGACCTGAAAAAAGAAGTTCCCCGTAAAGGAAAAGCTAAAAAATGACATTTAAACTGTCAAAATACAACATTCTTGGGCTTATTGTTTTTATAATCGTGGCATCCATGAGTGTTGGTTTTGCATTATATAAACAAGATTTGGGATTAAACGGTGATATTACCTTAAAAAAACAAGGGAAACTTGAAATCGTTAGTGCGACAATCGTCGAAAGCGAAAGTTCGAATCTAAGGGATTATTCCAACCCTACCATCGATGGTTTAAATATCGCTTTTAAAGTTCGTGGAACGAGTGAAACCTTTGTCGCGACATATTTAGTCGAAATTAATAACGGCTCGGCATACAATTATGCTTTTAACAACTTCCCTTTCTCGGCAAAACTCGATACCTCTGGCCACGTTTCAGTTGAAACCGTAATCACAAATAGTGCAACTGGAGAAATTTTAGACCCAGGAGAAGTCATTCCTGCCGAAGAAAGTCGGACGTATAAACTTCAATTTACGATTACAACCGACGACATCGACGCGGAGGTAACGATCGACGGCGATGCAACCTACACGACAGATAATACTGGTAATATTATTGCTAGTATCACTCCCACCACCGGTAATTTACAAGGCGGTGCGATTGCCTGTTTTACAGTTTCAGTTGCGAATACATATAAATATGATCGGAATTTCATTTTAGATTCGAGCAATGATAATATTGCCTTAGTGAATAACGCTGGGACGGCGCTAGGTACTTTTTCAATCGGCGCAAATACCACCGAGAATTATGAGGTTTGCGCTAAGACTGCTGAAGGAGGTTCATTCTTGGCCGACGAAACTACAACAATTATTACTTTGAACAGTACCGGGGTTAATACCGTGAATGTCGGCGAACTGACGCTTGCGGTTGATAATTCTGAAGTTGTTGATACTGAAGCCCCAAAAGTCGGAAATATTAGCATCGCTATTCCTGAAGAGAATACAGTAATTGGCGAAGCATTAGTCTCTTGGGATCGAATCGACACCGGTGGCTCATCGGTCACTAATTATTATATCGTTCTTTATAATACCGACACGGGGACGACCTCAACTTATGAAACCGGCTCTGCTCTGACGAGCTACACTCTGACAAATCTAGAAGAAGGTAATTACTATGTCAAAGTTTACGGTGAAGACGAGGCCGGAAATATCGGCGAAAGCTTCTGTGGCTCTGCTACGACCGAAAGCGGATATTGTAGTTTATCGAACACAACGAGCCTAAAATGGCAATTTTCGGTTACTTATAGACTTTCGAAACTAAGTCATGACGGGTCTTCTTCTACTTCGGATACGGCAATGATTTATTCAAGTTATTCTACCACTCTTGCAGTTAATTCTTCATCGAACTTTGACATGTTGCCTTCTTCTGTCACGATTACCATGGGCGGAACAACTTTGACCAGTGGGACGGATTATACGTATGATTCTTCGAGTGGCACAATCACAGTTAACAAGGTGACCGGCGATATCACAATCACTGCGAGTGCGACGGGTCTTTGCCTAGTCAAAGGAACTTTAGTTACTCTCGCCGATGGCAGTACGAAAAAAATTGAGGATATTACTTATAATGATTTACTCTTGGTTTGGAATTATGAAACTGGAACTTACACTTACGAATATCCGATTTGGATCGAACAAGGTAAAACCACTAATCATTATCAGAAAACCACTTTTTCGGACGGAACAGTACTTAAGACCGTCGGTCGGCACGGAGTTTTCAGCAAAGACTTAAATCAATTCGTCTCCGTTCATGATAGCGAGAACTTTAAAGTCGGTACCGAGATTGCGAAATTGAATGCTAATAACGAGATAGAGTATGTAAAAGTTGTTAGTATTGAGACTATCGACGAACCGGTTGAATATTATCACGTCGTTTCTACGCGTTATTATGACATTATCGCAAATAACGTCATAACAACCGACGGAACCGTTATCCTTTCGAACCTGTATGACTTTGGCGAAAATATTACTTGGGAAAATCGCGATTATGATGAGCTCGAACTTTATGATTATTCCCTATTCAGTGATGTGATGCCGTATTATATGTTTAAAGGGCTTCGCGTCGAGGAAGGAAAAGTCCTGTCTGCCTATCTTGATTTTGAGATTTTTAAAAATTATCTACTCCACAATCAGTTAAATGACGAGATGCTCTTAAAGCCAGAAGAAGATGGCGAAGGAAATCGTTTATGGAAGGTTACGACGAGTGATGATTTGATGTTTGGGATGAGTGACGCGACCAATTTCGTGTTCAAGGAAGGCAATTTCTATTTGTTGAAAGAGCCTCTAAACAAGATTGGTTTTAGAGGCTGGTATAACACCGCAGACGGCGAGCTCTATCAACCCGGCGATATGGTTCGGGTGGATTACGGAATGCATTTCGTGGCGAAATATTAGTAGAATTTATTTTTAAATCATCTCGCATCATAACCAGTTTTTATTTATGTGATAGTGAAATAGTAGATATAGGTTGGGACGTTATATTTTTATTATATAGACTATTTCCCCGAGGGAAAATATGCCATTATTGAACTTACATCAGAAGGATCATATTTAGAAGAGTATTTTTATTACAGTAATACATATATTAAAAATATAAATACTCATGGAGGTTTGGACTCTATAACACATTATAAAAAATAAACTTCGAAACTCGCGGGGATTTTTTATTCGAATAAGATTACTTATCCCACTCAAACCCCTCGCCGTAATGGCCATAGCGGGCGGTTTGTTCGTAAATCGGGCGTTTTAGGTCCAAAAATTCAATAATTCCGTTCGGTGTTAAATCGTAGCCTTCGATTTCTTCCGGCTGACCATCGATGATCACAGTTTTTTCTAATGGCTCGGCGTATCCGATTGCATAAGCCAGTCGCACCAACACTTCATGCGCCCCGCGCTCTCTCAAATAATCCACTGCCACTTTTCGTGCCATATACGCCGCCGAGCGATCGACTTTCGACGGGTCCTTGCCTGAATAACAACCTCCGCCAATCGCCACTCGCGGGCCGTAATTGTCCACGATCAACTTTCGCCCGGTCAGCCCCGTATCGGCGTCAAAACCGCCTTGATTCCAGTCCCCGGCTGGATTTATATGCAGTTCCAACTTGCCGGACAAGTTATTTTCCCCAATAAATCCCTGCACTAATTCCGTCAGCTCGGCTTTCGGCGCATTCTGAAAACTCGCCACAATCGAGTCGATCGAGCCATCCGGCGCAATCGTCACCTGTGTTTTACCATCAAACGGGAATTTTTCGTAAATATATTGATTCAAGCGTCGGGCTAAAACAACTTCGCGTGGCAAAAGTTCCGGAGTTCCATCGCACGCAAACCCAATCATAATTCCCTGATCGCCCGCGCCTCCAGTATCGACACCCTGCGCAATTTCAGGCGACTGTTTCACGATTTTCGTATGCACTTCGACGTCCCCCGCAATCCGCTTCACAATCGCCGGAATATCAATATCCGTAGCCGTCGAAGTAATTTCGCCGGTCACAAACACTACTCCGTGCCCACCGCAAGCTTCCGCCGCGACTCGTGCGTTCGGGTCTTCTCTTAAATACGCATCCAAAATCGCATCGCTGATTTGGTCACAAAGTTTATCTGGGTGTTTCGGAGAAACGCTCTCCGCGGTTCGATAGAACATATCTTTCCTTTCTGGTCGGATTTACCACCTTGGCATCGCTAGGTTGGCAGGAAGTCATCGGGCCGGTCCCTCGTTCCTTCTTGATATTATTTCTCTATTATACTATTTTTTCTTAGTTTTGCTAGACTTTTTCCCGATTTTTTTGTGCGCTTCGCTACGGGCGACCTCGTCTTCGATGTTTTGTGAACGGTTGTGTACGCCATAAATCAAGCTTGTCACCCCGACAATTATCATATAAGTTCCGAAGAATCGCACAAAAGTCATAATTTCAAACCCGCCAGAGTTCAAAATCACTAAGCCAATCACACAGCCACAAACGCCAGCTAGCACGCGAATGAAGCGATCGGTCGGATCAACAGTTGACAAAAAGCCGTGAAGAATGTCGATTACACCAGAAATAATCGTGTAAACTGAGATGATAATCACGCTCGAAGTTAGACTTTCTTTCGCGAAAAACAATAATGCTACCGCAGCGACCACGTCAACTAGTGCGTCGATGACCGAATTCACCCAGCCGTGTTTTTTCGTTGAGCTATACAGCGCCCCAGTCGCGTCGATAACCCCCATAAAAAGCAACATTACGCTTAAAATCGCGATCGTGTTGCTGACGTTTTCGGCGCCGTTAAAAAGCATTAAACAGCCGAATACCGCCGCCAATGTCCCTCGAAAGATGAACATCAACCAATGTTTATCAATATATCTTCGATTTATCTTTGCCATAAGAGTTCCTTAAATTACTTATCCTTATTATATCACACGTGACGCACTTTTTTGCGCACGTTCTCGACGATTTTCGTAATCTGATATTTCGCTGGGTTCAAAATTAAATCGTGCGCCGGCGTGTATTTCAATTCCTCGCATCCAAACGAACGCTTAAACTCACTCACCCCATAAAAACGGTGCGATTTTTCGTCCAGACCGACAATTCCCCAGAGATTATAGCGAATACAGCCGTGTTTTCGCGCCTCTTCCATCGCCATAAGGTGAAGTAGCGGCGCTGCTGAATACTTCGTTCCGAGTGCCGAAGATACGCCGTAATGATAACTCGCCTCCGGGCCGTAAAAAATCATAAAGTTCTGCGCCAGAGTTTCTCCGTCTTTTTTTGCGGTATAAATCACTACTTCCCCGTTTTTTCGGAACGCTTTGAACTGTTTTTTCAAAAAATCGCTCGAAAACGCCACATATTTTTGCCGCTCGGCATGAAGTTTTTCCAACCGACAAAACTCCTCAATCGCTGTGTCATCAGTCTCGGCGGTAATTTCGATCCCATTTTTCTCGGCTTTGCGCAGTTTTCGCCGAAATCCTTGCGATGCCCCCGCAAGAATTTCCTCTTCGGATTTGTGTAAATCCAAAATCCCCGCATATTCCACAGACAGATACATTGGCGCCGGTTTCAACCCCTGTTTTGACAAAAGTTTCAAAATATTTTGCGACATTGGCTCTTGCGGCCGCACCCTGACAAACACACAGTTATGAGCCTCACCCTGCTCACGGATGTCAGAAAACACCTCTGAGACGATTTTCTCATCAGCAAAGTCCACGAGCGGCCCGCCAGCAATCGCAAGATACGTCCCCCGTTTCGCCGTTTCCACCACTCCGGCATAAGCCGCCACGATATTTCCCTGTTCATCCGTCGCCACCCTCCGTACCACCTCTTTTCCGCGGGCTTGATGAAATTCATAAAAATCCCACGACTGCAAAAAATTCGCCTCCGGACGATTTTTGACAAAATCATCCCAAACTTCGCGATTAGTAACAGTGCGAATAGAGATAACTTCATCGAATTTGAGGGTATTCCGGAGCGCGGCAGCGCGAGGATTAGCGCCGGTCACCCGTGGCGACGGGCTGACCGGACGCGACCCGAAAATCGATGAAGTTGTCTTTTTTTTCATAAGTGCCTCCTTTTCTTCCGAATAGTTTCAACGATAAAGTTTTTCAAATACCCGATTTTCGAGACGACGAGGTCATGCGCCGGAACGTATTCAACAATTTCTCCGCCAAACCCAGTTTTAAACGTCGTCACCCCCGCATACCGATGATTCGGCTGATTTTTAGGCGCAATCCCCCAGAGATTAAACCGTTCCGCGCCGTCTTTTTTCAAATCTCGCATCGCCTGCCACAAAAGTGCATACGCCCCTGGCAGCTTGCGGTTCAAATCCGTCGAAGCCGCCTCGTAATAGTCCCCCTCGCGTCCGTTTCTGATCACCAGCCCATACGCCACCGGTTCGCCCTCGGCGGTCTTTGCCGTGTAAATCCAAATATTGCCAAGAAAAGCCTCTCTTTCGGCCAGTAGCACCATTAGCGACGGCGGAATGAATCCCTGCCTCTTTGCCGTCTCGGTTTGCACGCTATGAAATTCCCGAAACACCTCCTCCGTGTCACTACGCGACACCAAAATCCCAAGTTTTTCCGCTCGCCGGACTTCGTAGCGGGTCTGTCGGCGCATATTCGCGAGCAAATCCGCCTCTGTTGGCGCCAAATCAATAATCACCGTGTGTTCCGCCGCGAGATGCATCGGAGCTTTTTTCAGCCCTAAAATCTCTAACATTTGCACATTCGCCTCAGTTGCGAGCAGTTGTGGCCGCATCCGCGCGAACACACATTTTTCCGCCCGCGCCGTCTCGCGAATTTTATTAATCACCTCTGTCCGCGCTTCCGCATCTTCCCAATCAATCAACGGCCCGCACGAAATCTCAAGATATCGCCCGCGCCTTGCATCCCGCACAATCATTAAAGCGCGTCCAAAATTACCGCTTTCCCCCTGTAAATCGAGGGTAATCACCTTATCGCCAAGTAGTTCATTCATTCGCCCATATTCCGGCGACTGCAAAAAATTCGCTTCCGTGTATTCTTTCACGATTTTTTGCCAATTTTTCGCTTCATTTCCGTCCATCGCGCCCTCACTGCCCCTATTCACGCCGCTCACTTTAGCCCCTGTATTTTTCACTTTTGTCTGCACCTACCTTTCTCCCCCTTGCACCAAATGTTGCTCCACGATTTTTTGCGCCCGTTCCAACTCTTTTTTCATATAATACTTCGGAAAATTCACAATATGCCGAGATACAAACACCGCCTCGGGGCAATTTTCCTCTGGAAAATGCACTTTTTTATAGTAGCGCTCCGGCGATACCGGCTTTTCATACCAAAAACCGTCAAAATAATAGCCAGCCTTACGGAGTTCCCGCAAGACCTCGTCGCGGTCATCTACCAGATAAAATTCCCGAATTGGCGCTCTCCCAGAGAGCGATTTTAACTGTTTTAACGCCATTTTTGCCTCAAATTTACTGATTTTGCGTTCTAGATCCAGCCGATTATCTGCTGATTTCTCCACCCAGTGGATTTTAACTAACCCCCGCATTAAGACTCCGCCAAGATGAACCCGAGTCAGTCCTCGGCAAATCGCTCCCAGTAGCGGGTAAAATCGCGCCCGCAAGTGGTCGGACAGTTTCGGCAATTTAACAGGCGCTGTAATCGCATTTTTACAGGGGTCGCGCAAAATTACCGCCCCACCCGAAATCGTGTCAATCACCTTGTCCTTGCCAAACGACAACACCGTCGCTGCCCCGACCGTCCCCATTTCGCGCCCGTCGCTATATTTTCGCCCTGCCGAATGCGCCAAATCCTCAATCAAAATCAAATTCTGCTCTCGCGCGAACTTCTCTATTGCCAAAATATCTACTGGATTCCCTAGCGAATTTTGAATAATTACACCCCGCGCCCCGTTCGCGACTTTTTCGAGTGTCCCGGCGTTAAAATTCAAATCTTCGCGCGAAATATCGGCAAACACCGGAGTCAGCCCCGCCTTTTTTACCGCCTCGACCACCGCATAACAAGTAAAACCATTTACAATCACCTTGTCGCCCCGGTCAAAATAAGCCTTAAGCGCCAAACACAGCGCCGATCGCCCGTTTTTGCACAAAATCGCTCGCCCTCCCACGTTTTTCGCTTGCTCCGAAACGGTAGTTCCGGAATTTTTGCCCGTCTGCGCTAATTTCTCTTTATTCCCCGCCCCGGCATTTGCCCCATATTTTTTCTCTAAATACCGCGCCAATTCCTGTCGGTCTTTTTCCCGCCCAATCGCAAAAGTATGCTTTAGCCGCGCCTCTCTCGAAAATCCTGCCGCCAGCCCCAAAAAATACTGCTTTTTTAGTCCAAGGCCAAAGCTCACTTTTTCATCCTCTCTACCAGCGCCGCCAGCGCTCGCGCCAGTTCCTCTGGACTCGAAATATACGGCGCGTGCGTCCAATTGGCATAAAATTTCAGTTCCGCATTTGGCAATTTTTCGTACATCAAAGTAGCCTGCCGCGGCGGTGTAGTCGTATCCTTTTTCCCCCAAAGAATAAAGGTTTTGGTCTCGACTTTGGCAAAATCCAGATTTTTGTCCGATTCAATCATATTTGCCAGCGTTTTTTTCATATTTTCCGGCGCCCGCGAATAATCCGTCGTGCCAGTTGCGCGATGAAAAACTTTGTCGATAATTTTCACTTTTTTGAACGGTTTGCCGAGTTTCGCGACCTTTTCAACCACTTTTTTCTTGAACGTCGGCTCGTAAATCCCCGCCGCGTCGAGCAGAATCAGATATTTTAGCTTATCCGGCTTCGCGGCGCAGAGATTCAGCAAAATCCGCCCACCGTTCGAATGCCCTAGCGCCACCGCTCCATCCGGAATTTCCTGGTCTGCCCACTTAACGTAATCCTCGATCGTGAACTCTTTTTTCGACGGCTCGGTCAGCCCCGGCACTTTCAGCATTTTTACGCTAATTCCCCGCTCTCGGAGTAATTCAATCGTTCTTTTCCACGGTTCCACGGTATAAGTCCAACCGTGTACGATATAAAGGTCTGCCATTATTTGCCTCCTTTCACGAGTCTAGCCCCCAATTTTTACGCCTTGCGACCGCTGCCTTCTCTCGCCGACAGAGCAAACGCGCGTCGTCAGGGTTGTCTAGCAGTTTTTCAATAATCCATTCCAGGTATTGACTCCCCTTAAAAATCAAAGTTTCATTACCTTTTAGATTTTTTTCCAGATATTCCAAGGCCTTGTGTGGATCCAAAGTCGCCACCGCCGACACCCCTAGCGCCTTCAGTTCCGGCGCGGTGTATTGTTTGGTCCTTCGTCCCACTAGTACGACTTTTTCAGGCTCCACATCGGCAATTAACTTAGCCAATTTTCGGTGTTCGCTTTCGGCTAGCGACCCCTGATCCACAATGTCGCCAATCACTAACCATTTTTTCTCGGCGTGCATGCGC
Source organism: bacterium (assembly GCA_963623485.1). Classification (GTDB taxonomy): domain Bacteria; phylum Patescibacteriota; class Saccharimonadia; order Saccharimonadales; family Saccharimonadaceae; genus Nanosyncoccus. The sequence goes on along the minus strand of CAVFLV010000004.1, from coordinate 18,756 downwards.
TTTGCCATATCTAGCGTCGAAGCCATACTAATCATATGCGCGTTATAGCTGCTATCCACGATATGAGTGTTTTTGATGCCCCGAAAATACGAACTCCGCCCTGGCGCCACTTTCATCCCTGTAAAATCGGGGTTAAACTTTAGCTTCAAATATTTCATCAAATCTTGCAACACAAACAAATTAAAGGTCAAATCCCTCGGCTCGGGCCGGTCAAAATGAAAAGTCGTGTCGCCGTAGGTAAAATCAGTCGCATCTGGGTAAACCACATATTTTTTAATCTCAGTTTTTTTAATCGGGATGACTTTAGCCGAAATCCCTTCGGTCGCGGAAGTCATCAGCTTCGAATCTGCGTCAATATACACCCGTTTCAGAGTATTTTTCGGCAAATTCGCAAATTCCGCTGTAATCGCCTCGGACAAATCCTTAAATTTCCCTTCCGCCACCACTTTTTCAAACTGCACCGCGTGCGACAGTCCAATCGAGACCCAAATCGTCACCTCTGGACGAATCCACTCCGCCAAAAACTCCGCCTCGTGCGGGCGTTCCCCGTCAATTTCCACCACGTAAAACTTCTGCGGAAAAGTCTTAAACCACGATTTAATCGGCGCGACCAAAATCAGCCACAACCACCGCCATTTCGACCCCCGCACCCCGTCAATCCCGAGCAAATCAAACGACACTCCGAACGCCGAGTTCGCATCGTGCGAATAATGCGCCTTGTCGCCCATCTCAAATTCAATCATATTCAGCATCGTGGTCTTCCCCGCCGACCCCGTCACCGCAATCACCCGCGGGTTCCACCTCTTTAACACTCGATTTGCAAAATGTCGAAAATACCGCGCCACCGTAAAATAAAACCGTTTTTTCAAACTAGATACACTCATACCCCTCTATTATATCATTTTATCAACAAAAATTGAAACGGAGTTCATATCCGTTTCAATTTTGGCCTTTAGCGACCAATTTTCATATAAATTTCGGTCTTTAACGGCCAATTTCCATGTAAACTTTAGCCCGAGAAACCAGTTTTCTTTCAATTTTCGTATTTAAGCCAGCTCTCATTCGATTTAGCTTTTAAAGCCTACATCCGAATTTCGGCATCTACGCCCGCCGGGAGCGACAAGTTTTGCAAACTTTCAATCGTTTTTGGCGTAGCGTTTGCGATATCGATCAAGCGCTTATGCACTTTCATTTCGAAAGCTTCCCCACCGGTCTTGTAGACGTGTGGCGATTTCACTACGGTGAAAGTCGAACGCTTAGTCGGCAAAGGAATTGGCCCCGACACGGTAGCTCCCGTGCGAATTGCTGTGTCCACGATTTGGCGCGCGCTTTGATCGATCACGCGGTGATCGTAAGCTTTAAGTCGGATGCGAATTGTTAGTCCCGCATCTTTTTTAGTTTCTGTCATGTATTCCTTCCTCTCTGATAACCTCTCTAAAACTGGAGTTGTTCAGAGTCGATAATTAATAATATTTATCTTCCCATTATAGCACTCTTCTTACAAAAAGTCAACCCCCGAGCGATTCGGGGGTTTCCTTCAAATGTGCTAGCTATGAGCCTTTTGTCAGTGCGTCCAAGTGCGGTTTATGCCACCGGTTCAGACTCCAGACGAGCACCTACTTTCCGTTGGGGATAAGCACTAATCTGTTGTGACGCGGATACTTCGAACGTGCCGTCTGCGTTTTTATGCACCGAAACGATGCAATTTTCCACGCCAACGAACCCGTAAATCGTATCCTTCGAAATATTCGAACGCATGATACAATTATTCCGCGCATCAATCTGGAAATCTACCGAGAGGAGTTGCCGAGCCGTTTTAATATCTTCGGCCAGTTCCTTTACTCTTTGGCTTTCGCTGAGTTTTACTACGGCTACAATCGGGTGAATTTCACCATTCACCTCGACTACGTTTGCAATCACTGCGGTTTCGTAAAACCCAGTCGCGTGTAGCCTAAAACCTTCGGCCGCATAAAACAGACTTTTCAAACAATCTGTTCGGTCGATTTCTCCGCCGCCGATATTGGCATTTTTGTGGTTCGGGGTTTTGTCCTTCACCACATCATACATCGCGCTAAGCGTTCCGCAGTCGTGCCACTCAAAGTTCCCTGCTACTACGTAGACATTCGGGAACATTTTGAGAAACCGGTCGGTGGTCAAATCCCATTTTGTGCCTTCCTTTCGGCTAGCAGCTTTTTTCGAGATAATTTCTCCTGGGTCAATCACGTTTAGCAAAGTCGATGCCTGCCAAACATTAATTCCAGTGTTTACCGCCGAACTAGCCCGACGCATCAGTCTATCTGCCAGTTTTTCCTCTGGCTTCTCGACGAAGTCGTGCATCTTGCGAAAACCGGTTTCGGTTTCTTCGCTCGGATTGAACACTACGTGTCCACAACCTTTAGCGGTTACAAGGTCCGTAATCTTCACTCCGACCACAGCTACATCTCCAGCGGCTGCAATTTCAAGGCTGCCGTCAATAGCATTCTTGAATTCCTCGTCCTCAACCACGTACTGGTCAGATGGCGTATTAACAATAATCGCACGTCTGTCCAGCTCATAAATCGTCTGGGCGGCTTTTACCATTACCCCAGGGTAGCCCCAGGTTTCGCTCTCCTCATAGATGTTTTGGCTTAAAACCCCGAGGGAGTGCACTTGCTCCTTTGCCAGCCGAGTTTGATTTGGCGTTGTCGTAATAATTACGACCTGTTCCGGTTTGACCCCCAGGGCCAAGAACCGCTGGATTGTGGCTTGCACGAATTTCTGCGACCGGGTTAAGTCGCAAAACTGCTTGGGACATCCTTCGTGGGAAATCGGAAACAACCTTGTCCCCTTCCCACCTGCAACCACTACTAACCATACGTGTCTCATTTCCATCTTTCATCATAGCTCCTTTCGTAATGTGCTATAATATGGACAATTTAAAGGGGTCAAAAAAATCCCCAACCATACTATATCTTTTAATCATAGCACAGATTGGGCAAAAAGTCAAGCTTAAGGCTAAAATAGCGGAAATTTGACCGTCAAAGCCCGCTAAAACCACCCCTAAAAATCACATGGCCATTAAAACCCACGAAAAAACGAGCCGGATTGCTCCGAGCTCGCTTTTAAAACTGGTTAGCAAGTTATTTGATAACTTTGGTAATCACACCAGAACCAACCGTCTTGCCACCTTCGCGGATAGCGAAGCGGTCTTGGTCGTTCATCGCCACTGGCGCGAGCAGTTTCACCTTGAAAGTGACCTGATCGCCAGGCATGACGATTTCTTTATCCGCCGGAAGTTCGACTTCACCAGTCACGTCCGTAGTGCGGAAGTAGAATTGCGGTTTGTAGCCCTTGGAGAACGGAGTGTGGCGTCCACCTTCCTCTTTCTTTAAGATGTAAACCTGTGCCTCGAACTCGGTGTGCGGGGTGATCGAACCTGGTTTAGCAATCACCTGACCACGTTCGATTTGATCACGCTCAATACCGCGGAGCAATAGCCCTGCGTTATCGCCAGCTTGACCTTGGTCGAGAGTCTTGTGGAAGGCCTCGATACCAGTCACAACCGATTTTTGAGTATCGCGGAGACCCACGATTTCAACTTCGTCGTTCAATTTGACCACACCTTGCTCGATACGACCAGTTGCCACAGTTCCACGACCTTTGATCGAGAAGACGTCTTCTACTGGCATCAAGAACGGTTTGTCAAGGTCGTGTTCAGGAATGTCGAAGTATTCGTCCATCGCAGACACGAGTTCCATGATAGCATCTTCATTCTCTTTGTCGCCTTCGAGAGCCTTGGTCGCCGAACCCTTGATGATTGGCGCGTTGTCGCCGTCGAAGCCGTATTTATTCAACAGGTCGCGTACGTCCATCTCCACGAGTTCCACGAGTTCAGGATCAGCAAGGTCCATCTTGTTGAGGAACACGATGATTTTTGGCACGTTCACCTGGTGCGCGAGCAACACGTGCTCACGAGTCTGTGGCAAAGGACCATCATTGGCCGCCACGACGAGGATTGCCCCGTCGACCTGCGCCGCACCGGTAATCATGTTCTTAATGTAATCCGCGTGCCCTGGCATGTCCACATGTGCGTAGTGGCGCTTCTCGGACTCGTACTCTTGGTGCGAAGTCGCGATAGTAATACCACGAGCTTTTTCCTCAGGCGCGTTGTCGATTTGGTCGTAAGCCACTGGCTTGTTGACTTCGGACGGGAGGCGCTTTGCTAGCACGCTCGTAATCGCCGCGGTTAAAGTAGTCTTACCATGGTCGACGTGACCCATGGTGCCCACATTGATATGTGGTTTGGAACGGTCAAAATTTGCCATTCAATCTCCTTTTTATTAATTATGTTTGGAGCGCTAATAAAAACCAGCTCCAAAACTCTACATTACTATTTTAGACTATTTTTTCCCAAATGTAAAGGGGTTATTTTGAATTTCTCTTTTCAATAATGTCTTGCGCTACATTCGGTGGTACTTCCTCATAAGCGAAGAGCTCCATCGACGAAGCTGCGCGCCCTTGGGTCATCCCGCGGAGGTCGCCAGTATAACCAAAGAGGTTCGCTAGCGGACAGAATGCCTTAATCAACTTCGCGCCACCGTTCAAATCTTCCATTTCGTCGATCCGACCGCGCCTAGAGTTGATATCGCCAATCACGTCGCCCATGAACTCTTCCGGCGTGGTGATTTCGAGCTTCATTACTGGCTCGAGTAGCACCGGATTCGCTTTTTTGATACCTTCGCGAGTTGCCAAAGCACCTGCCAAGGTAAAGGCGAGTTCCGAAGAGTCGACATCGTGATACGAACCATCGTAAAGCGTTGCCTTGATATCAACCACCGGATAACCAGCAATCACGCCGCCCGCCAAAGTATCCTCGACACCTTTTTGGACCGGTTTGCGGTATTCCTGCGGAACCACACCACCCTTAATTTGGTCAATAAACTCAAAGCCTTTGCCCGGCTCGTTCGGTTCAAACTTAATCCACACGTCGCCATACTGACCACGACCACCAGACTGCTTGACGTGCTTACCTTGCGCTTCGGCTGTGCCTCGAATCGTTTCACGATAAGCCACTTGCGGCGCGCCGGTGTTCGCTTCGACGCCATGCTCGCGCTTCAAGCGGTCGATAATAATCTCAAGGTGAAGTTCGCCCATCCCCGAAATAATCGTCTGACCAGTTTCTTCGTCGGTATGGACGCGGAAAGTCGGGTCTTCTTCTGCCATTTTCGACAGGCCAATCCCCATTTTTTCTTGGTCGGCCTTAGTTTTTGGCTCCACCGCGATTGACACTGGTGGATCTGGGAATTCAATAGACTCCAGTAAAATCGGTTTAGCTGGCGAGCAGAGCGTAGTACCAGTGGTACAATTCTTAAGCCCTACTACTGCGGCGATATCACCCGCGCCGATTTCACTAATGTCTTTGCGGTCGTTGGCGTGCATTCGCACCAACCGCCCAATCCGTTCCTTGTCTCCGGTCGAAGCATTCAATACCGTATCGCCGGATTTAAGCTTGCCGGCATAGACGCGGATAAAGATTAACTTCCCTACGAACGGGTCGGTTGCAATCTTAAACGCCAGCGCCGTGAGAGGTTCCGAATTATCGGCTTTGCGCACGATTTGATCACCAGTTTTCGGGTCGGTTCCGACCGTTTGCCCCTGATCACGATCAAGCGGGCTCGGCAGGTAGTCGGTCATTAAATCTAGCACTTTCTCGACAATCACCCCACGACCATCGCCACCGGTTACTAGGAAGAAATCACCATCAAGCACGCGTTTGCGGAGTGCCGCTTTGAGTTCGGGTATAGTAATCGCCTCTTCGCCTTCGTTGAAATACTTATCCATCAAGGCTTCGTCAGCTTGCACCGCTTCCTCAACTAGCATCGAACGTGCGTTTTTCGCTTTTTCCTTCATATCTTCCGGAATTTCGCCAACCGTCAGCTCGTGATCCGCATAATCTTTATAAGTGTAGGCTTTCATGTCGATTAGGTCGACCACACCGCAAATATCTTTCTCAAACCCAATCGGCAAATGAATCGCCACCGCATTTTTCGAAAGACGTTTGTGAATCGAATCTAGCGACTTGTAAAAATCGCCACCGATTTGGTTGATTTTGTTCACAAAACAGATACGCGGCACGCCGTATTTAGTTGCTTGGCGCCACACGGTCTCGGACTGTGCCTCGACGCCCATCTTGCCGTCAAACACCACTACCGCGCCGTCCAGCACGCGCAAAGAACGTTCCACTTCTGCGGTAAAGTCGATATGCCCCGGAGTATCGATGATGTTAATTTGGTGATTTTTCCAATAAACCGTCACCGCCGCCGAAGTAATCGTAATCCCACGTTCCTTCTCCTGCTCCATCCAGTCGGTATCCGCACCGCCGGTTCCGCCCTTCACCAGGTCGATTTTATGTTTCAACCCCGTCCGATACAAAATCGCTTCCGAGGTCGTCGTCTTGCCCGCGTCAATATGGGCAATAATCCCGATATTGCGCAGCATACTTAAATCCTTGATTTCAGTAGCCATATGCTCCTTTATATTATTATTGGTTCTTTTTGTAGCTCCACGCTCAAAAAAGACGTATTCCTGACCTCATTTTACCACATCTACTCAGAAAAATAAACCCCAAAATCGGTGCACTATCCCCTAATTATATCATACTTGCGTCAAAAAGTCAAGTTGAGCACCTTTATCTATCAGAATTATGATAATTTTTTGCGTAAAATTTCTTGCACGCTGGACGGGTTGGCCTTGCCTTTCGACTCTTTCATCACTTGCCCAACCAAAAAACCAAGCACTTTTTCCGACCCAGCCCGAAAATCATCTTGTGCCTGTTTTGTTTCTGGTTTTGCCAGTACCGCATCCACAATCTTCTCGAGCGCCCCAAGGTCATTTTCCTGAATTAGCCCTAGCTCACTTGCAATCTGTTTTACGCCTCGCGTTTTCATCTGCGGATCAAATAAGCGCAAAAACACTTCTTTTGTTGCCGTTGAACTAAGCTCTTTCTTCGCATTCATCTCTGCCAAGGTATTCAGGGCGTCCGCACTCGGCAGATCGTTCAAGAATTCCGCCGACTTTTCCTCCGCCAGTAGAACAGATGTAAACAGGTTGGCAATCAGCGAAATGGCTGGACGCGCTTTATCGAGGACCGTAGGCTTGGCCGAGCGGCCTTGAGCGTGTCCGAGATGGAGCGCGTCAGTCATTTCTGCTTCTTGCGACCCGTCTCCCGAAAGGACTCGCTCTGATTGCGAAGATATACCAGCCATTTCTTCTAATTTCTGCATCAACTCTGGATAATCCAGTAAAATCTCCAAAATATCATCAGCGATCACGCCCCTAAACCCCCGTCGATAATCCGCCGGCATTAGCGGAAAATCAGCGAGCTGTTCGTCGATAAATTCACGAGACAAATTCAGCGGCGGCAAATCTGGCTCTGGCATATACCGATAATCCTTAGCCTCCTCTTTCGAACGCTGCCCCGTAGTTTTGCCAGTCGCATCGCTCCACCCCCGTGTTTCTTGTACTACCCGTTCGCCAGCCTCGAGCAATTTGGTTTGCCGAGCAATTTCGTACTCTACCGCTCGCTCCACCGACCTAAACGAATTTAAATTTTTCACTTCCGCTCGCGTCCCCAAAGTCTCAGAACCTTCCGGCGCCAGCGACACATTCACATCAAACCGCATGTTTCCGTTATATAAATCCCCATAAGTCACCTTGGCGTAGCGCATCAGCCGCCACAATTCCTTACAATAATCGTGCGCGTCTTTCGCGGAGTGAATGTCCGGCATTGACACAATTTCAATCAGCGGTGTGTCTACCCGGTTTAAATCCACCAAAGAATAAGTATCAAAATGGGTCAACTTCCCTGCGTCGCCCTCGAGGTGTGCGTGTTCGATTCGGATTTTTGTCCCCGATGGCAGTTCCACAAATCCCGCCCCAATAATTGGGCGGTAAAATTGCGTAATCTGGTAGCCTTTAGGCGAATCCGGATAAAAATAATGCTTACGGTCAAACCGCGACTCGGCGTTAATTTCGCAGTTCATTGCTCGCCCCGCTCGCACCGCGAATTTCACCGCCTCGCCGTTAAGCCGTGGCAACATCCCCGGCAGCGCATAGTCCACCGGCGATACGCAAGAATTCGGTTCCTTCCCTCGCGCGTCGTTGTCGACTTCGGAAAATAATTTAGTTTTGGTTGATAACTGCACATGGCATTCGATGCCGATAGTCGGTAAATATTTCATTAAATTGCTCCTAAATCCTTTAATGCTTGTTTGTAAATCTCCAAGGCGTTCAGCGCCTGCTTGTAGCCCACTTCAAAACCCGCTTCGTGCGCAATGGCATTGCGTAGTTTATGTGCGCGCCATACTCCATTCAAGTTGCTAAACTTATCGCCCCGTCGCTTCAATCGGTCACCCATGGTCTTGCCTGGCACACCCATCTCAATCATCGCCTTATCGAGCAATTTATCCGCTTCGATAATCGTTGCCGTCCAAGTCGCAGGTGATTCTTTGCGCATTTTATTCTCAATCGCCAAAAAATCCGTCTGATATTTTTCGCGGTTAAACACGTAGCCGCGCTTACCAGTGAGCAGAATTGCTACAAAGATAAACACCGCAATAATCAGTACCGCGAAAATAAAAATCACTACTCCGCCATCCATCACTTCCGACCCCTGTTAAACTTGACTTTTTCGGCAATCTGTGCTATAATAAAAAGATTAGGCATTTTCTTGTAATTCCTTACTAAATTCAATCAACTTTTTGTCGCTTCGCCTCGGACCAATGAGTTGCAAGCCAATCGGCAGCCCAGTTTTGGTCTCTCCGGCCGGCACCGCTAACCCTGGCACCCCCGCGAGGTTTAGCGGCACACTCATTACGTCTTCGAGATACATCGCCACCGGGTCATTCACCTTTTCGCCAAGTTTAAACGCCGGGCTAGGCGACACTGGCGTCAGGATAAAATCGCACTGTTCGAACGCTTTTTGGTATTCTCTAATAATCAACGTTCGCGCTTTCGCCGCTTTCAAGAAATAAGCATCGTAAAACCCGCTCGATAACACGAAGTTCCCGATCATAATTCGGCGCTTGTTTTCCGGCATAAAGCCTTCCGAGCGCGTCTCGGAATACAGCTTATTCAAATCCTCCGACTTTTCCGACCGGAATCCGTATCTTACGCCGTCATGTCGCGACAAATTCGATGCCACTTCTGCCGGCACAATAATATAATACGCCGCCAACGCATACTTCAGCGCCGGCATCGACAACTCCACGATTTCATGCCCCTTCGACTTTAGTAATTCGCACTTCCGCTTCAACGCTTCCCGAATTTCTACATTTACTGAATCATTATCAAAATCTTTGATGATGCCAATACGACGCCCACCGACGGGTGACGCCACTTGGGGGCCCCCCATCGAGCTTGACGAGAATGGGGGAAAAGTGGCGGCAGGACCCGTCGGGCAGTGAGACGTTTCAGATTTTTTATCAGAATTTGAGAGCACCTTGTCGAGGACCGTAGGCTTGGCCGAACGGCCTTGAGTGTGTCCGAGACAAGGTGCTTCAAATTCACCATTATAATAACTATCCAAGGTTGTCATATCTTTAGGGTCTTTACCACTTGAAATCGACATCAAAAGATCCATATCTTCCGGCGTTTTCGTGAAAAAGCCAATACAATCCGTCGACGACGCCATCGCCACGACCCCATATCGCGAATTACACCCATATGTCGGCTTCAATCCGTATACGCCATTAAACGAAGCCGGTTGCCGAATCGAACCGCCCGTGTCCGTCCCAGTTGCAAACTCCACAATGTCGAGCGCCACCGCCACCGCCGACCCTCCAGACGACCCGCCCGCTACGCGCTCGCGGTCGTGCGAGTTTAAGGTGGGGCCAAAATACGAATTTTCGGTCGACGACCCATGCGCGAACGCATCCAAATTAGTCCGACCAATCATAATCGCGCCTTCCGCCTCGAGCCGTTCCACCGTCGTCGCCGTAATCGGCGAAGTAAACCCTTCCAAAATATGCGCCGAAGCGGTAGTTTCACCCTCGGGCGAGAGAAAATTATCTTTCAAAGCATACGGCACGCCCGCGAGCCGACCCACTTCTTCCCCATTTTTAATCCGCCGGTCGATTTCGCGCGCCTTTTCTAAAGCCTTTTTCTCGTTCAAAAACGTAAAAATATGATAATCTTCAAACTTTTTCGCCTTTTCCAGCGCGTCTTTGACTAAACTTTCAGCCGAAACTTTTTGATTTGCAATTTTCATTATAACACCTTCGGAACTTTAATTTGATGATCTTTTTCTTCGGTCGTGAGCGCGAGTAGTTCCTCGCGAGTCGCGTCTTGTTTTATAATCTCGTCCGGTCGCCACACGTTTTCCATCTCGAACACTTGATAAGTCGGCTCGACGTTCTCGGTATCTAGCTCGTCTAGCTGAGAAATATATTTAATAATATCGCCTAGGTCGTGTTCCAAACTTTCCGCCTCCGCGTCTGAGACCGAAAAATTCGACAAACTCGCCAAATGCAAAATATCCTCGCGTTTTATCTCCATATCTTTAATTATAGCACTTTATTTGACGTTGCGGAATAAGATTTTCTTGATAAACTTAAGAATCGGTTTGGCTTCGCGCAGATCTAAAAAATAACTCGCAACCAAATACGCCACCAGCGACGTCACCGTAATCAATAAAAACTTCGGAATCGTAATCACTAGCGAATTGTCGGTTGCCATCAGCGGCACAAATTTTGTCATTGAAAATGCCACGCATCCCGTCACCAAGGTCGCGATCAGCATCCTGAGAATCGCTTGCCAAAACTCCTTATTGAATAATTCCCCCTCCGCACGTTTTTGTAAAATCCCAAGCAAAATCACCATTTCTAGTGCCGCACCAATTGATTGCGCCACCCCCAGTCCGTCCACGCCCCAATCTAGCACCGTAAATACAATCATCAGTCCAATCGTCAACCCAATCGCCCCTACCGACACCCAAAACGGAGTTTTAGTATCTTGACAAGCGTAAAACCCGCGCGAAGCAATATGAAACACCGACTTAGCAAAAATTGCAATACACAGCGTCCCCAGCACCGACGCAATCGTCCCATTACTGCTGTTATTCCCGATGTTGGAAATAAAACTTGTCACATATCCCCGTCCAAAAAATGCAATCACCGAAACCGGCAAAGCAATCCAAATAATCATTCTTAGTGCTTGCCGAAAAGTCTGATAGAATTCCCTTTTGTCGCCCGAGCCGAGCTCCTCGGTTAGTTTTGGAAAATACGCCGTCGAAATCGCCACCCCGATTAAACTCACCGGCACGGTGTGGAGTGTTGTAGCCTGGTCGAACGACCGCACTGCCCCCGCCCCCATCCGCGAAGATAGGTTTGTCGACACTAAAGAGTTCACATAATCAATCCCTTGGTCTAGTGACCTCGCCGGTAGTAGTTTTAGAATTGACCGAAAACCTTGGTTTTTCCAACTGATTTTGAAATTATAATCCATGCCGAGCCCAAACAGCCCGATCAGCGCCACTATTAACTGCATTATCGCCCCCAAAATCACTCCTACTGCCACCCCCATAATCCCACCTTCAAATAGTTGCACCCCGAATAAATTAATCCCGCCCGTAAACCACGTAATCCCGATAATAATCCCTATATTATAAATCGCCGGCGCGAACGCATAAAACACAAACCGCCCCACGGCCTGCTGAATTGACGTCAGTACCGTCGCAATTGAAAACAAAAACGGATTAATCGCAATCACTCGTGTCATATTAATCGCTAGCACCATTCCGCTTTCGTCTAGTCCTGGCGAAACAATATATCGAATCAGCGGGTCGGCAAAAATCATAATCAATACCGACGCAATTAGAGTTAAAATCGCTAGCAAATTTAACAGCGACGTCGACAGCTCCCACGCCGACTTTTTATTCCCCGCCATCAACCGCTGATTGAATACCGGAATAAACGAAACAGACAGCGCCCCCGAGGTTAAAATAAAAAACATAAAATCCGGGATCGTGAACGCCGCCGTGTAGGCATCGATTCCTGTCGGGTAAGTGCCAAGATAATAAGAATTGAGGAGCCGATCGCGGAATAATCCAAGTAGTGCCGAAATCAAAGTCGACGAAGCCAGCAATATCGCCGCCGACTTAACCGACAGTTTTGCCTGTGCGAGCGTCACCACCGACTTGAACTTAAATTTCCTCATATATATTATAATAACACATAAAAAACTTTATGTTTTTGATTTTTTATGTATAATATAAACATATGGCTAAGAAAAAATCCGAGGTGATTTTGCCGTCTAAGTCCAAAAAGACCAAGGCGCCAAAAGCCTCAAAAACTGCGAAAGCGAAAAAAAATCTTAATTTATATTCTAGTTTGGCATATAATTATCGTGCCAAAAAAGAAACCAATGCCCGCAAGCGCGCGGAAGAATTGGCGAAATTGCCCAAGGAGCCAGTTAAGCGTTTCTTTGCTCGCCTACACCCTAAACGCGTGTT
>CAVFLV010000004.1:0-6241 GCA_963623485.1 bacterium | reverse complement strand
CGGCGGCCTGTTTTTGTATTATAAAAAAGACCTCGACGAAATTCGCCTCGACGAAATGTCCATTTCCGAAACCGTCAACACTTATCTTGACCGCAACGGCGAAGTCCTTTGGAAAGACACCGGCGACGAGGACTATCGCTTGGTGGTGGATGCCGACGAAATTCCGGATATGATGTATAAAGCTACAATTGCAATCGAGGACAAGAATTTTTATAATCATATCGGCGTGGACTTCGTGGCTCTAATCCGCGCAGCGTTCTCGACTTTGTCGGGGCGAGGCGTGCAAGGTGGCTCAACTCTGACTCAACAGTTGATTAAACAGGTTTATTTCTCTGACGAAGCCGCAAGCGAAAACCGTGGTGGTCTGACTCGTAAGATTAAAGAGTTAATTCTCGCAATTGAACTCGAAAAAATGTATTCCAAAGACCAAATTATTACTATGTACTTGAACCAATCGCCTTACGGCGGGCGACGTAACGGAGTTGAATCGGCGGCGCAAACCTACTTCGGCAAGCACGCCAAAGATTTAACCTTGGCCGAATGTGCGCTTCTGGCCGCTATTCCAAACAACCCTGCCATTTTGAACCCCTATAACTCTTATGGCAACGATATGTTGATTGAACGCCAACACAAAGTTCTAGACGACATGGTTTCAATGGGCTTCATTACCGAACAAGAAGCTACCGAAGCCAAAGAAGTGGCAATTCTAGACACTATTAAACCCGAATCTAGCCAATACGCCAACATGCTCGCGCCTCATTTTGTGCTAGAAGTCAAAAAACAACTCGAAGAAAAATACGGTATCCAAACTATGCGTGCCGGTGGTTGGACCATTAAAACCACTTTGGATTACCGCGCGCAGAAAATTGCCGAAGACGCAGTCGCGGTTGGCACTACGCACATGTATAAAAACAAAAGTGACAACTTGGCTCTAGTTTCGGTTGATGTCGAAACTTCGCAGGTCATTGCTATGGTGGGGTCGGCGGACTTTAACAATGCGACCTACGGCGAGCTAAACGTTACGACCGATTCTTCGATCGAGCCAGGTTCTTCGATTAAGCCGATTTTGGACTATGCCCCGTTATTTATGCAACGCGAAGGCGTCAATTACGGCCCAGGCAGTATTTTGAAAGACGAAAATATCGACAAATTGTATTGTGCTGGTTACACTGGCGCCTGTTCGATGGGAAACGCGACCGGTCGGTTCTATGGTGACGTTACAATTCGGTTCTCGCTTGGTCACTCGCTAAATATCGCCGCCGTTAAGGCCCTATATATTAACGGTATCGATAACTCGCTCGAAATTGCGCATGCCCTTGGCGACCAAAGTTATTGTGCCGATCGCTCCAATTATGGGCTTTCCATCGCCATTGGCTCGGGTTGTGGCGTTAAAATGGTGGAACACGCCAATGCTTACGCTTCTATCGCGCGCGGCGGCTCGTATAAAGATTTGGCTTACGTATTAGAAGTCAAAAACTCCGCGGGCGACGTGGTTGAAACTTGGACTGATTCGCCAGCCACTTCAGTAGTCGACGAACAGGTCGCTTACATGATTTCGAGTATCTTGAGCGACCGTTCGGCACGTTGGTTTAATAATGAGGGGTTCGTGGTGCCAAATGTCTGGACTGCGACCAAAACTGGTACCACCACTACTACTAATTCCGCCGTCACTAAGGACTCTTTGATTGAAAGTTATTCCACTGCTGTCTCGACCTTTGTTTGGAACGGTAATCATGACGGCGCAGGCCTTTCCTCTAATACTAATGACGTCGTGCGCTATACAGTCGGAACTTATATGGAACGCGTCCACAAAGAAGTTTACGAACCAGATGGTCGGTGGAGCTATGGTGATGAACCAACTCGTCCGTCCGGCATTCAAACTCTGACCGTGAATGGCAAAACCGACATTTGGCCAAGCTGGTATAACTCCAAAACCTCGGGTGTTTCCAAAGAAAAGCTGGTCTTTAACCGCTATAACCACTTACTAGCAGCCGCCTGCACCCCAGAAGAATACAAAATCGAGGTCGAAGTCACCAAAACTATCGATCCGCTCACCGGCAACGCGGTCTATAGTGTGCCTGAGCCATACAACCGCGAACAAAACGATACTTGCGACTTCGAACCACCTCGCGTCTCTCTCTCGACCGGCGACTGTAAACTTAGCGCCAAAATCACCAAAGGCACTTACGATTTGGCTAGCGCCACGCTCTATATCAACGGCGTCGAAAAAGGCGGAGTCTCGCTCTCGGGTGGCGTTATCTATACGCTAACTGGCACCGAAACTTCGGCTCGCCTAGTCGTTGCTGATTCCTCTGGCTATTCCGCGACTGGCGAAATCACCATTTCCGGCATCGGCTCCTGTAAAAAAGATGCCGAAGAAGCCGACGAATAGCAATTCTGTCAAGGCACGCTTGTTTCACCTTCTGTATTAGGGATAGCCCCTCGCGCAGAAGGTGAAACTATTTTTAGTATCTCAAATTATTTCCGGCGTTTCGCAATCTTAGCGAAAATAATTCGCCCCGACGAAGTCTCGTGAAAACGCTCAAACTCGATATTTAAAGTTTGTCCGATTTTGTTGGCCGCACGGTCCACCACGACCATCGTACCGTTAGTAAGATGCCCTACCCCCTGCCCCTTGTTAGAACCCCTTTCGGTGATTTTGATTTCCATTTTCTCGCCCGGCAAAAATTCCGTCCGTACCGCGAGGGCTAGTTCGTTAATATTTAGGGTCTCAATTTTTTCCGCCTCGGCAACTTTAATTAAATTGTAATCGATGGTTAAAATTACCCCACGGTTCTCCTTGGCAAACTTCAAAAGCTCTTCATCGACTTTTTTACGCCCTTCCCCGTCGTCAAAAATTTCGGTGTTCACATTAACCACGCGTTCGAGTTCCGAAACCGCTTCAATCCCCGCTCGCGCTCGTAAGCGTTTTTCCGAATCCTTGCCGTCCGCAAGAAGCTGGAGTTCTCTTAAAACACTTTTTAGAACAATGATATCGCCATCCAAGAATCCCGACCGCGCAACATTCAAAATCCGCCCGTCAATCAGCGCCGAAGTATCAATATAAATTTTCCGCTTGCCGGTATTAAGGGCAAAATTTAAGCGTCTAAAAGTCAAAAAACTAGTTTCCGCCAGAATCAGCAGTGTAATAATTAAAATAAATAGTTCCATAGTATGTTATTTTAACATAAATAAGTTATTTTATCAAATCTTCACCGTATTTGATGGCGCGCCAATGGTTTTGCGCCAAAATCGCAGTATATTTACTGGCCAAATCGTCGCGTTTCACTACTTTTGCGATATCAATCGCGAGGTCATAGCGCGAGGCGGCGTTTTTGCGAAGCATCTCAAACGGCGTCGTGGTCGAGCCCTCCTCGTTGAACCCATGTACCCTGAGACGCCGTTTTTCGGCATAATTTTCCAAAATATTTTCCAAAGTTTCGGGATAGCCGTGAAAATTGGCTAAAATCGGTTTGTTCGCGGTAAATAATTCCGTGAATTTTTCTCGCGCGAGTTTATTCTCGGTCGTCCCAATCGCGCGGTAAGACAATGCGTTTATTCCGACAAAACGCAACCTAAGTTCCGGCAAATCTTGTTTCAAAATCTTAATCGCCTCTAATGTTTCGTGCGTCACAATGTCGCCGGCGGCGGTAAGTACAAAGTCCGGCTCCGGGTCGGAAGCAAACTCGTAAATCGAAGCCCCGCCGTTATCGAATTGAAACTTGGCATGGTGCGAGTCGATATAGCGCGGTTCCTCGTTTTTGTTAAATGTTGTCAAATTTACAACATTTCTGGAATCTAACATAAAACGAAAGGCTTCCTCGGCTGCCACGTCATCGACCGGGAAAATGCAGTTGGCGAGATTAGACGGCACCGATAATAATGTCGAGATTAACGCTGGCGATTGATGTGTAAAACCGTTATGGTCTTGTCGCCAACAAGTCGAAGTCGATAACAAATTCACCGCCGGCAAAGGCTTGCGCCACTTGACTGTCTTGGACTGTTTGATAAATTTCATTTGTTGCAAAAGTTGCGCCGCAATAATCGGAAAAAAGGCCTCATAGCTCCCCATCATCGCCTGTTCCCCGTTCGCAAGATGCCCGGTCATTGTTGAAAACAGCACATTTTCTGACAACATTTCAATAATGCGCCCGCTTGAAGATTCCGGCAAATCCCAATCTTCGCGTTTTAAATCGCCACATGCCCGTTTTTCGACCGTAAAAATCTCGTCAAAGCGGTTCGAGGTAGTTTCGTCCGGCGAGAAAAAGTAAAAATGCGGGTCTTTTTTGAATTGTTCGGTCAAAAGTTCGCCGATTTTTTTAGCTGGCGAAAATTTTTCCGCTCCCGGATTTTCTACGTGTTCGATCATATCAAAACTCCTTGTTCGCGATTAAACAAATCTTCAAAATGATAGGATTTTAGCCATTTTTCGAGCTCTTTTAGTTCTTTTTCGTCAGTTTTCGGGTTTTTAAGCGGAATTTGGTGTGCTTCGTGATGACGATTCGGTCCGCCATAGCCTTTTTCGGTTTTCAAAATATAGAATGGCGTCGACATTGCCTTACATGACATAGTTTTATCACGAGCGTCCGCCAAATCAGCATTAACCGCATGCGAACGACTAGCCTCGTTCAAAACATTTTGAAACTTTTCTGTATCTTCCCCATCAAGTTCAATAGGCACAAATCCGAAACCGCGAATAAGTTCATTCAGCTCTCGTTCCGACTTGCGCGCATAAATTGATGGCGCCGAAATTTTGTAACCGTTGAGATGCAAAATCGGCAAAACCGTGCCATTATTTGGGCTATTTAGTAAATCACGCAAATTCAAGGACGCCAGCGCCGTCGCCGTTTCGAGTTCACCGTCGCCAATCAAAACCGCAATAGTTTTTTCCGGATGCCCGAGCGCCATGCCGTAAGCGTTTGCTAGCGCATAACCTAGTTCCCCGCCCTCGGTAATCACCCCTGGCGTTAGCGGGCTGGCATGGCTCGGAAATCCGTCCGGCCAAGAAAATTGCCGGCAAAGATACTCAAGACCCTTTGCATCTCGGCTAGCCTGTGCGTCGATTTTCTCGAGTTCCCCGTCTAGCCATAAATTCGCCTGCAGCGCCGGAAACCCGTGTCCCGGACCAAGAACAAAAGCAAAGTTTTCATCTTCCGCAAAATGATTTTTCAAATTCGCATACGCGACATTAATCCCGTGGCAAGTCCCCCAATGCCCCAAAAGCCGCGGCTTAATATCATTAAAATTCAAATCCCGCTCAAGCAAAAAATTATCCCGCAAAAACAACTGCGCCACACACAGATAATCACACAATCGCACCCGTTTGCGAATTCTCTCCACCGCCTGAAAATCAACTTGCCCACTCATCCTATCCCCATTATACCATAAACTTTTTATCTTGAGGTGATTTTCTAAAACCCGGCTTTGGTTCGCAAAATACAACTATTTTACGATAGCATAAAGCCCCGACAAGTATTCTAATTTGTCAGATAGCGAAACGGCTTTGCAAAATTTTTCAAAAAGCTCAGCAAAAGCAGGATCCAAGTTTAATAACCGCGCTTTCAAATGTTTCGGCTGCGGTAAATAGGAATTATGCTTAGCCAAAAATAAATCTAGCAAATTTTGCACTACATATATAGAATCAAGTTGAAATGCTACAGCGTCGTCTCGCTGTAAATCTCGCTGACACTTGGATAAATAATCATCGATAGACCCGCGCCATGCTTTTTCGTCGTCGTCGGTGTATTTTGCGGGCGAATCCAAAACTGTTTGCGCCATCTGTTTTAAAACTTGCACTTTATTATCATTGTCGGATTTTAAAATTTTTGCCGTCGCTAGCATCGTTGCAAGATTTCGATTCCTGATATTTCCCTTTTCCGCTTCAAGGTCCTGCATTGGTTGGGAAAAATTATCTTTTTGAATTTCCAGGACAATGTCGTCGAGAATCATATGCGAAACATCAGTTTCTAGATTATTAGCAATCAAAAACAAATCAATATCGGATTCGTCTGTCCACCCCTCCTCTAAAGCCGACCCAAAAAGCAAGACAGACGCGTCGCCATCTACTGTGGCTAAAAATTTTCAACAATAGCATCAACCCGTGAATTCATAATATACATTATATAAAAAATGGGGAGGTTCGTAAACCATCAAGGTCTTATTCACTCATCACGTGTTGTATTTCAACTTAAAATTTGCAATATTTTGCACAAACTCAAATAGATCGTGGACACTCCAACCT
>CAVFLV010000003.1:0-6604 GCA_963623485.1 bacterium | reverse complement strand
TCTAAATAATCGACAAAGCCGATGCTGACTATTTTTGGGACCAACTTTAGCATACTAATTTTTTGCGTCTTTTTATTATTTCGCAAAAACATGGGAAGTTCGTAATTGAATATATATTCGCCTAAATTGTGCATCTTGCAGGAATTAAAGAATGGGGTTACATAGACTACGCCGCCCAAACCACCCGCACTACATTGGAGAACTTTATCTTGTAAAATGTCTTTTTTCGCCGTCGTAATATGGATATATTCGTTACTTAATGCAATTTTGTCTATTACTTTTTGCAGTTTATCTTCAGTATCTTGAGAAATATATTCATTGAGTAATTTATTGATAACCTTTGGCGGGTCGTAGGCCTGTATCATACGATAGCTTCCCGTTTAAGCCACTTTATCATCTTCTTTTTCATAGACTCGGAATCGCAACACATGTATGCAATCGCTTCAGTCTGGTATGTGATATACTGGAAAATTTCTAATTTGTCAACTGGTACTTTTAATTCCAGAAAACGCATATCTATCCACCATTCTTTTTTGGGCAAACGATATCTATCAATAGCATCCGCCGTTTTCAACAAAGCCGTATAGATATCAGGATTATCATCGTTGGGCTGATTGTGTTTTTTGACGGCATTAATAATTCGCTTATCGATAAATTGATATCGGCTTGCAATCCAATGAGCAGATCTGATGCCGTGTTCTGCGTCACTATTATCATTTTTTCTCATGATATCATGGTATACTGTGGCCTGCAGAAGCTCAATTAATGATTCTTCTGTAATCGAAATATTTAACATTTGTACTAATATCCATATATAAAGCATAACCCTAAATTGATGCCTGAAGCCATGGATACTTAGGCCATTATATAAATCAAAAGTAGCAGTGTCTATGTCGATTTTATTTAGTGGAAATTTTTTATATTCTTCTACGAAATTGGAAAGAGAAGGGCATAGATGTCTTAAGTTCGACCGTAGCCATTCTATAGATTGTGCGTCCATATACTGGCGTATTGGATATGGTTTGTGCGATAATTTTTGATAAAGGGGTTCAGACATTCGATTCTCCTAAAAATACAATAAGGGGATTCTTTTTATGCTTTTTGTTATACATTGACATGTATGCGGCTTCTATAATTTTTACAGAATTTTCCTGATCCTCAATGTCTGAATAGCGTCGTATGGCTCGATTATCTAGTGCTCCCAAAAACCTCAAGATACATTCTCTTCTGGCGTCTTCTTGATGTCCTCGAGAATACCCTTTTAAAAAATGCGTGTCAAAATCATCAAATGAATATTTGTGATAGCTTTCCCAATCTTTAAACATTTTGCTATTACGAAAGACGTGGATATCGAGGTGGTACTCGCCACCAACATTACTATGACTTGTATGTTTATTTAAAATTTCTTCTGACTGTAGCGATTCATATATGATTGTTTGAAAAGGTCCTTGAACGATATAATGTAATTCGTGTCGTATTCTGCCGTTTCCTTTATATAGATCACGACCAGTTGCGCTGGGCCAGTTTCTTTGACTAAAACTATTATGGAGTAAATTAAATTGACCAATCGTAATTGTCCTGTTTTGTTTATCTTTATACGCAATTTGAATCTGAGAATCCAATTCTCCGAATCGTGCAAATTTATTTTCGTATTCATTCTCTGTATAGCCGCAATAGGCTTGTTCCGAATTAAAAAGCTCGCGATATTTAGAGAAAGGAAACTGGACTAGAAAGTCGTTTGGACGAACAAAATTACTTGTAACTTCTAGTTTGTAAATCATCTGGAAATCAGGAGTCATACTGCCACGCACTAACCAATCTAAAAGATCGATGGCATGATACCCCGAATGTAAAAGTTTTCCATATCCTTGATTATAGGGATGATAATTCTGTTCGATAATTTCTTTTGGCATCCTCCATTGACCATCGCAATGTGTAGTTTGGAATGAAGTAATCGGAACACCAGTTCTCTCTTTTACCTCATTTACCAAATCGCGTATTTTCCAAAAGGCGAAATGATACCTGCGCTGTGTTAGTAATTCAAAAACTAAATCTGGATATATTTGTTTCTGTTGTTGATATAATTTGATAAGATCGTGATAATCTTTTGAAAGTCGTTGAATGTTTTTTCTGCTAAAAGACAAATTGCTCGGCGCAGATATTGGCTTGTCCATTAAGATATTGATGCCGTTTTTTAAGGCCCAAATTGCATATGCAACATGTGCTGTTGGCTCAGTAGATATAAAAATGGCATTTATGTTATATTTTTCCTTTAAGATGTTTAGTAGCTTTTGTGTTTCTTTATTAAGCTTATTGTTGTTTATCTTTGCCTCGTTATCGTTCAGAAATATACATTCATCTATATCTAGTTGATATTGTTTTATATATGATAGAATCACATCCTTTTGATTTTCTAAATCAACGATACACCTAATCTTTGCATTCGTATTATTTTTTTCTTGATTAATAATGGGAATATGTATTCTTCGAGCATGAGGTCCTGCGCCTATCAATAAGATGTTTTTCTTCTTCACTTTTTTAATAACATTACGATTTGTGTTTTTTGATTGTAAACCTATTTCGTACCCCATACTTCGATTATAACATAAAGTTATTTTTTAGGGGTGGTGATGTGGGCGGGGCGGCCGTAGTCGGGGAGGATGAGGGGGTGTTTTTCGCCGTGGTGATCATACAGGGGAATGTTTAACTCGTGGGCGAGGGTGTTAACGACAGTGGCGCCAATGCGTAGGCCCGTGAAAGAGCCGGGGCCGCTCATGAAAGTGATTTTGGTGATGTCGTGAAAAGTTTTGCCGTTTTCGGCGAGTTTGCCTTTTAGGAAGCTGAGGAGTTTTTCGGCCATGTCGCGACCGAGCTCTTCGCGATATTCGTGGTTGTCTAATTTGAGGATAACTTCAGGGGTGGAAGTGTCTAAGTAGAGGTTCATAAAATAACCTCCCGACCGTCTCCGGCGTAGCGGATTTCGATTTTGTAGTGATTTTTAGGTAAAAGTTCGGCGACGGATTCGCCCCATTCGATGACGACGACGTTTTTGGGACCCGCGAGATTTTCGCGGAGGTCGTCGGCCATAAGACCGGGGTCGGGGAGACGATAAAAATCGTAGTGGACGAGATTGCCGCCGGATGGTAAGGCGTAGGCTTTAGAAATGGTGAAACTGGGGCTTGTGATCGGCTCTTTGATGCCAAGACCTTTGGCGAGACCGCGAGTGAAAGTGGTTTTGCCGGCGCCAACATCGCCGATGAGTTCGATAACGGCGGGAAATTTGAGGGTTTTAGCGAAATTTTCGCCAAAGTTTAACATTTCTTGCTCAGATTTGATATTCATTATATAATTATAGCATGAATATCTATATTTCGGGAATTTCGGGGACTGGGATGGGACCGCTGGCGTTAATGGCGAAACAGGCGGGATGCACGGTGCAAGGTTCGGATTTGGCGAAGGGGGCGGTGTATGATGAGCTAGTAAAGGCGGGGATTGAGGTGAAAATTGGCGAGCAAGACGGGGAGTTTTTGCGGGAAAAGTTAGAGACGGAAGTGGATTGGTTTGTTCATACGTCGGCGTTGCCGGAAAATCATCCGGAGTTAGTGTTGGCGCGAGAAACAGGGGTGAGAGTTTCGAAAAGAGATGAATTGACGGCGTGGTTAGTGAAAGAATTGGGGCTAAAAATGGTGGCGGTCGCGGGGACGCATGGCAAAACAACGACCACGGCGATGATTGTGTGGACGGCACTAAAATTAGGATTGCCAGTTTCATATATTGTCGGGACGACGTTGGGATTTGCGCCGGCGGGGGCGTATCACACGGGCGACAAATATTTTGTTTATGAGGCGGACGAATATGACAGGAATTTTTTGAAATTTTCGCCGTGGACTGCGGTGATTACTTGTGTGTCTTATGATCATCCGGATATTTATCCGACTGAGGAAGATTATCGGGAGGCATTTTCGCAATTTGAACGGCAGAGCTCGGCGGTTATTCGCGAGGGAGCGATGGCGGTTTTGCCGGAGGAATCGGCGTTTTTGCCAGAGGGGTTGACGTTTTTGCCGGAGAAATTTAAGTTGGCCGGGGAGGTGAGGAGGAAAGATGCGGCGCTGGCAGCGGAAGCGGTGATTAAAATGGTTGAGGATGGTGATGGGGATGGAGAGTTTGACGCGGTGCGGGAGAAAATCGTTCAAGTGCTAGATAAATTTCCAGGGGTGGGGCGAAGGTTTGAGAGAATTGCTGAGGGGGTGTATACGGATTATGCGCATCACCCGGAGGAGATTGCGGCGACGCTCGAGATGGCGCGGGAGGAGGCGCGGCTGACTGGGAAAAAGGGGGTGGTGGCGGTGTATCAACCGCATCAAAACACTCGGCAACACGAGGTGCGAGCGGGGTATCGGCGGGCGTTCGTGGCGGCGGACAAGGTGTTTTGGCTGCCGACGTATTTGACGCGGGAGAATCCGGAGCTGGCGGTGCTAACGCCAGAGGAGTTAATCTCGGGGCTGGAAAATTGGGAAGCGGCGGAGGTGGCGGAGCTTTCTGACGGGCTTGCGGAAAAGTTGCGAAAATACGTGGAAGAGGGATTTTTGGTGCTTTTGATGACTGCCGGTCCGGCGGATGGGTGGTTGCGGGTGGAATTTTGCCAAAATTGAATGCGGTTGTGCTATAATTAAAAATAGTAATGGAGCGGGAAAAGTGAAGAAGAATATCAAAATTCTGAAATTTTGCTTAGGTCTTGCTTTGATGTGCTTGGGCGGGCAATTTTTGTGTCAAAAAACTTACGCTAGTTGTTATGATGGGACCTGGGACAATAACCCATCAATTAAGCGGGCTTGTGGCTATGAGGGGACACGTGGAATTATGTGGATTAGTAGTAGTAGTGATCCGTATGATATTTCCTCGGAAATTCGAGTCGATAATTGGATGAATGGGGACGGCAGAGTAAAAGTTTATCTTCATGGGGCGGTGTTTGAGGGGGAAGGCGCAGCTACGTATATTAAATTTGTAAAAAGCGATCAAACCATTATCGGAACAACTGCGGGGTACGAGAGTTATGTACCGCTTAGTGGTGTGCCGTTCGTATTATCTCGTCCTAACAACAGCCGGTCGGGAAAAACTTTTGTTTCTAGTGTGTATCCGGTGTATTTAGATATAAATAAAATGGTTGAAGAAGAAGGCGATAACTATCAGGAAGAGAATGGGCGGAAAAAATATACTATAAATCTGCAAGCATTTCGCTGCTTTGTAGGGGCGTGGCCATATGTAGGAAATGATAGTTGTTATTCTGATACTTCACCTTTGATAGTTTCCGTGCGAGGAGATTCGATTTTTGAAGGATATTCAGAGGTGTTTCATAATGACGAGCAAGTAGTAAATACGAATTGGCAAAGTAGTGGGACGGCAAAAGACAATACGGCGTGGCTAGAATTGAAAGATGAATGTAATGATGGTTGCGAAGTTAGTTTTGCACATGGTTTAAGGCGAACGCAGGGACGAGATAAATCGAACTGGAGTGTGAGCGGGAACGGTTCGACTACAGGAGAGTCGGAAGGAGGTGAGCCGCTAACTACTAGCACGGCGAAGATTTATACAGGTCAATCCGTGTGTAGCACTTTGGAATTTGATAGTAGAATAGAGAATGGAAAATCGACCGCAACGGCATACACGCGAGCTTGTGTGTATGCAACAGGGACTTATGGCGAGAATGATAATTCTGCAATAAACCTTGAAGTGCGAAAAAATAACGGAGACTGGATGGAGAGTGATATTTATGCGAAGCCCGGTGATGTGGCGCATTTTAGGGGAACTTATACACCGAAAGTGCAGCAAGCATATAATATTACATCGCAAAGAACCTTGACGGTTTATGAAAATGGGACTTGGAAATGCAAAGTGACGAATGTTGGGTCGAGTAGCGTGCAGGCAATGCTAGCGAGTGCGAGCTGTGGTCGAGTGTGGAAAAACGCGTTTTCGATTTACCTTGAGCAAAATACGGCGACTTTTAATGAATTTGCAGTTTCGAATACAATTGGGGCGACTGGTGCGTATGATAATATAGCTAAAAAATTGGATAATAGCTATACGGTGGGTCGGTCGGATCCGGGTCGGGCGATTACGGCACAGGCTGCCACAAATCATATGAATGAAACAAAAACGGCGCCACGAAGTGTAACGTTTACGTTTGATAAAAATACGGAGAGATTTGCGGCGACGATGGAGATTGCGGCGATTTCTGATAGTGCGAAGATTTTGGTGCCATATAATTTTACGAATACGACGATGGTGACGACGGATAAGAATGAGACAATTTATGCGGGGGAGAGCAAGACGTTTGTTTTTGAGATTAAGGTAGGTACGCGAGAAAATAAAACGACTGACGGGACCTATGCGACAATAGTGCCGAGGGCGAAGTGGCGGATGAGGCTTTGTTATTATAGTGGCGGAAAGGAAGTTTGTTATGACACCGACGAAAATCAAGCTTCGGCGCAGGGGACTTTGAATGCGAATGGAAATTTGGCGGGAGAAACTGTGAATAAACAGATGACGCTAAATATTCCAGACGTGCCGGCGGGGACGGAGGTGTGTGTAAGGTCGGGGGTATATC
>CAVFLV010000002.1:0-22780 GCA_963623485.1 bacterium | reverse complement strand
AATGTCTGCACGGCTCCGCCAGTTCCCGAATAATTTAGTTTATTCCGGCTACTGGTACTCCAGCTCGGCCAGCAATCGCGGCTCGAGCGGGAACTATTGGTCCGCTACGGCGCACAGTAGCTACAGCGCGTACAATTTGTTCTTCTACAGTACGTACGTCAGCCCGGGGACGGGCTACAACTATAAGTACAGCGGATACTCCGTGCGCTGTGTAGCCGGTTCCTAATCACCCCCTCCCGCCCCTTGACTTTCCGCCCCATCCGTGCTACAATAACCCTAATATTAGCTCAGCAACTGCGTCAACCCGTTTTCGCGGCGAGCCCGCGAACCCAAACGAGAAAACGGCAATTGCTTTAACCAAAGGAGTTTTATGAAAGATTACGAACTCACCATCGTGTTTCATCCCGATCTCGAGATGAATCTCGACCCTGCGCTCGACAAAGTCAAGAAAATTCTTGAAACTAACGGCGCCAAAATTATCAAAGAAGAGTCCGACGGCAAGAAGCGCCTCTGCTACGAAATCAAAAAGCAGAGCTTCGGAATTTACTACTTTTTCGAGTTGCAACTTCCGGCCGACGCTCCGCAAAAAGTCTCAAATGTATTCAACATTTCCGACGAGATTTTGCGCTATCTCTTAGTCAAGACCGACCCGCGCCAAGCCAAATACGCTTCGCGCCGTGCCGAGCACGCCGAGAAAGCCAAAGAAGACGACACCAAAGCTAAAGAGGAGAACTAATCATGCGCGGATTTTCCAAAGCTATCATCACCGGTAACTTGACTCGCGACCCCGAACTTCGCACCACCCCAAGTGGCGCCAATGTTTGTGGTTTCACCGTCGCCATCAACCGTGTCTACAAAGACGCCAACGGCGGGCAACGCGAAGACGTGTCCTTTATCGATTGTTCCGCTTGGGGCAAAACCGGCGAAACCATCGCTCAATACGCCAAAAAAGGTTCCGCCGTGCTCGTTTGCGGTCGTCTTGACCAACGCAGTTGGGAAGACAAAAACACCGGCCAAAAGCGCTCTCGCGTCGAAATCGTCGTCGATGACTTCAATTTCATGGGATCTGGCGCAAACGCAAACGGTGGCAACTCTAGCTACGGCGCTTCTAGCGCTTCTGCTAGCGTTGACACGGCCCCAGCCGCCGAAGCTCGCCCAGTCGAAGACGAGTCCGAAATCGATTTGAGTGATGTCCCATTCTAATCTAAAAACCGAAGGAGAATTATATGAAAAAAATTAAGAGTGACCCAAACCTCTATTTCAACTACCGCGACGTCAAGTCCTTGCAACGCTATCTTGACGTTTATGGCCGAATTGAGCCGATGAGTAAAACCGGCCTTTCCGCCAAACAACAGCGCCAACTCGCTGTCGCGATTAAGCGTGCGCGCCACTTGGCACTTTTGCCATTCATTGCTAACTAAGGAGAATTACATGTACGGACCAACCGATCTCAAGAAAAACACCTTGATTACCTTAGACGGCCAACCGTATAAGGTGGTAGAATACTCGCAAAAAGTAATGGGGCGTGGCGGCTCAATCGTCAACGTGAAGGTCAAAAACCTCATCACCGGCGCCCTGCTCCCTAAAACTTTCAAGGGCCAAGAAAAAATCGAACCTGCCGAAGTTACAAACCGTAAAGTTCAATATCTTTACAAAGACGACGAAAAGTTCTATTTCATGGACCCAGAAAGTTTCGAACAATACGAACTCGGCGCTGACCTCGTCGGCGATTCCAAGGATTTCATGAAGGATGGTGACGAAATGGAAATCCAATTCTATAACGGCACCCCGATTAACCTTCAACTCCCCAAGAATCTCTGGCTCACCGTCACCTACACCGAGAGCGTAGTCAAAGGCGACACCACGAGTTCCGTCATGAAAGACGCCACTCTCGAAACTGGCGTCGTAGTCAAAGTTCCGGCCTTTATTAAAGAAGGCGACATTGTGTCCATCGACACGGAAACTGGCGCATATCGTGAACGAAAAAAGTAGAGGCTACTACAAAATTAAAGGCGCGGCGAGTGCCTTTAATTTTGATTTTCGGGACAAAACCGTTCTCGACATCGGCTCCTCCACCGGCGGCTTCACCGAATACGCCCTGGAGCGTGGCGCCAAAAAAGTCATCGCCGTCGAAAAGGGAACCAACCAAATGAAACGTCCCCTCCGCTCCGACCCTCGCGTCGAACTTCACGAGAAAACCGATATATTCGATTTCCGATTGGGCGAAGCATTTGATAATATCTCTTTCAAGGACAGTTGTCGATTTCCGATGTCCGAGACGTATATTCCTGACGGCGCCGAGAAAACTGCCAGAAGGGCAGATTTTCCCGGACGCCCAGCGTATGACGTCGAGGACGAGGAAGTCGGTCCAGAAAGAGATATTTCAAATGCAGTAACGGGCGCGAGCGAGAAGGCGACGAGAGGATCGGGATTTTTGTCTAGTTTAGGTGTAGACGTCATCGTAGCGGACATTTCTTTCCTCAGCTTGACAAAAATCCTAAAGTATGCTAAAATAAACTTAGCACGTAGCGATACGGACTTCTTAGTGATGTTAAAGCCACAATTCGAAGCCAGCCCCGAACAGCTAAATAAAGGTGTCGTCAAAAACGAAAAACTTCGTCGCGACATCATTAAAAACTTCGAACTTTGGCTAAAGCACAACGGCTTTATTATTGTAAACAAACGCGACAACGACCTAAAAGGCAAAACCGGAAATCGCGAAAGATTTTATTATTTAACTCTTGAAAAATAAACCACAACCGTTTATAATAAAAAGCATGAACTTACTGCATGGTGTGGGCGACTTCTTCTCCCTAGATATAGGGACGAACTCGATGCGAATCGTGCAACTTTCTGGTAACATCCAGAAGGGTTGGACTTTGCAACGCTTCGCTTACGTGCCAATCGACCCGCGTTTAACTCAAGATGTTTCCGAACTCGGCAAAAAACGCCTTGGCGAGGCGATTATGGGTGCCGTCAATCAGGCCGGCATTAAAACCAAAAACGTCGCCATCGGTCTCCCTGCCAACAAAACTTTCACCAGCATCGTCGAAACCGACACCATGCCCGAAAAAGAACTCAAAAAATCTTTCAAATACGAGCTCGACAAATACGTTCCAATGCCTCTAAACGACGCCAAAGCCGACTATGTTATTCTCGGTCTATCTCCGAACAACCCTGCCAAAACCGAGATTCTAATCAGCTCGGTCGCCAAGGATTACGCCGAATCCACCATGGAAATGATCGAAAAAACCGGTCTGAATATCGTCGCCATGGAACCCGAACCTCTCGCCATGGCTCGCTCACTTAACACTCCGGGCGCAATGGATGCGATTTTGGTTGTTGATTTCGGTGAAAGTTCCACCGACCTCGCGATTGTTTATAAAGACATGCCTCGCCTTGTCCGCTCTATTCCTGGCGGTATTTCCGTTCTAGCCAAAGCCGTTGCAAGTAGCTTAAACGTCCGTGAAGACCAAGCCCGCCAATTTATTCTCAAATTCGGTCTCGACCAAAACCAAGTCGAAGGCCAAGTTTTCAAAGTCTTAAATACTCACCTCAACAACTTCGCTTCCGAACTCACCAAATCTGTCCGCTTCTTCCAAACCAAATACCTCTCCGGCAAAGTCGGCGGCATCGTGCTTTCTGGCTACGCCGGCATCATCCCGCTGTTGCCCGAATTCATCGAAGCTAGAACCAACATCCCGACCATCAAAGGCAACCCGTGGCAACTCGTGCGCTGTACTCCCGACCAACAACGCGTCCTCGCGCCGGTCGCTAACGAATTCGCCGTCGCCATCGGTTTGTCAGAAAGGAGCAATGACTAATGGCCAAAGAATATCACGTGTCCGACATCATCAAAAAAATATTCCCCAAAAAACCCGGACGTAAAACTCACCGCGAAATCAATCTCGTTCCCGACATCAAAAACGAGATGATTAAAACCTTGAAACTCCGCAATTTGATTTTCTTCATCTGCATTGTGGTCGCTTCGGCAAGCATCGGCATTACTTCGATTTTCGGCATCACCGCCGGCGGTCAACAAATCGCTATCGACAACAAAAAAACCGCTATCGACAACCTTTCCGCAAAACTCAATTCCTATTCCGATCTCGACGATTTTCTCACCATCAAAGACCAAATAGACGGCATCAGCACGATTGCCAGCAAAAAAACCGTCCTTTCGCGCACCTTTAACATCCTTTCCGCCTTTTTGCCAACCGGCGCCGACACTATCACAATTTCAAATCTCGACGTCGACCTCTCGGGCGACCAGCCGGCCTTCAATTTTGACGCCCAAGCCAATTCCGGCACCGAGCCATATATCGATTTCGCCGTCCTCGAAGCCTTCCGCAAAAGCATGGACGAAATGCGCTACGACTACGGCACCTACGTCGACAAAAACGGCGACAGCATCCCGGCTTATTGTATGATTGAATCCGGCTCCGACGGCGCAATTTTCACCGACACCACGAGGCGCGGTCTCGTCTCAACCGAAACCAACAGCATCTATGCTCTCTGGGCAATTAACGGCGAAGGTTGCGCTCCGGCTTCCGCGGATGATAACTATAATCCCGAGTCCGACTACGCTCTCGAAGATTATGAAGGTCAAAAAGTCGTTCGCATTTGGCGCACCCCGCAACCAGAATGGTACAAAGAAAACCCGAGTTCGTCCGAACCCCAAATCTCGCTAGACGGTTCCATCTCAAACGTCGCCCACTTTGAAAGCTCCTGCACCTCCTACTCCGGCACCAAAAACAACAATTCTATCACTTGGACCAAAACCAACAACAACTGCCTCCTCGTCCCCGGCGGTAGCTCCGAAGGTATCACCGTTTCCGAAGCCACCAACGGTCGTGATGCCGACGAACAACTAGTCCTCCGTTTTTCCGCAACCATTCTTATCGCTCCCGAAGCCTACCAATTCACTAACACCCATATGCTCGCCGTCGCTCCTGCCGGTCGCCACAACGTCACCGATTCCTATCTCCAAGTCCAGGCCATGTTCAGCGCTCCTGCTACTGCCTGCTCCGCGGACGATGTCGATTGTAGTGCCAACACCAATAATTCTAACGGCAATAATAACACGAATGGAGGACAGTAATATGGCCAAAGAAGTCGCTATCGGCAAACGCGCCAAAATCTCAGAAGCCCAGCAATACATGTTGCTAGCTGTGCTCGGCGCCTCCGTTTTTCTCGGCGTCGCCGTTTCGCTGGTCTCGCATTTTGTCGACCAAATCGCCTTCAACGTCAAAGTTATCATGGCAGAAGACGAATCCATCACTAACTACTCGAACTTAATCAAAAATACCGGCGTCTGCAAAGCTCCATCCGGCAAAGTCTATTCCGACGAAGAACTCAAAAACTGTTCACCGGATTCTATTGAAGTTTCCGAAATTAGCGGCACCCTCCGCGCCAACATTTTACAAGGACTCGCCGCTAACGAAGCCCTCGATTCTGTTCCCAAAGAAAACAGCACCAACTGTATCAACCCCGCCACTAGCAAAAACTACACCTACAAAGAGCTCAACAAATTATATTCCGACGCTCGTGGCGCTTCCGAACTCCAAGCCGCATCCACCCTCATCAAAAGTTGCTCGGCCCTCCGCGTTATCCCCGACGCTCTCCCGGCGTACAAAAACGAAGAAGCTCTGCTTGCCAGCTTAAACAAACTATACTTAACCGCCAACTGGGAGCCTGAATCCATCAGCTCCTCCGGCACAACCGAAGCTTCCGAACTTGCCGAAAACTTAAACGAAATCTCTGTCAGCTCCAAAATCGAGGCCGACTTCGGCACCACCATGAAGGCCCTGACCAATATCGAACGCTCTATTCGCGAGTTTAATATCACTCGCGCCAGCATCGAATGGGACAGCGACAGCGCCATCAGCCTCCAATTCCAAGCTACCGCATATTTCATGAATCGCTCAAGCATCGTCGAGACCACCAGCACGGTCAGTCCCGACAGCGCCACAACTAGCAAAGGAGGTAATTAAATTATGAAATCCGCTAAAGCCGAACTTGCCACCACTATCGTTGCCGCCATCGCCGGAGTTATAATCGCCTATTTTGTCACGGGATTATTTATCGGCGAAATCGAATCTGTCAGCGTTAAAACCGTCGAAACCGAAGTCACGGCCGACCTCGCCGAGCCGGACCAAAACATTTTCAACTACAAATCTCTCAACCCGACCGTCGAAATCTATATTGGCAACGGCGATGTCCAAACCGTCTCCGACCTCCCTGTCGACACCACCGACACCCAAATCGACAACACTACCGACGACACTACAAACAATACTACAAACGACACCACCAACTCCACCAACCAGCAGGAGAATTCTTAATGGCGCTTCTTACCAAAGACGCCGAAATCAGAATCGCCGAGCTTCTGCTGAGCGAGGGGCTGGCGGATCGCAAACTCGTCACCGCAGTCGAGCAGGAACTTCGGCCGACCAATAAATCCGTTCTTACCGAACTTATTAACCGCAAAATCATCAATTCCGAAATGGTCGCTCGCGCCACCGCCGCGATTATCGGCGTGCCTTATGTCGAACTCAAAAATATCACTATCGACCAAGAAACTCTGGCGCGCATCCCTGGCGATGCCTCGAAACGCGTTCATGCGGTCGCGCTCGGCGAAAAAGACGGCATGCTCAATGTCGCCATGGTCGACGTCACCAACGTCCAGACCACGGATTATCTTTCAAATTTAATCAACCAGCCCATCCGCGTCTGGATGGCTTCCGAGCAGGGAATTGAAGAAGTCCTCGCTCAATTTCACGGCGACATTTCCAGCGTCCGCGACGTGGTCAGCGACGCCGACGCCTCGGCCGACGAGGCCGCCAAAAGCAACGCCAAAACCATCGTCGAAGATTCTCCGATTTCCAAAGCCCTTACTACGATTTTAAGTTATTCCGCCAAGACCAAAGCTTCGGATATCCATATCGAACCGCTCGAAAAATCTCTCATCATCCGTTGTCGTATCGACGGCGTCTTGCGCAAAATCATGGAACTGCCTAAAAGTGTCGCTCCGGCTCTAGTTTCGCGTATTAAAATTCTCGCCTCGCTTAAAATCGACGAACACCGCATTCCCCAAGACGGTCAGTTCACCGTGATTGTCGACGGTCAAGAAATCGACCTGCGTATCGCGATTTCTCCGGTTACTTGGGGCGAACAAGTCGTTATTCGTCTGCTCGACAAAAAATCCGCTTCGATGGACATCGCCAAAATGGGCATGTCCGGCCGCGCTCTGCGGGATGTTTTAGACGGCATCCAAAAACCTAACGGCATGATTTTAACTTCCGGCCCAACCGGTTCGGGCAAGTCCACTACTCTTTATGCCTTGATTCAACAAATCAAATCCGAAGAAATCAACATCGTCACCCTCGAAGACCCGGTCGAGTACAAAATGGACGGCGTCAACCAAATCCAAGTCAATGTCGACGCCGGTCTCACTTTTGCGAACGGCCTCCGTAGCATCCTCCGTCAGGACCCTGACGTAGTTATGGTTGGGGAGATTCGCGACTCCGAAACCGCCGGCCTCGCCATACAGGCTGCTCTGACCGGTCATTTAGTCTTTAGCACCCTCCACACCAACTCCGCCGCCGGCATTCTTCCGCGTCTGCTCGACATGGGCATCGAACCGTTCCTGCTCGCTAGCACCTTAAACGTCGTCATCGGTCAGCGCCTAGTTCGCCGCATCACCGAAAAACGCGAAATGTATAAATCTTCCGAAGTCGAAACCAAAGGCATTAACAGCATCGTCGGCGATCTGCTTCCCAAAAACAAGGAAGAAGCCGCCTCAGTCAGCCAAGACCTCGGCTACCCTGGCTTGCCTATCAGAAACGACAATTATTACATGCTCGCCAAAGGCATGGAAACCAAAGAAACCCCTGGCGGTTATAAAGGCCGCGCC
Source organism: bacterium (assembly GCA_963623485.1). Classification (GTDB taxonomy): domain Bacteria; phylum Patescibacteriota; class Saccharimonadia; order Saccharimonadales; family Saccharimonadaceae; genus Nanosyncoccus. The sequence goes on along the minus strand of CAVFLV010000002.1, from coordinate 14,865 downwards.
GGTCTCTACGAAACCATCGTCGTCGACGAAGACATCCAGAAAAAAATCGTCGACCATTCCACCGCATCCGAAATCATGCGTCTCGCCAAAGAGAAAGGCACCATCACCATGCGCCAAGACGGCATTCTAAAAGTTTTAGCTGGCATCACCAGCATGGAGGAAGTCAACCGCGTCGCCAGTGATTTATCATAATGGTTGTGTTATAATGGAGATAATATGGAAAATAGTGGGCAAATAGCAAAAACACCAAAAATCGAAACTCTGCTCGAGGAATGCGTCCGTCGCAATGCCTCGGATTTGCATATCCAGTATGGCCTGCCTCCGATTTTGCGCGTTGACGGCGCTCTTACGCCCATCGCCGGTTTTTCCGCCCTAAAAGAAGACGCAATTAAAGAACTCATTTTCGCGACTTTGGACGACGAACAACGAAAAATCCTCATTAAAGACAAAGAATTCGACTACTCTTTCGCTTTTGGCGACGTCGCCCGTTTTCGCGTTAATGCTTTTCACGAACGAGGCAAGCTCGCCGCAGCCTTCCGGCTAATTCCAAACGCCATCAAAAACATTAACGACCTCGGCATGCCCGCCATTGTCGAAACTTTTGCCGAGTTTCCGCGCGGACTCGTGCTCGTCACCGGCCCGACCGGCTCTGGCAAGTCCACCACTCTCGCCGCCTTGATTAACAAAATCAACAACGAAAAATCCACCCACATTATTACTATCGAGGACCCTATCGAATTCACCCACCGTTCCATCCGCTCCGTCATCGCTCAGCGCGAAGTTCATTATGACACCTTCAGTTTCTCCGCCGCTCTGCGCTCGGTCCTGCGCGAAGACCCGGACGTCGTCCTCATCGGCGAGATGCGCGACCTAGAAACCATCCAAGCCGCAATCACTATCGCCGAAACCGGCCACTTAGTTTTCGCCACCCTCCACACCAACTCCGCCGCCCAAAGCGTCGACCGCATGATTGACGTTTTCCCGGCCCACCAACAGCCCCAAGTCCGTTCCCAACTTTCAAATATCCTCATGGCCATCTGCGCTCAGCGTCTCGTGCCGGCCATCGGCGGCGGTCGCGTCGTGGCTGCCGAAATCATGGTCGCGAACTCCGCCGTACGCGCCCTCATCCGTGAAGGCAAAACCCACCAAATCGACAACGCCATCCAAACTGGCGCCGACCAAGGTATGCAGACCATGGACCGCACTCTCGCCAAACTCGTCCAAACGGGTGTCATCACCTACGAAAACGCCCGCGAATACGCTGTCGATATCAACGAACTTAACCGGATTGTGAAAGGTTAGCCGTGCGTCGTTTTAACTACAAAGCCAAGGAAAAAAGCACTGGCAAGGTCGTCAAAGGCATCATTTCCGCCGAAACCGAGCAAATCGCCGGGCATTTGTTGCTCGACCAAGGCTACATTCCACAAAGCCTGACCGAAGAAGGGCAGGGCTTATTCGGTAGTCAAGGTCGCGTCACCGCCAAAGACCGCGTCATGTTCACTCGTCAGCTCTCGACCCTGATCGGTGCCGGTCTCCCGCTCGCGACCAGCCTGCGCACCGTCGCCGAACAGACCGAAGCCAAAGCCATGAAATCCATCGTCGAGGAAATCCTCATCCACGTCGAATCCGGCAAACCACTTCACGAAGCCTTCGCCGGCTACCCCGACGTTTTCAACGGTGTCTACCTAGCCCTTATTCAAGCCGGTGAAACTTCCGGGACTTTGGACCTCGCTTTAAAGCGTCTCGCCGACCAAGAAGAAAAAGACGCCGCCATGATGAGCAAAATCCGTGGCGCTCTGATTTATCCAGCAATCATCTTAGTTGTCATTATCGGCGTGCTCGCCTTCATGATGATTATGGTCGTCCCCCAGGTCAAAAATCTCTACGAAGACATGGGCGAAACTCTCCCTGGCCTCACTCAATTTCTCGTCGGTATAACCGACTTCTTCGGCCAATTCTGGTGGCTGGTCGCAATGATTATTATGGGCATCGTCGTCGGTTGCTGGTATGCCGTTAAACGCACTCCCGTAGGGCGCAAAGTCGCCGACACCATCAAAATCGACATGCCCCTTTTCGGCGCGCTCTTTCGCAAACTCTACGTTTCGCGTTTTGCTCGCACCGCCGAAATGATGCTCGCCACCGGCGTCCCCATGCTCGATTCCATCAAAATCGCCATCGGCGCCGTCTCGAACACTGTCGTCGAAGAAGAATATTCCAAATCTCTCGAAATCATCAAAGGCGGCAAAGCCCTGTCCGAATCTTTGCGCGACAGGGAATACATGCTTCCGCTCGTACCACAAATGGCGTCTATCGGCGAAGAATCCGGCCAAATCGACGAAATGCTCGGCAAAGCCGCCCAAGTTTACGAAAACGAACTCGACGAACAAATCAACAATATCTCCACCATGATCGAGCCAATTCTCATGGTCATCATGGCGGCCCTCATCGGCGTCGTCGTCGGCGGTACCCTGCTCCCGATTTACTCACTCGTCAACTCCGTCTCAGTTTAATTTCTTTGGTTTTACAAAGTGTGGTAAAATGGCTCTATAAAACCTAACAAAGTGTGATTTTACAGGGGAAAAATCGAAAAACAGGGATTTTGTAAAATGAAGCGCAAAATTACTCAAGAATTAATCAACTGGAAACAAACTGCTGCCGGCAAATCAGCGGCTTTAGTGGTCGGTGCTCGCCGGGTTGGCAAATCATATATTGTAGAGCAATTCGCCAAGGAAAATTATAAATCGTATCTTATTATCGATTTTACTAGGGTCAGCGATGAGATTAAAGACCTTTTTTATCATCAGGCTGACGATTTCGATACTTTTTTCACCATGCTTCAAACTTTTTACAATACGACTTTTTATCATCGCGATACAGTTTTGGTTTTCGATGAAATTCAGGCTTTTCCCCGCGCTCGTGAATTGATCAAACACCTAGTCACGGATGGAAGATATGATTATATCGAGACCGGCTCGCTGATATCTATTCAAAAAAACGTCAAAGACATCTTAATCCCTTCGGAAGAACATAAAATCGAACTTCGTCCGATGGATTTTGAGGAATTCCTCTGGGCTATCGGGGAACAAAAGGCTTATGAAAACATCGCCTACCTTTACAAAAAAAAGACTCCTCTAGGTCAGGCCGTTCATCGTAAAATGATGACACTGTTTCGGCAATATCTCATCGTTGGTGGAATGCCCCAAGCCGTCCAAACTTTCGCTGATACGCGCGATTTCAAGCAAACAGACATTGAAAAACGTCACATTCTTGATCTCTACCGTGCCGATATTGAAAAGCATGGCGGTCGGGACGCACAAAAAATTCGTCAAGTTTACGATCTGATCCCTACACAGCTTTCTCGCGCCAACAAACGTTTTATGTTTTCCGCCATCTCCGATACTGCACGCTATCGAGAGTACGAGAACGCTCTGCTTTGGCTAAGAGATGCTCGCATCGTAAATCTCTGTTTTAATACGACCGAACCGACGGTTGGATTGATGGCACGGATGGATGTTTCGGCCTTTAAGTGTTATCAAAGCGACACCGGGCTACTACTTTCGCAAACTTTTAGCGCAAAAGATCTCAGTCGGGAAGAGATTTATAAAAAACTGCTCTTCGACAAACTCGAATTTAACAACGGACTGATCGTCGAAAATGTTATTGCGCAAATGCTAGTGGCAGCTCATCACGACCTCTATTATTACGCCGAATCGGAGAATCGTATAGAGATAGATTTTCTCTTAGCTAAAACACATTTAACTTCGCGCAAGAATGTTATTCCGATCGAAGTTAAATCTGGTAAAAAATATCTGACCAATTCGCTCGATAAATATCGTAACGAATTCTCCCAACAAATAGAAAAATCGTATGTTTTACACGATGGCGATATTGAAGTTAAAGATCAGATCATTTATCTTCCGCTTTATATGGCGGGTCTACTCTAAAAACCATACAAAACCAAATACTCCCCGAAGGGAGTATCTTTAATCGCTCGAGAAGCTGCTTTCGTTTTAGTTATGCCCGCAGTAAATGCCCGCACCTTCAAGCTTCAAAGTAAAGGCAATTTTGCGATTACCTTGCACATATTCTGGATTTTCACCATTGCAAGTCGCATTAGTGTAAACGGAAATCTGTCCTAAATCTGAATTAGTGCTAGCCTGCTTACACGTTGTTTTCGTGCAGACGGTTACATCTTTAACCTCATAAGTATCACCAGTTGACGGGTCCGCAAAGCTATCACCACCGACAGTTAGGTATTCGCTAATAAATTTAGCGTAGCCCACAAGATCGTTGTTTTTAATACTACCTGCTTTTGCTTCCGGTACATTCCCATTATTATTCGCCTGATACGACGACAACTGCGACGAAAACCTCGCCATATCATCTCGCCGTTGCGTATCGCGTTGCGACCGTTGCAGCGCCGGCAAAGCGATAAAGACCATCAAGAAGATTAGCCCCACAATCGCGAGCACCAACACGACTTCGATAATCGTAAACCCTTTAGGTTGATGTTGTTTTTTCATATTTACCTTTCTTATTAGTTACAGCCCAACGACTCCATGTCGCAGGCACTTCTTTACTTAATCATATCAGAAAATTACGAAAAAACAATAGCATTTTGACTTAAAATCGGCTTAATTTTCCACACTTTCCGCCCCTACGTATTACTACACACCACCCCGCCCCCCTCTAGCTTATACGTCGCCGCGACCTTCCGCGGATTTTCCGCCCCCACCACCGTCGTCCCGTCGCACTTCGCCCCCACCACCACATAAATCAGATACCCATTCGGAAACACCCCCGACGCAATATTGGTGAGCCCCGTCTCGGTCGTACATTGCGTCCCGTTCGTATTGTCGCACCTCACCACCCTCAGCGCATACTGCGACCCATTCGGGTCCCGAAAATTTTCCCCCAAATAATCATGATAAAACCCCGCCCAGGTCGTCCCACTCGCGTCCGCACTATAATTCGCCGTCCCCGTCCCAGTCGGCACCGCCCCGCGATTGTTCGTTTGAAAATTTTTCAGCTCCGTCAGCATCTCTGCAATATTTTCCTTCCGCTGTGAATCCCGCTGCGTTCGTTGCGCCGCCGGCACCCCAATCATCACCATCAAGAAAATCAACCCCGCAATCGCCACCACCAGCGACACCTCAATAATCGTAAACCCCCGCCTGCCTAAACCTCGCCCCCTCGCCACATCACCTCCGAGCGTCCTTTTCAAGCCTTGCTCGCCCACCCCTAAATCTCGTCTCTTCGCCCCGCTCGTTTCATTTGCATCGGCCCCCAAAACACCCTTTTTCATATCCTCATTATAAAGGATTTATGCTAAAATAACAATATGTCGGTTGTGTTTTTAATCTTGTTGTTCGTCCTCGGCGCCTGTTTCGGCTCCTTTCTGTGTTGCACCGCCCGCCGTTTGCGCCTAAAAGAGCAGGGCAAAAAGCCCCTCGGCTCTCGCTCGGTCTGTCTCCATTGTAAACGCCAACTCGCCTGGTACGACAACCTTCCGCTCATCTCTTGGCTTTTTTTAAAAGGTCGTTGTCGCCACTGCCACGCCAAAATCGGCCCCGCCGAATTCCTCTCCGAACTCTTTTCCGCCCTCGCCTTTCTCCTCCTCGGGCTGAGCCTACTCTCCATCTTGCCCACCACCACGACACTTTCCACCATCCACGCCTCAACACCCCTCTCCTCTACCGTCCTCGCTCTCCCCGACCTCCTCACCTCCGCCCCCGCCTTCACCGCTACGCTCCTCATCACGCTATTTTTCCTCACTCTCGCCCTCCTTTTTCTCGCAATCTACGATGGCCTCTACGGCGAACTCCCGACCATAGCCTTGACAATTTCAATAATCTGTGCTATAATGTTCTTAACCCTGAGAGCATGGGCCAGCTTTTCCGTTGGCACCCTTTCTCTCGGCAACTTTATTCTACACCTGTTATTATCACTCCTCGTTCTCCCCGGCCTCTACTTTGTGCTCTATAAACTCGGCCGCGGTAAATGGGTCGGCGACGGCGACTGGCTCCTCGCCCTCGCCATCGCTCTCGCCCTTGCCGACCCCCTTCTCGCTCTCCTCGCACTCTTTTTCGCAAACTTCCTCGCCTGCCTCTACGCTTTGCCTTTCATCCTAAAATCCCCAAAACCCACCAAGCCCACCTCCAACTCAGCCAAAGCTCACGGCTCCGCCAAAACCGCCAACTCCACCCCGTCCCCAAGCCCCCTCACTCTCAAACTCCACTTCGGCCCCTTTCTCGTCGCCGCCTTTATTCTCGTTTTTGCCTTCGCCGATTTTTTCCAAAACCTACTGTAAACATGTTATAATAAGCTTATGCATAAACGCGTGGGTAGGGAACAACACTCCGAGGTCAAATCCTCACTAAAGCGCCGTTTTTGTCGGCTCGCGAATAGCCACCGATACACGCACAAATCTGGCGACACTCTAGTCGAAGTCGCGCTCGCCATCGGCATTTTTTCCATGGTCGCCATCGCTGTCACCGCAGTTCTTACCAGCAGTTCCTCCGGCGCCCAGTCCGCTCTCGAAACCACTCTCGCCCGCGAAGAAATCGACACCCAGGCCGAAGCTCTCCGTTTCGTCCAAACCGCCTACTCGACCAACCGTAACGCCACCGCGAGCAACGCCTACTCCGCTCTCTGGCGCAAAATCACCAGCAAAGCCATCGACCTCAACGCCGTCGGCACCAAATCCGACGAAATTTTAAACTACACCCCCTCCTCCTGTTCCGACCTTTACAGCGACGACTCCATTGTCAAAGACCACATGTTTATTCTAAACACCAAAAAACTCGGCGACCTCAACACCGACACCGTCGACGACGTCTTCATCAGCGGTAGCGACAAACTAAAACCCGCCTCCGTCAACCCGCGCCTTATCTACGTCGGCGCGAACAATGCCGACACCAGTTCCAGCCAAGACCTACTTGTCGACGACGACTACACAAACCTCTACCGCGCCGAAGGCATTTACGTCATCGCCGTCAAGGACGCCCGCACCACCAACATTGTCGACGTCACCGATGGCCTCGCTTCGCAAGAATCCGCCTACTACGATTTCTACATCCGCACTTGTTGGTACAACACCAATTCCAGTCAACCCTCTGCCATCTCGACCGTCATCCGCCTCTACGACCCGGACGTCCTCCAAAACGGCGGCACAATTAAGGTCGACTACAATTACTCTAAAACATCCAGCGCTTGGCCCGCCGACTTCGGCAACACCGACCCCAACCTCACCAAAACCTTCGCCTCCCAAGGCCCCGCCCGCAAAGTCACCGTCCGCGACGTGGATGACATTCTCGGCTGGGACTTCAAATGGAAAGACAAAATCACCGGCGAAACTTTCTCCCCCAATGTTACCATTACCAATCCCGACTCCAGCGAGTCTAAATACTATCAACTTCAACCCGCTTGGGAACACCGTAAATACACCATCACATATGATTTGAACTATCCTTATGCCAGTAGCGGCGGCGTTGTTGCTCCAAACGATCAAACCTGCTATCAAGACACAGGTTGCCAGCTCGTTACCAAAGACAGTTCCGTTCGCCCCACCGCTTCGGGCTATACTCTCCGGGGTTGGTGCACCGTAGCTACTAGACCTGACGAAGCTTGTACCAAAGGTGAGTTCTACGCCTTGGATTACAGTTTTCCAACCGGCACTAATTTTCCAACCAGCGCTTTCTCGGACAGCGGTCGCACCCTCAATCTTTACGCCGTCTGGGGCGAACACGGCGAAACTATCACTATTAAAACCACTTGGACCACCAACACCGACTATGATTCCTATATTTACGGCACCACTTTTCGCGGTCTTACCTTCAACTGTTATTTTGGCACCAAAACCCCTACCGAAACCGTCAATGGCATTACTCGCACTCTCGCCACTCTAGACCACGATGGGCGAGGCAACATTAACCGACGTTTCGACGAGACTTTTACCATCAACACCCTTGGCGGTCGCGCCTATTACTTTTCAATCAAAAACTATTCTAGAAATTATTATATCTACGACGATATCACGATTACCGTCTCAGGCCCCGAACTAGGCACCAAGGTCTATCGTTCCACCAATAAAACGAATTGTTTGTTTTGGAACGTCTTTGCTTACGAGGATGGTCGGCTCATCGAACGCAATACTTGCTCTAGAACCGCCGAACGGGGCTATTAATCAATCGTCGCTAACGCCGCCTCAAACAGCTGTCGCCCCTGCCTAGGAGCAATAATTCACTACCCCTGACCATAGACAGACTACTCTTCCTTCGTCTCCGTATGAAACTTGTCGTGAATTTCTTTTAGGTGCGCATCGGTGACGTGTGTATAAATCTGCGTGGTCGAAATGTCCGCATGCCCGAGCATCGACTGCACCGACCGTAGGTCCGCCCCGTTCATCAACAGGTCTGTTGCAAACGAATGGCGCAAAGTGTGCGGCGACACGTGCTTTGTAATCCCCGCCAGTCGTGCATATTTTTCCACGATCCGTTCCACCGATCGCGCCGTCATTCGCCGATAATTTCCCGAAGTATCTACCGCCTGCAAATTCCGCGAATTGTTCAAAAACAGCGCCGGCAGGGAATCAGTCCTCGCGTCCAAATAATCCCGCACCCGGTCGGCACAAGTCTCGGAAATAAAAATCGGCCGGTCTTTCGAACCCTTTCCCCGCACCATAAACTCTCGCCGTTCAAGATTAATCGAATCCCGATTTAGTCCCACCAGTTCCGAAACCCGCAGTCCTCCCGAATACAGCAGTTCAATAATCGCCCGGTCCCTTAGCCCTGACTCTGTCGAAAGGTCAATCTCGTTCAGCATGTCCTCGACCTCGTCGTAATGCAAAAACGTCACCTGCTTCCGAATCACATGTGGCAAATCCACCAACGACGGGTCGAGCGACTTTATCCCTCGCCGCGCCAAATACTTCAAAAATCCGCGCAGCGCAATCAAATGATATGCCTGCGTAATCGTTTTCAAATCATCACTTCCATTTTCCGACCCATACCGATTTAACTTCAGCCGATATTTACGCAACAACTCTTGTGTGATTTCAGAAGGCTTCACCCCACTTTTGCCCAAAATCTCCTCCGCCAACTCATAAAACCGCACCAAATACAACTCATAATTTTCAATCGTCTTTTTACTACGCCCGCTCTCAACCTCGAGATGCTCCAAAAAATCGCCGATTAACTCATTGACATCCATAATATTATTATAGCACGCGGCTAAAGGCTATTTGCAAAGCTTATACGCGTCGCGAATAATCATCACTTCTTCGTTGGTCGGCTCGACATACACCGGAATTGTCGAATCCTCGGTCGTAATAATCCCGCTCGTGATTTCTTTGAAGCTCGCAATCGCATTATTTACCTCGGCGTTAAGCTTCACTCCAAATGGCGCCAGCCCCTCGATAATCGACTCGCGAGTCTCCGCCCCGTTTTCCAGCACCCCGGCCGTAAACACAATCGCGTCCACTTCGCCGCCAAGTTCCAAATAGTACTCCGCAATATAGCGCACAATTCGGTCAACGTACATGTCGAGCGCCAGTCGCGCGTTCTCGTCGCCTTCGGCAATCGCGTTCTCCACGTCGCGGTTATCATTAAACCCGCACACCCCGAGCAACCCCGACTTTTTATTCAGCGCCTCATCGATTTTATTGTAGGTCATTCCGGCCTCGTCAATCATGTATTTAATAATCGACGGGTCAATCGAACCCGACCGCGTCCCCATCATCAGCCCGTCCAGCGGCGTCAGCCCCATGGTCGTATCATAACTTTTGCCGTCTTTCACCGCCGTAATCGACGCCCCAGACCCAACATGACACACAATCAAATTTACGTCTTCTTTGCCGAGTTTTTTCTGCATCACTTCGGTAATGTATTTATGGCTCGTTCCGTGAAAACCATATTTTCGCACCCCATATTTTTCGTACCATTCCATCGGCACCGGATACATATATTGCACCTTCGGAATCGTCTGGTGAAACGCCGTGTCAAACACCGCCACCTGCGTCGCCTCCGGCAAAGCCTTCTGCATCGCACGAATCCCCGCAAGGTTTCCTGGGTGGTGCAGCGGCGCAAACTTCGTAAATTCCTCAATATCTTTAATCACTTCGTCCGTAATCACCACAGATTTCGCATATTTTTCACCCCCATGCACCACGCGGTGCCCCACACCTCGGATTTCCTCAAGTTCTTTCACCACCCCGTAGTTCAAAAGCTCCTCGAGCATTATTTTCACCGCCTCAGCGTGGTCTTTGATTTCGCGCTTAACCTCGTTTTTCTTGCCCTCGTGCTTGATGGTATAAAAACTGTCTTTCGCCCCAATCTTCTCCACATAACCACTAATAATTGAAATTTCCGCCGGCATATCATAAAGTTGAAACTTTAACGACGACGACCCCGCATTGACACACAATACTTTCATTTTTTCTCCTTGTTTACTTACATTATATCATACAACCCCCAATAAAACTTCTTTTAAATCCCTTAAATCCCAACAACCGTATAAGGTTCACCACTAAAGCGGAAATATGATATAATAGAATTGTTCAAAACTTTTTAAACATTTCGCGAAACAGGGTTCCTTTAAATTATTTTTTAGGATATTTCGACTTTTTAAATGTGCGGTTGTCTGCACTAGCATATTTAGGAGTCGAAGCCCTGGATTGTGTGAAAAGTTTTGAACGACAGCGTGTATGACGGCCGCACATTTTTGTGTCTAGGCCAAGAAGCGCTGTTGTTCAATACAAAATTAAACAGGGCTTCGACACCATGGGAAAATCGCTAGACGAGTGTTCTCGCGAGGAATTGATCGAAATCATCAATTCTTTGAAAAGACAGAAAAAATTCGGATTGGTTTGGGAGGACAAGCCAGAAAAGGTCGCTGAAGATTGTAAGAAAAAACTCCCAGTCCTAGAAGAAGTCAAAGCAAAAAATATCTCGCTCGACCAAAACGGCCCGACAAATCTACTGATCGAGGGCGACAATTACCACGCGCTATCGGTCTTGAATTATACGCACGCCGGGAAAATCGACGTCATCTATATCGACCCGCCGTACAATACTGGCAACAAAGATTTTGTTTACAACGACAGATTCATAGACAAAGAAGATTCCTTTCGCCATTCCAAATGGTTATCATTCATGGAGAAAAGGCTGAAGCTAGCAAAAAATCTCCTCAGCGATGACGGAGTGATTTTTATTTCAATCGACGACAACGAACAGGCGGAATTGAGACTACTTTGTGATGATATTTTCGGAGAAAATAGCTATATAGCGCCATTAATTTGGAACACAAAGAATGCGGGGAAAGGCGTTCCGCCAACTAGGATGATCACCAGTATTCATGAATATGTTTTAACGTATATAAAATCAGGTGCTCGGTTCAAATTTAAGGGGATAATTCGCGATACGTCAGATTTTAGCAATCCAGACAATGACCCCCGTGGTCTATGGAGAAAAGAAGCACTGGTTTCGACTATTTCTAAGAAAAAATTCGAAATACAAGACCCAAAAACAGGCAATAAATTTTTTAGGGCATGGGCTTTTTCTGAAGATAGTATAGAAAAAATGATATCAGACGGGAGAGTTATTTTTCCAAAAACAGAAAAAGGTACACCTCTCCAAAAAAAATTTTTCAATGATTACACAAACGACTCATTGCCAATAACTACACAGATTGGTACATTCCAGACTAGAAAAGCCACCTCAGACCTGATGAGGGCATTCAATAACGAGAAGGTTTTTGATTTCCCAAAACCAGTTGAGCTAGTTCGATTTCTGATAGAACAAAGTGCAAAAGCCAATTCGACCATTCTCGACTTCTTTGCCGGATCAGGCACGACCGGTCAGGCGGTATTGGAGCTCAACAAAGAGGACGGTGGAAACCGCAAATTCATCCTCGTGACCAACAACGAAAACCAAATTGCCGAGGAAGTCACCTATCCGCGCGTCAAAACCGTCATTACCGGAACCCGTATCGACGGCACGAAATATTCCGACGGCATCCCAGCGAACCTGCGTTATTTCAAAACCGACTTCGTGGAGAGGGAACGTTCAACCGACGCCACCCGCCAAAAGCTCGTCGATCGTTCCGCCGACATGATTCGTATTCGTGAAGACGCCTACGAAGAATTAAATTCCGTATCCATCAACAAATATTATCAATCAAATGACGTATTCGTCGCGATAATTTTTGATCCATTCACAATGAAAGAAGCCTGGGCGGAAATCGAGAGCTTAAATACCGAGCAAAAAATCGTGAAACTCTACATTTTTTCCTACTCTCGCGATACTTCAGCCTTCACCGACGAAATCCCAAAAACCAACTTAAAATGGGAAGCCGTTCCGATTCCGGAAAGTATTTTGCAAGTTTATAAACGCTTATTTGGAGGTAAAAAATGAGAAATCTCAAAGATTTTCAAGAAGACGCCGTTTCGCAGTTGACGGACATAATTAGGACACAAATTTCCGCCATCGATTCCGGCGCAAAAATCGACCCGAACATTATTTTCAAATCCCCGACCGGTTCCGGCAAAACCCTAATGATGACGGAAACCCTGCGTCGCCTGCCGGAAGAATTATTCTTTACTGATAAATATTTTGTCTTTCTTTGGCTCGCCCCAGTAAAACTCCATTCTCAAAGCTATGAAAAACTCAAAAATGAACTCAGGGATGACGTGTATTCGTTGGTTAATATCGACGATGGACTAACGAATGAACCGCTCGCCCCGAACACGATATTGTTTTCAAATTGGGAAAAGCTAAACACCACGGCAAACAAAGACATTCCAGAAAAAGGCGTAAAAGCCGGAGACTGGACGAATACTGCCGTCCGCCAAGGCGAGCAGGCGAACCTGCAAGATATCCTAAACACCACACGCGAGAACGGCGGTAAAATTATTCTAATCGTTGACGAATGCCACCAAACTTTCTTTGGCGAGAAAAGTCGGAGATTTGTCGATGAAATCGTCAAGCCGACGCTGATCATTCAGATGTCCGCAACCCCAAAAGAAAAGGCGACCGTAGAAACGAAATACGAAGATGTTGTAGAAAGTGGCTTAATCAAACAAGAAATTATCATCAATAACGACCTCGCGAATGTTGGCGATAGTGATAAGACCGTAATCGATAACCTCATCGCCGAAGCCTTGAAAAAACAAGATTATCTGGCCGAGAAGTATCAGAAAATGAAAAAAGATATTAATACACTTCTTTTGATCCAGCTACCGAACGACAAAGAAACCGCATCCGACCTAGATTTAAAATATCGCGATTTAATCGAAGAAAAACTTTTAGACGAAGGTATCGGCTACGAATATGGCAATCTAGCGGTTTGGCTGTCTAATGAAAAGAAAAATCTAGAACATATCGAGGACTTAAATAACCAGGTCAAAGTTCTAATTTTCAAGCAGGCCATCGCTCTCGGTTGGGATTGCCCAAGAGCGCAAGTATTGCTGATGCTTCGCGATATAAAGTCAGACTCTTTCAAAATTCAGACGATTGGCCGTGTCTTGCGCATGCCAGAAGCGGAGCATTATTCGGATAACGAGATAAACACGGCATACGTTTATACGGATTTAGAAAGCATTAAAATTGACGCTGACACCAAAGATCCAATGCGAAACCTCATCAAATACAAAAAATCCCACATCGACACACTTTTCAAAAATGATTTAGTCGTTCTGCCAGACAGCATTTTTCTGTCTCGTGTCGATTATGGCGATCTTAAAGCTTCGTTCCGGTTCGTTCTTGAAGATGTTCTGACGCAGGCTTTTGATTTTGCCGACAATGACTCCGAGCAGGATTGCTATCAAAAGATTGACGAGAAGCTAGAAGTCTACGACGAAGAACTTACGGTGCCGGTGTTGTCGGATGAAGTTTTAACGGACATTGATACGATTGTCGGCGGGGAATTTAATTCCGACGGAGTCATCAAATTGAAACTGGACGATATGATGATTGAAAATGTATTCAATCTAATTCTCAGGACATATATCGAGCCCTTCAAGAACTTTGCCAGGTCCAGGAGTGTGGTATACACCGCACTGCGAAATGTTTTTGGTAGGGGCGGTTTCACCGATTATGATTTTCAGAGAATTTTTGTTTGTTCAAAAACGAATCAAAAAATTTTGAAAGAATTGTTCGGACTCGCAATTGACCGATATAGTGCAGTAAACCGACAAGAACTAAAAGAACGACGCGACCGCGAAGAAGAAAGGTTTGACTTTGAAATTCCAGAGACAGATGAATTCTCGGACAACTCCACACAAATTCCCACGGTTAGAAATATTTATAATGATTATTTTCGCAAAAATAATGCTCCGCAAAGCACAGAAGTTAAATTTGAAGAATACATAGACCATAACGATCAAGTGCTGTGGTGGTATAAAAATGGCGACAGGGGCAGGAAATATTTTGCAATCGAATATTGGGAGCTGGACGAAAAAGCGGTGAGCCATCGTTCGGCATTTTATCCGGACTATATCATAAAATTTAAAGACGACACTGTCGGAATTTTCGATACCAAGTCGGGCTTTACAGCGGAGGACAAAAACGCAGAACAAAAGGCGAATGCTCTGCAAAAATATCTCCGAGAACATATAGATTTGAAATTATGGGGAGGTTTCGTAATACCAGGCAAAAATGGAACTTGGCAAATTCAAGCGGATTACCTGAACAATTCAATCATGAAAGAGAACAACAGGCCATTACCAAAATTTGGCTATTCGGACGCGAATTGGGCTTCCCTAAGTTTTTAGTAAAAGTTATGCGCAATTTGGTTGAGAGGTAAACTTAGAACAACTCTAGCCAATCTCCAAAAAATATGTTATAATGACAACGTAGTTTTTTGAAAAAA
>CAVFLV010000001.1:0-27870 GCA_963623485.1 bacterium | reverse complement strand
GATTAAAATACACAATAGTCGATATGTCGAAAGCTAATATACCAACATTAACAATATAATATAAGAAAGGAGCTCAAATGAAATTTTTTAATTTTTTCACACGAAAAAAAGATGAAGATGCCGACTACGACTGGAGAGATTTAGATGCATTGCCCAAAGAAATTGTTTCTGAAAAAGAACTTGACGCCATGCAGGACGAAGTCGTAAAAAAATTGACAAATTTAGAACAAGACACGATCAAGCAAGCCGGCGATATACCAACAGCTAAGCCTCAGGCATTATTCTACTGTCATAAATATATTGATGCTAAGTTTAATAAAGAATATTTTGATATTGATACTTATTTTTCCAGGAAACAGAATATTGTAGACCAAAAATATGCAGAAGGACTAGGCGATATCAAGGCGGAATTTACTGGATACAGAGAACTGATTGAGGAAATAAAAGAAGTCGATTGGCGCCTAAGGAAAAAGATTAATAAACTAGACCCGAGTTCAAATGTAAATTTAGATGTTGCGGGAACCTATGACGATTCCGAGGCGTTGCTCGAGCAAATTAACGAATTGCCAGCCGGCATTAATTGGAATAATTTTGAAAAGGAGAACGAATGAATATTTTTAGACACAGGCGCAAAAACGAGACTACGGACGCTCAGCGCCCCGTGGTTGACTTTGGCAACTTGAGGGGTAAAAATACGAAATCCCCAGAAACGGACACGACAACTTCGAGTGAGGTTGCGGATACCCCGTATGAAAAAATACAACAAACTATTTTTGGGGTTCGTTTTCCGTGGGAGGCTATATTTTTCGTAACTGTAGGCGCACTAAGTGAGGTTGTCGATGCGATGTTTCTCAATGCTACATTGGAAACTCTGGGTCGTGATTTGGATCCTACTACGGCTACAATTATTTCTTATATTGTTGGTGCCGGTTGTTTCTTTTCGATGGCGTTTGTCGGTTTTCAATTTGGCAACAGACGCTATTATACGAAAGTTGGCGAATATGTCTCTTATGGTTTTTGGGCGGGCTCTGGGATTGCTCTCGTTGCGGCTAAATTGTTGGCCGGCTTAGTTGGAGGGGGTCTAGATGGCGTTATTGCTGGCAGAATGAGCGCCAGTGAATTGTTCGGTTCAGAGGAGTTTCTTTCCAATTTGATTGTCGCCGTAGTTCAGGCAGTTCTTTATGTTGGGACCGGTTTTATGACGAGGGATAGCGTCCGCATTTTGACCGACAATGATTTAAGGGAATATTTTTTGGCAAGACGTAGATACAAACAACTTTTGAAGGAACTCTCTGAACAACGTGGAAATATCGCCGAAGATATTTCAAAACTAAAATCCTATCCCAAATTCGCAGAAAGACTAGTCCTGTCGAAACGTTCGGTCAAAAAGAACGTAGCTCAATATAACGAATCTGCAAGGGCTTTAATAGAAGCAAAAATGGCGATCACGGTAGAGCCAGATTTAATGGAAGATATGTACGATAGAGCAATGGAAAAAGAGGCTCTTCGAAATAAAAAATAAAATCATATAAAAAACAATGGCGCCCAAACAGGCGCCATTTTTTTAATGTGCTTTATGCTCCCACTGTTCCCATTGGCCACATAAATGGTCGTATAGGTCCAAAAAGGCTGCAATATTCACATGAATCGGGTGTGGCCATTCTAGCATCAAAGTTCTCTTGTCGGATAAGTCGAGATAGACATAGTCTTCTGTTGAATTCATGAGCCGATCAAGTTGATAGCCAAGATGTTTATTTAGACTCACTGGAAAGAATCTGTAATAACAGAATATCCACTTCAAAAACATTTCCCGATATGCAAAAAAATATTCAATAGCCTTCGACTGGTCATCTTTGAGCATGTTTTTGATGTAGGCTTCTTTTGGCGCCAGATAATCCTTGATCGTCTGAAGTCGTTTATTGCGAACTGTATCGTCGTAATACGGCAAATATTTGAGCGACATTTTGTCCAAATCCGACTTATCGCCAGCAATAACAATGCCGTCTCGAACAATCGCACCGATTACGATATCTGTCGAGTCATAAACTGCAGAATGTTTCAGTTCCTCGCAAGCTGGCAAGACTGGTCTTGTAATCTTGCAATCGAGCACAGTGCCTTGGTGAATTATTGAAAACTCAACCCTGTTGCCGGCACCGTCTCTTACGACATGCGGGTATTTTACCCATTCCTTGACGATGCTTCTCAAGCGATAGCGAACGACTTCCACTATGCCATCCAGATTATCAGCTACTGCCCTGTTCGTTAACGCTACTATGTCCAAATCCGATGTCCCAATATTAAAACATCCAGAATAAGCAGCGGAACCAAAGAGGACTAATGTTTTTATCTCTAGTCCGCCCAGTTCATACTTGAAAAAACTTTTGCAAAAATGTAAAGTTTCTTGATATTTTTGTGAATCCATGAATCCACACCTCCTTATTAATGTTCGAACGAAAATACGTTATGTAGTTAATATTAAAACATTTATTCAAAAAAGTCAATAGCAAATTGTGTTTTGCTCATTATTACCAGCTAATAAGACAAAATAAAAACGGAAATATTTTATGTTTATGTGTTATAATAAGGATATCTAGCAATCCCCCTTTAGCCTGAGCGTTGCAAAAACTGAGCCTTTTTTTTAAATCTTGATCATTTTTAATATCTACAGAAAGGTCTTTTATGAAAACCTCTCGCAATATTCTTATTGCTTTTATATTAAACTTAACTTTTTCCATTTTGGAGTTTTTCGGCGGGCTGCTCACGAACTCCGTCGCCATTTTGTCCGACGCAATCCACGATCTCGGCGACGCACTTTCGATTGGGCTGTCATATTTTTTGGAACGCAAAAGCAAAAAAGGCATCGACAAAAAACACACTTACGGGTATCTGCGTTACTCGGTCCTAGGCAGTGTCATCACTACTACGATTTTGACCGTCGGCTCGGTTTTGGTTATCGCCGGCGCTATTCAGCGCATTTTTCATCCCGAACCGGTCGATTATTCCGGCATGATTATCCTGGCGATTTTTGGTGTCGTTCTGAATTCTATCGCCGCCTTCGCCACTCACGAAAAAGGCTCGCTCAACCAAAGGGCGATTAATTTGCACATGCTCGAAGATGTGCTTGGCTGGGTCGTGGTACTTATCGGCGCGATTATCATGAATTTCACCGACATCAGTATTCTCGATCCGCTGATGAGCATCGGCGTGGCGCTATTTATTCTCTATAACGCTCTGAAAAACCTTCGCTCGATTTTGAATATTTTCCTCGAAAAAACTCCGGATAATATCAATCTCGACCAAATCAAACGGGAACTTTTAAAAATCGACGGCGTGCTCGGCGTTCATCATATTCACGTCCGCAGCATCGACGGCTTCAATAACTACGCTACGCTCCACGTTGTTGTCTCCGAATATAGTCACGAACTTAAAGAAAAAATCAAACACCAATTAAAAACTTTAAATGTTGGCCATTCCACTATTGAGCTGGAGCTAAAAGGCGAAACTTGCGACGATAAAAAATGTCATCCTATTGCCCATACTAAGTCACACAACCATAACCATCATCACGAGCATCACCACTAGTCGTCTTAACTCTCAATACTACCCGTATTAATTCCGGAGAAACCGGCGCTACAAAAACGCTAAAAATTCAAAACAAATTTCGTCACCCTGTCCGACGTTGCGGTGAGTTTCCAGCCATTCCGCTCCGCTAAAGTTTTCGCGATCGAAAGCCCCAGCCCGACGCCTTCTGCTGATTTATCGGTCTGGTAAAACCGCTCAAACACATGTTCAAGCTCATTCGCATTAATTTTCGCGCCATCGTTCGAAACCGATAGCGTATGCGTTTCGACCTTCAACCGAATTTTCGTGTCGCAGTATTTTATCGCGTTATCTAGTAGAATTCTTAAAATTTGCTCGAGGTCCTCGGGGTGGGTTTTGACCTTGTCGTTACCTAAAGTTATACTTTTCTTAAAATCAATTTTCATAAGTCTCGGCTCAAAACTCTCCGCCACCTTCGCGACCAGCTCATTCATATTCACCATTTGCTCCTCACTCGTCGTCACCAAATCCGTCCGCGCCAGCGTCAAAAGATCAGTATTCAGCCGTGTCAATTTTTCCGTTTCCGTCTCGATATTTTTAATCCATTTATTGCCTTGAATATCCGCCGCCTCGAGATTGGCCGAAATCGCCGCGAGTGGAGTTTTAATTTCGTGCGAAGCATTGGCGATAAACAACTTTTGCGCCTCGTAGGCTTCGCTGACCGGCCGCACCGCCTCTTCCGCCAAAAAATACGACACCACCGCCACCACGATTTCGATCGCCACCCCCGCAATGATCAACATCCGGAGTAAATCATCAGCCGCTGCACGTTTCTCTTCTTCGATCGACACTCGCACCACGCGCTCCATATCGTTTGAAAACGTCTCGACCTTGCTCTCGGCAATTGGCGGGCGTTTATCTGCTGCCGACGTCGCCGACAGATAAATCCCCGTAAAAGTTGCGACCAGCACCGTCGTGGTAATCCCGAGATTTATCAATATCAACCGTCTTTTGAGTTTTCTAAACATCTAATTTGTACCCTAAATTACGAATCGTCTTAATTTCCGCCCGTGTCCCGAGCGATTTCATCTTTTTGCGTAGATACGACACGTACACCTCGACATAGTTATCTTCAAATTCCGCATCCGCGCCCCAAACGTGCGCCAAAATCTGCTCTTTCGTCGTCGCCAACCCCGGCGTTTTCATTAGCATTTCCATAATCCCCGCCTCTTTGTCGGTCAGCTCCACGCCATTCAAAGTCCGATTTCGTAAATCCAATTTTAAATCCTCAAATTCCAAATTCTCGATCGCAATCAGCGCCGGTCGCCGCGCCAAAGCTTTCAATCGCGCAATTAGCTCCGCCGTCTTAAACGGTTTTGCGAGATAATCATCCGCCCCATGTTCCAAACCCTTAATTTTATCTTCCACTTCATTCAGCGCCGATAGCATAATCACCGGCGTTTTCACCTTGCGCTCGCGCATGATCTGCAAAATCTCCAGCCCTGACATTTTTGGTAGCATAATATCTAATACCACCACGTCATAATTCGGTTTCAGCGCCAGCTCCAGCCCTTCTTCCCCGTCAGCGGCATAATCCACGTCAATTTTCGCCTTTTTCAAAAGATGCATTACCGCCTCGGCTAAAAACTTTTCGTCTTCTACATACAAAATTCTCATTTTTGTCCTCCGATTATTATTAAACTGCGTGCTCGCCACTCGGACGCTATTTTCCCGCTCGCCATTTTAGTTCTGTCCTCCCGTCTGCCCATTCCGATTATTTCGACTCGGCATATTATGTTGGTTTACATTCGAACTCCCCACGGTTGTCGTCGTGCCAGTAATTGTAAAAGTTTGATACTCCTCACCATTAATATATATAGTATACGTCTCGCCAAGTTTAAACTCTTCCGTCCCTGCTGCGAGATGCGCAAAAGTTTTTGCCGACGTGTGCGTCAAAATTGTTTTGCTGCCCGCATCGCGAATTTCAATCGTCGTCCCCGCCGTTTGCGTCGCTGTAAAATACACGCTAATATTATATACGCTCGAACTCGCGCCAAGCGTCTCCGCCATACCGCTCGCACCAACCGCTATCACCGTCCCGCCTCGCATCACTACGCTAATCCCCGAATCTAGCGCCCCGTTGCCACTATTCGTCGGGCCGTCCACTACGACCGTCCCGCCGTTGAAATACAAATATCCATTACTATCCACGCCGTCCCCCGCCGCATTAATATAAATTTCCCCGCCATTAATCTCAAGAATACAACTCTCGTCGCCCGCCATCGGATTCGCGCCGGCACGATTTTGCGACGAGCTGTCCGCGCCGCCACCAGCATTAATCCCATCATCCGTCGCCATGATTTTTATCGTTCCGCCATTAATCGTCACCGCTTGCGCCTCGAGCCCCTCATAACTTTTGGTAATATTCACCGTCCCGCCGTCAATAATCAGCTCCCGGTCCGCATGTATCCCATCGTCGCCTGAATTAATCGTAAAATCCCCACTAACAATGCCGATATAATTATTCGAATGCACCCCGTCATCATACGAATTAATATTAATCTCGCCCGCATACACCAAAATAGTTCGGCTCGCCTTAATCCCTTTTAGTCCCGACTTAATATTCAAGTTTCCATTTTCAATCAGCACAAACCCTTTGCCGGTTTTGGTTTCGTTGGTCGACTTAATTCCGTCGCCCGTGGCATTAATCGTAAAGTCTCCGCCCACGATATACACAGAATCCGTCCCCCGAATTCCGTCGTCCACCGAGGTAATTTCATAAGTTCCTGAATTAAATTTCAAATCATCCTTGCCTACAATTCCGTCCTCAAAATTCGCCACCACCGTCAACTTGCCGTCGCCCTGAAAAGTCAAATCATCTTTGGAATAAATCGCGCCCCGCGCATCTTCGTCAATGTCGGTGTTATACTCTGCTCCGTCCTCGACATAATTTTCGCCCACCAGTTCAATCACCAAATCTTCCGCCGAGTCGCACAAAATCGCCGGCCCGCTCGAATTTTTGATCACCACATTATCTAAAACCAATCGCACCACGCCGTCCCCTGCCGACACGGTAATCATCCCGTCCGCAATTTCGCCCGTCAAATGATACGTGCCAGGGTGGATAATCTCAAGCGACTGATCCAGCGCGACATCATAAGTCGCGTATCGACTCCAATCAATTTTCAAGTCCCCGTTATCGGTGATAATCGCGTTCGCGACCTTTTCCGCCGTATCTACAGCCGAATTAATATTTAGAACAACCGCCCCGATACTCACGCCAACAATAAGTGCTACTATCCCCACGCCTCCGAGAAAACGCCAGACTCGCCTCCGCCCACTTCGCTGCGCTTTTGCCCGCGCCGGTTTTCCTATGACGCCTTCCCGACTGTTCGCCCGCGCCGGTTTTCCTATGACGCCTCGCCGACTGTTCGCTTGCGCCATTTTCGCCGCGTCCCCCTGCCGTTTCTTTGCCTCAGGACGTTTTTTCGCGGTCATTTAAATCTCCTTTTCTAGCTCCGGCTGCGACAACAACACCTTGAGATTGCAATTTTTCACCCGAATCGCATCAAGAAAATCTTTTTCTCGCACCCCGTGCTTCAAAGTGATATCATAAGTCAACTTATACAAACTCCCCATATTCATAGTTTTGGTCTGCACCAGTTCCGCCGACTTCGTATATTTCTTAAAAATCTCACCAAACACGTCCTCGTAATCCAAATCCTCCGGAATTACGATCTTCAGTGAACGATTATTTTTGTTCGGCTCAAACATCTTAGTATTCGAGAAAATCACAATCGCAACCACCGCAATCGCAGTCATCACTACGGCAAACAGGAGATGTCCCATTCCGAGCGCCAACCCGACCATCATCGTGAAAAAAATCCCGAGCAGTTCCCGCGCGTCGCCTCGCACCGAGCGGAACCGAATTAATGAAAACGCCCCCAAAATCGCAATCGACGTCCCGAGGTTGCCGTTAATCATAATCATTACCGCCATCACGAGCAGCGGCAGCACCGCGAGCGTCACCAAAAAACTTTTCGTGGTCTGGCGCGCAGTTTTCTTGTGCGTAAACGCAATCACCACCCCGAGCGCGAGCGCCGCTAATGCCGAAATCAGCGCCGTCGGGATACTCATCCCGGTTGCCGTACTGTCAAATATAGTATTAAACATGTTGTTCTTCCTTTCTTATTTGTTGATAAATTTTGCCAACCTTTGAAAATTGTTGCGGATAAACTTTCTCCGCGGATAGGGCTCTCACTAGCCACAGCGGCATCACCTCATGTGCTTTAATCTCCATTATAATATTTTTTTTGTCGTGAAAAAAGACCTTGTCGTCTTTCCGTTTGGCAAAATTCAGATTTTGAGTGCGATATTTTAAGTTTTCATCAAACGTAATCCGAAGCCCCTCCTCGCCCTGGTAACTTTCGCGCTCATAAAACACCAAAATCTGTGGTTTTAGCCCAAAATGACCGATTAAATAGTCGATTTCTTCCGCAATCCGCAAATCATTCATGCTCGGTTTTTTCTCGGCGCTCGTTTTTGTCCCACTTTTTCCTATCAAATCCACAATTTTCGCGCCATTTTTCACGATTTTCAAATAATCTTTTTTTGAAATTTTCATTCTCCGCTTATAGCCGACATTATTTTCGTCGCCACACAGTTTAGTTTTAATCTCAAAAAACACTTTATTATATCCACCATAACTGCGCGCGCGCAATTTTTCTTTAAACATCGGCTGCTCAATCGACTGAATAATCAAATCAAACTGGTCCGTATCAAAATAAATATTAAAAATTTCAGACTGAAAATAATCATCCGGGCGCATGTTTTTAGAAATCACGCCAAGCAACTGCTCTTTCTGATTTTGGTCGATGAGATACTTTTTCTCTATTCGGTCGAAAATCTGTTGGTCTTTCATGATTATATTTTATTATACTTTGCTTAAAAAATCTTAAAAATCGTGGTGTTTATGTTATAATAAAAATACAAAGGAGGTTTCATGCAACTCATTGTTATATTATTAGTCGTGGTCTCGGTCCTGACCTTTTTGTCGGGCGTGGCAACTTTTTTTGGTGCGTCCAAAAAAGACAGCACTCGGGCGGCCCGATTCTTTCTCGCCACGATTTTTGCGACGGTTTGGTCGGTTTCGATTGGGATTTTCATGATGGCGGAGCCGGACTGGAGTGAACGCATGCACTGGCACGTCAACTGGACTTATATCAGCGCGATTTTTATCGACGTTGCCCTGCTCGGTTTTATCGCCTGGCACCAAAAATACGGCAAAATCGCCACCTCGGTATTCGCGATTTTTGGAATTATTCTTGCGAGTTGCCTCGCTGCTAACCCATCCCTATTATATACGGACATTATTTTGACTCGCTACGGCAACAGCCTCGTCACCAATATCGGGCCATTTTATATCGCCTATATTGTATTCTTCTGTTTACTGGTGCCGACAGTGATTTTTACCCTTTTGCGCCAGATCATGCACTCCCATTCGCCCAAAAAACGCGGTGCGGACCTAGTACTGCTCATCGGCTTTGCAATTTCTGGCACCATGGCACTAATTTTTGACCTCATCATGCCGTTGTGGGATTGGAGTCTGATTTGGATTGGGCCTGTCGCAATTTCGACCACTATTATCGCTTTTTATTACACCATTTTGCGCTATCGTATTCTTAGTCTGTCTTCGCGCTGGATCAAGATTTTGTCCTACGTCGTGATTATTACGTCTATTGCGGTAGTTTATATGGTGATTTTTGCCATCGTGTTTGCCGCGCTGTTCCGTGGCGCCACGCCGTCGCTCGAAGTTATCATTTTGAACTTCATCATGATTCTGATTTTCCTAGCGCTCACTCCCGCGATGAACGAATTTACCAAATTCACCCGTTTTCTCATTTCCGGCGAGAAAAAACCACAAGGAGAGGATACTTTAGCGGATGGAAAGTAATTCGCCACGCAATTCCAAGCTGACGATTTTATTGTCCATCAACGCCGCGGCAGTCCTCATCGCCGGAGTGTTAATCGCTAGTGCGATTTGGTTAAACGGCGGTTTAGAATTTCGCATGGTCGGCGAGCGTTCGGACATTGTCGAGGACGACGCCAGCGCCGTAGCTTTGCTCGACCCGACTTCCGACACCGACCTCTCTAGTGTCGATAATACCGAAGTTATCGCCAACGACGATTACGTCTCGACTTCCTCGCACGAATTCGACAGCACCCCAGTTGCTAGTGGTGAACTCTGGAACGAAAAATCTATCGTCATCTACGGCACGCCCGACATTGATATCTGTGTCGGCGGCGGACTGTCGGGTCTCGGCGAAATGTATTGGCAAACCTCCGACCAAACTGTGATTTCGGGTTTTTATAATACCGCCCGCACTTGGCTGGGTTACAGTAGCGACACCTGTCGTTATCCGGTGATTTCGGGCTACGGCACCACCACTATCACCGCCGGCACCTACGACGGCAAACGCAAAGACAGTATCGTCGTCACGGTCATCGAACCTCCGGTCGAACAATGGGAACACGAAGTTTTAACTCTGGTCAACAAAATCCGCGTGCGCAACAACTTATCACAACTGTCTTGGGGTGAAACTTGCGCCGAGGCTGCCGATACTCGCGCCGCCGAGACCCAAACTCTCTACGCTCACACTCGCCCAGACGGTTCGAGTTGGTCTACCGCCTGCAAGGCGCCGAGTTCGGGCGGAGTGAGCGGCGAAAACCTCGCCATCGGCAACGCCGCCGTTTCGCCTGCGACCACCGTGGCGCTCTGGATGGGGTCCGAAGCCCACCGTGCCAACATTCTAAACCCCGAATACACCAAACTTTCCGTCGGCTTTGTGTTTAACATGGACAGCGACTACAAAACTTATTGGTCGCAGTTCTTCAGCACCTACTAATTGCTTTTTCCCTAAATTCATCTTGAAATAAAGTTTTGCGCGCCAAAGTCTTTGCCGTTCGTACTTATTTAAGATTGGTTACTTTTTACCGTATCACTAATCAGCGTGCCGAGTTCCGCAATTTTCTTGTTCGCCACTTCGCTGGTCATCACCACGACCACAAAATGCCGATTTTGTTCCGGGAACTCCACAATCGCCGCGTCGTGATATACGTTCCAAGATTTACCGTTCCAGTCCCAGCCGACTTTATTATATACCTTCACGTCCGCCGGAAACCCGCTCGGCAGCCCTTTGCGCCAGTCGTCGGTTGTAACCGGTTGGTTCAAAAACGAATCTTTCATTGTCGCGACTAGCTCCTCGTCTTTAATTTCGTTATGTTCGTAAAAAATCCGCATCATTTTGGCAATATCGGTCGGGGTCGATAGTAGCGCCGAAATGTTTGAATTTACAATTCCAAAATCCTGTGCGATAATTTCGTCGAGCGTAGCATGCCCGATTAAACTCCACAACATTTCCGCACACGGCGAGTTAGACTCGCGAATAGCAAGATCCAGGCACCGCAAAATCGTTTTGCCAGTTTGCCCTGCCGGGTCGGTGCGCTGCCAAGCTCCGTTTTCTACTCGTCGATAGCCTTCATAAACCACAAACAGTTTATAAAGCGACGCAGTATTATAAGTCGCGTCCGCATTATATTCACCGACGGTCTCGTCTCGGTCCAGGTCATATATCACCACACTTTTTTTGCCGCCAGCCTCTGCCGCCCAACTTTCAATCACGCCCTGAAAATCGATTTTCGCGGGCAATTTTGCCTCATTTTCTGTGTTTTCGTCGGCAATTTCCGACGCGCTTGAATCCGCTTCTACCTCTGTTGTTCCGGTCTCTCGCTCCAGTTTTTCCGCTCGCTCATTAAATAATTTTACGCTCAGCCCGCCAATCGCGATAATCAGTAGCAAAAAAGTAATCAAAAGTATTACGGACGCACGCTGATCAGTCGATTTAGAAACCATTTGGCTGTCTCCTCATCCATTACTTTTGTCTGCATTTCTGGGCCATAGACCGTCGGCGTGATTTTAGTTTGTAGCAGTTTTCCGTTATAGAAATAATGCCCCAGCACCAAACTTCGTGTCGTCCCCGGCCACCACACTTGGTCAAAGAACAAGTTTCCTAGCCCGTAATAAATCGCCCCGTCGCCATATAGCTCGAAAGTTTGCGGTTGATGCGCGCTGGTTCCCACCACGACATCCGCGCCTAGGTCAATCAAATGCCGGAAAAAGCCCACTTGGTCGCCCGCCGCCGAGTTGGCGTAGTCGCAAGCCGGGTCTTCATAGGTCGAGGCATAGGCATTGCATTCGTAATATTGAATATCAATGATAACAAAATCGCCTCGTTCCTTTGCCGCTGCGATTTCGGCCACGGCGTTATCCTCGTTATAGCGGTTCGCACCTGGCGTGTCATCGTCCGTCGCTCCGCCGGTCGACAAATTATACGCTAGGAATGTAATCCCAGTATTTTTCTCGTCAATTTCTAACGGTTTTGCCGCTTCAAGTGCCGTTTTGCCCCCGCCGACCATCTGAATATTATTTTCCGTGTAAGTATCAATTGTATTTTCCGCCGCTTCGTCGCCACAATCTTGGTTATGGTTGCCAGTCAGCTCCACAATATCTAGCCCAATGTCCGTCAGTGTATTAATAAACCGCGTGTCCGAACAAATATTTCGCGAACTCGCATACTGCGAAAACGACGACTCGTTCGAGGTGTGCGTCAAATCAAAACTCGACAGAAAATCTTTAATTTCGGCACTAAAATACGTCGCATCGCCACCCGTCGCTACTAATTTTTCGTTCATTCCCCGTGACAAAGCTGTGACGCCAGTCTGCGCAAAGGTCAAAACCGAATCTTTCCCCGGCCAAGTTTTAGTAAAATCCTTTTCGACTAGCGGTTTAATTTCCTCGTCAAACTTTTCCGACTCAAAACTCACCACCCGATAAATCGCGCCCTCGCTAAATTCGTCCAAATAATAATGCCCGTTCACGCTGAGTAATTTCTGCGAAAAATCCAAATCCGCCACGCTAATTAACTTAATATCGGCACTATTTTCGGCATTTCCCCCCGCGTCCACTTCGCCCGTCGCAATATTTTCGGCCGTTTCTGAATTTCTGCCAGCTTTTTCCAACAACTCCCCCGCGCCCTCCGCCGCGACATTAGTTTCGATGCTATAAAAATCCCCGACCGGCACCAAAATCTCATACAAAAACTCACCGTCCTTTAATTCCGGCGCGGTCAAATAATTCTTTGCCGAAATCGTCACATTTTTATCTAGCTCAACCTCGTCAGTAAAAATCCGCGCTAGCACCTCTCGCTCTGTAGTGTTCAAACTCTCGTCATACACCACCACCCCAGGCACCTTAAACACTCCGGTTTTGGTGAAAAACTGAATGCCAAAAAACGCCAGCCCAAACACCGCTACAAATGCTATAATTCCCCCTAAGAAACCCCCGACCCAATTTCGTCTTCTCGTCATGTATATATTATATGGTATAATTGATTTATGTTCAAGTGGGCAACTCTGTCTAGTCGCACCGAATTTAGTCGCGACATCTATTCGCCGAATGCACAACTTTGCTGTAGGGTCCGACTAAAAAACGGGTGCATAACTTACGCGGTATCTAGAAACGGCAAACCGCTGATTTTGCCGTCCCGGCTCGGCATTGCGATTTGTGGCGAAGACCCGCTCGGCGAAAATCTCAAACTTATTCGCGAGCATAAAACTAAACGCGAAGAAACTATTGAACTGCCGTGGGGCGAGGACCGGTTTATTCCGAATAATTACGCCGAAGTCGCTTTCTATTTTGCCGAGAAAAAATCTCCCGCGCGGATTTTTACTTTGCGGTTTCGCGTGTTTGATAATGGCGTGGCGTTTCGCTACGAAATCCCGCCCCAGCCGAAGTTTTCTCAAATCACGATCAAAGACGAACTTACCGAATTCGCGCTGGATTTAAACACTACCGCCTGGAAAATTCCCGCCTACCAACCCGACCGTTATGAATACAACTACGAAAAAACCGCCGTTTATGATTTAATAAACTCCGTCCACACTCCGCTAACTTTAAAAACTCCTAACGGTTTTTATCTTTCAATTCACGAAGCCGCGCTTTACAATTACGGTTCGATGACAATAAAACTAAACAGCCGGCGCGCGCTCTTTTCCGACATTACTCCGCTCGCCGACCAAACCAAGGCGCACGTGAATTTGCCGTTCCAAACTCCGTGGCGGCTGATTATGGTCGCGGATTCGGCGATCGAGCTAACCACGAATCGTTTAATGTATGCCTTGAACGATCCGCCGGCGGGAGATTTTTCGTGGGTCGAAACTCTGAAATTTATCGGCATTTGGTGGGCAATGTTTGTCGGCGAATGGACTTGGGCGCCGGGCGAGCGTCATGGCGCGACCACCGAACATGCCAAAGAATATATCGACGCCGCCGTTCGGCTCGGTATTCGCGGGCTATTAATCGAGGGTTGGAACGAGGGTTGGGAAGGCAACTGGCTAGAAAACGGCATCAACAACAAATTCACCACCTCCACGCAAGATTTTGATCTGCCGGAAGTCGCGCGCTACGCCAAAAATCACAATATCGAGCTCGTCGGCCATCATGAAACTGTCGGTTTTGTCGATAATTACGAAAAACAACTCGAAGCCGCCTATAATTATTACGCCGCGAACGGCATTCATTATATCAAAAGTGGCTATGCCGGCTCGATGATGATGATTCGCGGTCGGCGCGAATTTCATCATTCCCAAGTCGGCGTTAATCATTATCAAAAAACTGTCGCACTCGCCGCCCAGAAAAAAATCATGCTCGACATTCACGAGCCGATTAAAGGCACCGGCATCGAACGCACTTTTCCGAATTTGCTTACTCGCGAAGGTGCGCGCGGGCAAGAATACGAAGGTGGCGCGCTTTCGCCCTCGCACGCTTGCTTCTTGCCCTACACTCGGTTGTTGTCCGGCGGCATGGACTACACTTGTGGGATTTTGGATTTAACCAACAGCGTCAAACGCATGGCGACCACACTCGCCCGCCAACTGGCCTATTTCGTGACAATTTATTCCGGCATGCAAATGGCGGCGGACCGACCGTTTATTTACGAAGAACGTTTCCCGAACGAATTTAAGTTCATCCGCTCCGTGCCGACGAATTTTGAAAAAACTCTTCCGCTGGCGGGGGAAATCGGTGAGTATTATGTCGTGGCGCGAAAAGACCGCTTGGGCGACGACTGGTTTGTTGGCGGAGTAACTAACGAATTCTCGCGCCATGTTCATATCGACCTTAGTTTTCTTGGCGCCGGCGCCTACACCGCCACAATTTATCGCGACGCGCCCGACGCACACTATCGCGAAAACCCATTTAGCATCGAAATCGTAAGTCAAACCGTCGGCGCCACCGATTTTCTCGACCTTTACCTTGCTCCAGGCGGTGGATTTGCCATTCATCTGCAAAAACAAGCCTAAAAATTTCTCATTTTTTCGCTAAATCACCAAAAATTCTCAAAATTTTCCAGTTTTCGCTATATTTTGGCGGTTTTTCTATTCTTTAACTGCTATTACCATCAACCGATGGCTCGCATCGCCGTCATTATATAGTGTCCCCGCGCAGGTCATCAAAATCAAAGTCTCTTCCTCGGCTGCCGCCAAAACTTTAGTCATCGAAATCTGCCCGCGGGGCAACTTCAAAATCTCTACCGTCCGATAAACCCCATCATTATAATAAATCGTATCACCGAGTTTTGTTCGATATAATTCTGTAAATGCCGTCGTCGAATGTCCGATTAGGAGCGTTTTATTCTCGGCCTGCGAGTAGCTACCCACAATCGTGTCGGGCGTAGGCAGTTGTCGCCCGTTTAAACTTAGTTCCGTTACATCTGATTTCAGCCCAACCGCTGGAATCGAGAGCACGGTGGAGATTTGGTAGTTCGCCGCTTCGGCAGACTGCAATCCGACCACTATATATATAATGGTCACCGCCACCGTAAACACGGTAAACCAAACGCGTCGGTCAAACCGCTTCCTAATCTCCACACTTCCTCCTTATGCTTCAATTATAGCATATTTTACAGCCCGGGCGAAAAAAACTTTAACTTTTTTTCATGTTTTTTGTATTCCGGGTCGTGCGTCCCGACTTCCGCCCAAAACTCTTTCGAATGGTCCATATGATTTAAATGCGCCAGCTCGTGTAAAATCACATAATCCCGTAGCACTTCCGGCACTTTCATTAGTCCAATATTCAGCGAAATCGTCCGATTCGACGAACACGATCCCCACCGCGTATTCGCGTGTGACAGCCGACACTTATCATAACTATAGCCATACAACTTCGCAAAATACTCCAATCGATACGGCAAATACTCCCGCGCCTTCTTCATCAACATTTTTTTCTGATAATCTCGCGCTTTTTGCTCGGCAGGATTTTTAAGTGGTAATTTTTCACGAATTGCCGTCCGGTTAGTATTCAAAAACCTTTTCGCCAAAAACTCCGAAGTATACTGTGGCACACTCATCGCGAGCCGCCCCGAAGTCGAAACCGAAAACTTCACTCCCCGCACTAACGGGGATTTTCTTACCACCACCTCGCCAAATTCCGCATCTTTAATAATCATCTTACCACTACTTCGCCACTTTAATAATCATTTCATCGCCACGAAGTCCCGCGCCTTCGAATAATTACTTAGTCGCCACTAGGTCCGCTAACCCCGCCACAACATGACGCGCCTGCGTGTCAAAAGTATGTTTGCCGGAAAGAATAATCGCGTGCTCGTTTTCGCCTGGCGCCTCAATCGTCGCCACCGCCGTTTCGTAAAAATCTTTGGCCTTGCTCACGGACTTAAATCGCGATTTCAGACGCGTGCGAATTGTCGCAATGTCGGTCTGGATCCAAACCAGCGCCGGCTCGTAGCCATGTTCACGTAGCAAATTCCGCATCTCAATGCGTTCTTTTTCGGTATCTAATTCCCCTTCGACAATAATTGTCTGCTGAGTTTTCAAAATCTGCTCCAAAATAACTAGCAGTTCTTGGTGTGAAAACCCGTGCTCTTTTTTCAACGCATTTAAATCAAACGCCGCCAATTTAAATTTTTTTCCGAACTTCTCCGCAAAAGTCGTTTTCCCACTACAAGGCGCACCAAATACCATCAGCGCTCGCGGTTTAGCTTTATTACCTTCCATCATAGCTCCATTATATCATACTTTTTTTAAAACAAAAAATGGCAGGGGCAGAGGGCTCGAGCCTACGTTTACGCAGTTCCGAAGGTTCTCAGCTCATAAAAATTTTCTAGAGTAAAAAAAATGGCAGGGGTTGCAGGACTCGAACCTACGACACCTGGTTTTGGAGACCAGTGCTCTACCAACTGAGCTAAACCCCTAAAGTTCTAATTATATTTTACCACAAATCCGCCAAAATATGCTAAAATAATATATGATGAAAATACTCATGCTTGGTTGGGAACTTCCGCCGCATAATAGTGGCGGACTTGGCGTGGCTTGTTTAAACATGGCGCGGGCGCTCGCGCGTGAAGGCGCGGACATCGATTTTGTGGTGCCATATTCGGCCAAGCACGACGACGCGGACTTCATGAACATTGTCTCCGCGACCAAACTTGACCCGATTTATCGCTACGGCGGCGGCTCGTATGCCTCAATGCAACTGTTCGAAGAACTCATCCCGAACGAAAATACCGACAAACCCCTGCTTTCTATCCGCGATGTCCAAAAACAATATTGCGAATTCTTAGGCGAATACCTAAAAACTCACCATCCCGACCTCGTCCACGCTCACGATTGGCTGACGTACGAGGCCGGCATACTCGCCAAGCAAAAATTCGGCGCCCCGCTCGTGGCACACGTCCACGCGACCGAGTTTGACCGTGCCGGCATGCACACAGGCAACCCCATAATTCACGAAATCGAATACGAGGGCCTAACCCTCGCCGATCGCATTATCGCCGTGTCCGAAACCACCAAACATATTATTCACGAAAAATATCACATTCCGCTCGGCAAAATCGAAGTCGTTTATAATTCGCTAGACGAAAATTACCAAACCGACCAATATCGTTTGAATGACGAAGTTTATCATTATATCGAAAGTCTCAAACATTCCGGCCATACTATCGTCTCGACCGTCGGGCGTTTTACCGTCCAAAAAGGTTTGGAAAATTTCTTGCGCGCCGCACAGCTCGCCGTCTCGAAAGACCCGAATTTAATTTTCATTTTGGCGGGCGACGGCGAAGAGCGCAACGAATTAATTAATCTTTCCGCCGAGCTCGGTATTGCGAAAAACGTCATTTTTACCGGTTTTATTCGCGGGCAAAAACTGCGCGACATTTATTCCCTGTCCGACATTTTTGTGATGAGCTCTATTTCCGAGCCGTTCGGCTTAACCGCGCTCGAAGCCGCGCATCACGGCGACGTTCTAATCCTCACCCACCAATCCGGCGTTTCTGAAATTATCTGGTCAGCTCTCAAATACGATTTTTGGGACACTCAAAAACTCGCCGACGAAATTGTGAATGTCGCGAAAAGCCAAGCCCTCAAAAATTCCTTAGTCGAAAACGTGAAACACGAATACAACCGAATTTCCTGGGAAAAAGTTGCCAAAAAGTGCCTGCGCGTATATAATAAAACTATTAACCATAATCGGAATTCATAATGCGAGCAATTTGCCTATACTTACACCTGCACCAACCGGTTCGCTATCGCGAATACTCGATTTTTGATGTCGGCAATAATTCCAATTATTTCAAAGACGCCTTTTCCGGTCGTCAGTCCAACGAGCGCATTTTCAAAAAAGTCGCGGCAAAAAGTTATCACCCAATGCTCGACTTACTCGAAAAAAATCTCCACGCCCATCGCGATTTTAAAGTCTCTTTTTCCATCACCGGTACCTGGCTCGAGCAGGCCGAAAAATGGGACTACGCCCTTATCGAACAAATCCGGCGCATGGTCGCGACCGGCAAAGTCGAAATCGTCGGCGAAACTTTTTATCATTCTTTGGCATTTTTCTACGACCGCGAAGAATTCGAAAACCAAGTCAACGCCCATATCGTCAAAATCCGCAATTTATTCGGCGTAGTTCCGCGGGTTTTCCGCAACACCGAATTCGCCTACAACGACGAGCTCGCCAAATGGGCAGACGAAAAAGGCTACACCGCCATTCTTGCCGAAGGTTGGGATAAAATCCTCGGCTGGCGCAGCCCCAACCACGTTTATCGCCCGGTCGGCTGCAAAAACTTAAAACTTTTGCTCAAAAACTATCGTCTTTCCGACGATATCGCCTTCCGTTTTTCCAATCGCGGTTGGGCCGAATGGCCGCTCACCGTGCCCAAATACCAAACTTGGGTCAATAACGACTGCTTGCGCGGTCCGTTGATTAATTTATTCATGGATTTTGAAACTTTTGGCGAACACCAATGGGCAGACACCGGCATTTTCGATTTTATGGACCAATTTATCAGCTCGTGGCTCGGCGCCTACGAAAACAAATTCGTCACCGTCTCCGAAGCTGCCCAGCTTGAACCCCCGCAGGACGAAATTTCCATGCCCGGCATCGTCACTTGGGCGGACACCGAGCGCGACCTTTCCGCCTGGGCGTCCAACGCCATGCAAACCTCCGCTATGCACGACCTTTTTGCTCTCCGCGAACAAGTCTTAAACTCCCGCGACCTCGCCCTGATTTCCGACTGGCGCCACCTCACCACTTCCGACCACGCCTACTCGATGTGTACCAAATACTGGAACGACGGCGACGTCCACGCCTACTTCTCCGCCTACGCCTCGCCATATGAAAGCTTCATGTATTTCATGAACGTCCTGCGCGATATTGAATTTAGGCTTGGCTTGACATAAACAACAAAATAGTGTATATCTAATAAAGATATTGTAAAACAATACGTTCTTTAACAAGGAGGGAGTAAAATGTTAGATATTTTATTGATAAATTCGCCACTTTACAATCGGAAAGTAAAAAATGATGAGCAATTTTTGCCACCTTTTGGGCTTGGTTACATTGGAAATGAATTAAAGAAAAAAGGTTTCAAAGTCGAGCTTCTAGACTGTGTTTTAGATAATTTAACGACGTCAGAAATAATTACACATATACAATCAAAACGCCCTAAGTTCATTGGTATCAATATTTTTTCGGTAAATTTTGAGCTAGTTAAAGAGATCATTGAAGGGTATCCCAACAACGCTAACTTTATAGTGGGAGGCAGAAGCACAAAAGCACTATATGAAGAAATTTTGAGTTTTAGGACGAAGAATAGGATTACCGTCGTTATCGGCGAAGGTGATTATATTGTACCAAACATTGTACGAGAAAAAATAAAAGAATGCCCATCTTGTACCTGTGGCGAAGAACGCGTAGTGTATATGGTCGACAGCAAATCGATTTATTTTCCTCACGATTTGTCGCTTTTGTCGCCGGATCGAGAACTATTTAAAAACAGAGTTCTCGTAAACGTATTCGGCCACAAAGAAGCATCAATAATCACTTCTAGGGAATGCGTTTTTGATTGTGCATTTTGTGGGGCAGCGCGCTCGTTAAATCGACACTTATCGATTCGCGAGTGTAGCGAGCGTGCGATTATACACGAACTAGAGACGATAGCTAAACTGAACCCTGAAGTAGAAGATATTAGAGTTTTAGATGACTTGTTCCTGAAGAATCGGACGAGCGTCGAAAAAGCAATCAGGATTTTCAATAATTTTACATACGAATGGAGAGCTATGGCGCATGTAGCTTCTTTGAAGAATATAGAAATGCCTCTGCTAAGAACTCTAAAAGAGTCCGGTTGCAAAGAACTCGAAATCGGCATTGAATCTGGCGATGAGCAAATTCGTCAAATGATTAATAAAAAAGGCAACATTGCGGATGTAATAAAAGTCATCACAAACATTTTGAGCGTAGGCATAAATGTTAAAGGGTATTTTATCTACGGTTTTCCAAATGAAACTTTTGATCAATGCCAAAAAACTTTTGAGCTAGCTCAAAAAATCTCTCAAATCGCGAAGAATACAACCGCACGATTTCGGGCGAGTGCATTTATTTTTCGACCGTATCATGGGACTAAATTGTATAATCTAGTTTTGCAAAACCATCGAAAAATAAGTTTCTCGCATGATGATGCGCTGGACGTGTTGGACGGGAGAAGCCAATTTAATTTTTCGGCTGGCAATTTCAGCAAATGTCCCGAAGAGGCTTTGAGGGATTTCGTGATTTGCACAAATATGCTAAAATAATAGCATGAGCAAAATCGATGTGATGTGGGTCGGGTTGTCTGCGAAAAACGACAAGAATGGGAACCAGCTATTGCCACTTGATTCGAGTAGTAATAGCGGAAAAGTGATTGATATGATAGAATCTCGACACGAACACCTAGGTTTTTATCGGACTAATCTCGTGAAATATACCCCAATAGACGAGCGCGGAAAGTTGCGATACCCCAATTCCGACGAAATGGCAGCCGCAATGCCGGAGCTAATACGAGAATTTAGAGAGTATCAACCAAAGGCGATCTTCCTACTCGGTGGGCGGGTTGGCGATTTTGTCCAAAAAAGCTTAACTCAAGAGCACATATCCGTTTCTGCGCATATCTTCGAAATTCATCACCCGTCATACGTTTATATTTATAAGCGCAGACAAATAGAAACGTATGTTCGCGAAGTGTCTAAAAAAATTGAAAGTTTAGCATTTTAGCCCCCCTAAAAAATCCCGCTCGAATTGGGCGGGATTTTTTAACTTTCTTAACAAAAAAAGAAGTCCTCACGCTAAGCACATACTGCGCCCTGCAAGGACTTCAATAATTATATTATACCACATTTATATTCAAGCATTTTAAGGGCTGAAAACCACGTTTTTTCCTGTTGATTTTAGATAGCATCTGTGATATAATTAAGGGAATTATGGCAAAGAAGAATAACACTAAGCGAAAATTGGTTGGTCTCGTCTCTGAAGAATCGGGCGTGCGAGCTTATTACACCAAGAAAAACACCATGAACACTCCGGACAAATTGTCGCTCAAAAAATACGACCCGGTGCTTAGAAAACACGTGGTGTTTACGGAAACCAAGAAAAATCTCGGCCGCAACGAAGTCAAAGAAAAGAAGCGCTAACGAATTTAACCCAGGAAAAACGGAGCTTGCAATAAGCTCCGTTTTTGAGTGATTGGTTCGCTATGATTAGCGAATGGGTTTACGAGTTGCGATTTGGCTGAGCCGTGTTGGCCGTGTAGAGCTAGCGGACGGCTAGTAGGTTGGTGAGACTAGCCTAGTCACGCATGGTCTAGCGACCTAGTAAAGGTCAATAGATAAACGCCATGACTTTACCAACGTCTCCGCCAACTACGTGGCCCTTGCTTTCGATCGACCGTATCGTCGCGTAGGCATCGCGATAGCCCTGCTCGGTAGTTACGAAAGTATAGCTCTCGCCCATCGTTTCATCTCTGATAATAATCACTCATTTCACCCCCTTTTCGTAATGTTCTTCAGCTAATTTTAGGGAACTCTTGCGTTTTTACCCATAAAATCGGGCTTTTTACCGCTAAATCTAGACGATTTTGGCGCAAAAACGCACTAGTATCCCGTTTTCAAGTGACACCGCAATTATATCATTCATAGAATTTTTGTGCAAGCAAAAGCGTAATAAACTCGTTGATTTCTTTTAGCCCCCGATTTTTGTCCGGCGCGATAAAAACCCGCGGGTCGTCAATAAACATCAGCGACTTGACCCACCCGTACACCGAGTGCATCAGCGCCACTAATTCTTCCTCGTCCGCCTCGTTAAACTCGTATTCGCGCATATGCACCTCGCCGTCATTATCCGGCACCACAAACAAAATCGCTGCCTTTTCAATCTTATATTTCCTAAACTCCTGCGAATTTTTAAGCAGCAACCGATAAAACCCGAGCTGCAGCATATATTTATACAGCGTCGCATGCGACCGCCACTTGTCTTTATGGTATCCGCCGGTCTTATAATCAAAAATCATCAAAGTTTTGGCTTTTTCATCAATCACGATATGGTCAATTTTCCCAGTCACCGGCACGCCCGGCATACCGACAATCCCTGGATTTTCGCCCACTACTATTTTTTCCGGCGCAAGGTTCACTTCCGCCCGCCCCTTGCGGATAATTTCCCCGAACCGCTTAAGCGCCGTCGCCAAAATCACCGGCCCGCGCTCGCGCAGAACCTGCGTCGTTTCAAGAGTCAAATCTTTTTTCTCAAGTTCGGCAAGGAAAAACTCCACCGCCTCCGCGTCGGTGAGCCCCTTGACCGTCACCGCCTCGAACGTCGCGTGAATTAAATTCCCAAGCGCCAGTTCCTCGGTTTCGCACTCGCTCGGCGCCCGCAAGATATAATTCTTAAAGAATTCTTGCGGCCCGGCATAGGCAATATCGATAAACGACGTCAAACTCGACGCACTCATCCGCCAATCCGCCACCCGTTCCAAATACAACTCCCGCATTTCCGGCGTCAGTTTCGTGAGAGGCGCCATCCACGTCTTCAAATTTTCAGAGACTTTCGCCGGCTCCGCCATTTCATACATTGTCTCGACCCTCCCACTCGGCACAAACGGCGACACTACCACGCCATTTTCGTCATATTCATTCAAGTATTCCAGCCTCTCCGACGTTCTCCCGCTAAAATCCTTCAGCGAATTGGTAATAATCAACCCCTCCTTTGCCCGGGTCAGCGCCACATACAAAATCCTAAGCCTCTCCCCGTCCGTCATCCCGGTATGCCGAATTTGCATCAAGTTTTTCGGCAGGCTCAGCATACTATTATTCCCCTTCCCCGCCCCCCACGCGCGGTGATCCGCCGCAATAATAAACACGTATTTAAACTCCAGCCCCTTCGCCTTGTGCGCCGACAAAATCTGCACCGCCTCCACCCCCTCGCGATACGGCGACGTAATCGCAATCGGCATTTCCGCCTCCTCGAAATCATCCACCATCGCCACAAAATCTTTCACCCGCACTTTTTGCTCACCACAGTAACTCTTAATCCGCGCCCGGAGCGTCGCCAATTTTTCATACAACGAAAACGCCTCGTATTCGCCTTGGCGAGTATAATATGCAAGGAACGGCGACCGAAATCCGTCCAGTTCCGCCCCGCCAATCAAAAAGTCCAGCCAGATTTCAAACGGCTCGGTAAGGGATTTCGCGGTAAGATTAGCCAAGAACCGCATGACCTCTGTTATTTCGGCAATTTCGGACGCGCCGAGGAACTCAAAAACCGACCGTTTTTCGCGCCGTGCCTGGCCGGTCAATTTCACCACCTCAAGCACCGGCAACTGCCAAAACGGATAGGTCAAAATCTCCAAAATCGACGTATCCACCCGTTTTTCGTTCGCCAGTTCATAAATATACCGCGCAATCGTAATAATTTGATGAATTTGCTCGTCCTCGAGCAGGTTGTCCTGTTTTTCGTACGCGATTTTAATCCCCGGCCGCGCCTTCAAAAACGGCAACAAAGGCAAAAAATACTTAGTTTTGTACGAAATCACCGCAATTTCATTTTGAGAAACCCCCGCCGCGACCAGTTCCGCAATTTTGTCCGCCACAAACGCGTATTCCATATCACTCGCCAAAAACTCATACCGCTGAATTTGCGATCGCGCGGCCAAAGTCTCGCCACTCGCCCCCGCCTCGCCACCAGCCCCGAAAATTTGCCCAAACTCCGCGCCCACCCCCGCTCGGTGCGCCGTAAGTTTTTTATCCTCGAATCTATCCGTCGCTTGGTTAATAATCTCGTGCGAAAAGTCCAAAATCTCCTGCGTACTGCGGTAATTTTCGGTCAAAGTAATCACTTCCGCGCCGTAATGTTCTTTGAAATCCACCATATTCGTCGACAGCGCCCCCTGAAATTCATAAATCGCCTGATCATCATCCCCCACCGCCATCACTAGCGGTTTTTCGTAATCCGTCAGCGCCTTAATAATCGCAAACTGCGCCGGATTAGTATCCTGAAATTCATCAAGCATAATAAACTGGTACTTTTCCTGCATCGTCGCCCGAAACCCCGCATCCTCGCGCAGCACCTTCGCCGCCTCTTGAACCATATCATCAAAATCATACAACCCCTCGCGCGCCAGCCTCTCATTGTACGTTTTCATCACCCGCGCGACGGACTTCAACTTCAAATTCGCCACCCGGTCTTTCAGCCGATACCCGCCCGCCTCATCTTTTTCAAAAAACTTATCTTTCCAACTCGACAACGGCTTTAATTTTTCCGTTTCCGTCGCTTCCAAAATCGCCTCGTGCAGTTCCCACGCCAAGTTCACAATCGTCCGCTCAATTTTTTGCACAATCGGCTCCGACCTCTCGATATATCTAGCCAACAACTCATCGATCGGCTGATATGCATTTTGAAGCGACAAAGCGAGTTTTCGCGGCACGATATTTAAAAGCAGCGGCGTCACCGCGTTCGAAATTACCGCCGAATCCGCGATATTTTTCTCGGCAATCACTAGTAATTCGTCTGCGCTCAGCCCCGCCCCCTTCGCCTCGGAAATCACCGACACCACGTCCCGGGCATTATCTTTTCTTAAAATGTCATTCCCGGGTAGCCCAGCCATAATCTCTTTCACGATTTTAAACCGGCGCACCTCGTCAATCGACCCGTCTAGTCGCCGCGGATATTCCGGCGCATAGTTCGCATAAGCCGTCAAAATGTCCGTCCCGATCGCGTGATAAGTCCCAATTTTCACCTTACGCCCGTCCGCGCCAATCACCGTTTTCAGCCGTTCGCGCATATTCCGCGCCCCCGACTCCGTAAACGTCATACACAAAATATTTTCCGGATTAGTGTCCGTATTTTTCAAAATATACTCGACTTTTTTCGACAGCAGTTGCGTTTTGCCCGTCCCCGGCCCCGCCAACACCAAAAGTGGCCCCTCCAAATATTCCACCGCCCGTTTTTGTTGTTCATTTAACTCCATTTTTCACTTTCCGCCAAAATCTCTTTCAAATACTCTGCATCCGAAGGTACCTCAATTTCTCCGCGACGAATTCTCCGAATCGCCGCTAGCCCCTCCACGGTCTTATCCGGCTCCGCGTGAATATCCGCCCGGAGCCTCTGCCCGTATTCATAGTTCCGGGACGGCAACCCACAAGTAATCTTTAAGTCCCCAATTCCGCAATTCATCTGTACAGTTTCGCCCCGCGCGCCGTTAAACTCCAAAACCTCCGCCATCTCTAAGGAAGCTCGGTGCAAAAACTGCCGATGCTCGCGCGAAACCGGCCTTAAATCTAAATACCCCGCCCAAATAGCATACACATTCTTCAAGGCTCCGCACATTAACACCCCCTTGCGGTCGTCGGTCAGGTCAAAATCCAAATAGTCCGTCCCGAAAATGTCGCGCACAAACTCATCCGTCGCCGTGAGATGCGTCGGCAACGCCCGCTTAATGTCCTCGGCAAACCCCGGCCCAGACAGCACCATCCAATTAGAAAACTCCGACAGCGCCTTATCGGTCAAAATCCCCTTGGTCGCGACTATCAGCGGCACTTCCTTGGGCAAATGCGGCAACACATACGGCGCCGACGCCGACGGCACACACAGCACCATCGCCACCGCCCCCGAAAGCGCGACCGAGAGAGGTTCTTTCTCGAGCCGCGTGTCGTAATAGTCAATATCAAATCCTTTGCTTGCGAGCACCCCACCCAGCGCCGTCCCAAACGCCCCTGCTCCTATAATAGTTATTTTCATATCTCTATTTTACCACGTCATGTTATGATAATAAAGTGATAAAAAACAAAACACAAAAGCGGATAAACGTGATATGATTAATTTGTGAAGAATATCGTGTATATCGACGGCCAGAATTTCTTATATAAGGCTTCCGAAATTTTGATGAAACACGGGTTAATCATGGATAAACAAGATCTTAATGCTATTGATATTCGTCCGATGCTTGAAAAATTATTCCCGAGCGAAGAGCTAGAGATTCGGTTCTTCGGGGTCGCAAAGATTAAGCGACGTCCGGATCTCGGCCAAGAAATTTTAGACAAGTCAATCAGATTTTCTGATAATTTACGTCGTGTGCGCAATGGCCTCGCCAAACAAAATATCACCTATATCGAAGCCGGAAAATTGAAAATTAGAGATAGCGACGTTTGTAAAAGTTGCGGCAGTAAAGATTACCGCTATCAGGAAAAAGGCGTTGATGTTGGCGTAGCTGTTAGTATCGTTGAGGATGCGCTGAGAAGCGAAGTCGATCGGATTATATTGGTGAGTTCTGACACGGATTTGATCCCTGCCATTCTGAGCGCAAAAAGAGCTGGTAAGAATGTCACTTATGTTGGGTTTAGTGAGAGATTAACTAGGGCATTGGTAGACGAATGTAATGTCACTCAGGCGCTCAGAGACGAAGAGATTATAGAGGCGTACAAAACCGCAAATAACTATTGACATTTTATGGTAAGTAGAGTATTATTAAAGTACAGCGCCTAGGTCTGGATTCGTTCCCGCCTAGGTTTTTTGAATATCGCTTTTAAGTTCACGCCATTTTAAGCTCTACAAACTCCAGGGCGGTTGGTGGGACCACCACTTTATCAACGACTCCTACTCCTGTCGCGAGGGCAAAGGCACGCTCTACGGCATCAAACGCGGCCCGCTCTCGAACTGGGACAAACTCCCGCCGACCAAAAGCCTCTTTTGCCAGCCACCGGGCCAAGGCCTCGTTATCGGCAACTTGACTTCTCAACTCTCGTCAAACATCTATCTCGACATTTTCGACCGCTATGTCAAATACGACCTCGGTTATAAGTATTACGGGCGCTACGTGGACGACTTTTTCATCATGGTCCCTATCGAAGATTACGAAAAAGCCAAGCGCGACGTCAAAAAAAATGGAGGTTTTCCTCCAGTATATGGGGCTGACCCTCCACCCCGTAAAACGCTACTACCAACCGGCAGAAAAGGGCCTACCCTTCCTTGGCGCGCGGATTTACATAGACTGCCTCTTCCCCCTCGAACCGCCTCCAAAAGAAATTGAAGCGCACTATGTATAAGGTTCACCACGGCCAGGTCAAAGACAAAACGATCATTTCCTATTTTGGCTTCTTTAAGCATTTAGACGGCGACAAATACGTCAAAAAAATCTTCCGGGCCGCCGACCTGGATTATAACTTATATCTAGAAGCCATCAGCGACGATAAAAACCGCCGTCCGATGAAGGACATCATCCGTGACCTGCGCCGTAGCCACTTTATTGATGATGCTAATATGGGGGAAGGAGATACGCGGGAAAACCCCACCGGCACGACCAGCACCGAGCCTATAACTGGCTAAATGCACTAAGCGAGGGCTACCGAGCGACGCAGCGGACTGACCTTCCGTCGTTGCGAGAGTAGCGGAGCGCAGGGTAC